>NZ_JAAYXO010000104.1 GCF_012515855.1 Gordonia sp. (in: high G+C Gram-positive bacteria)
CATGCCCGTCTCTGTTGTGACCGTGAAGGCACTCCGCGAATCCCCCCGTCTGGTTGGGCGTGCGATCCGCGACGCGACCGCACGTCAAGCCGTGGTCGCCGTCGTCGTCGCCGCCCTGGTGGCAGTCGTGATCGGGGTGGCGACGGTCCTGATTCCGAACAGCGTCTTCGGCCGCGAGATCGCGCCGGTCGCCTGGAACTACCCGGTGCTGGTGATCACCGCGGTGCTCTCCGGCCTCCTTGCCGCCACCTACGTCCGCACCGGGCGAGAGCTCCCGGCGTCGAGTGACGACACCGACGACGACAGTCGTCCCGGCAAGTTCGCCATCATGGGCGCCACTGTCTCGTGGTTCGCCGTCGGCTGCCCGGTGTGCAACAAGTTGGCACTGCTCGCCTTCGGCTACACCGGAGCCCTGACGTGGTTCGCCCCGTTCCAGCCGGTGCTGGCGGTGTTGGGCATCGCACTCCTCTGGACCGGCCTGGCCGTGCGACTGCAGACGCGCCAGTACTGCCCCACCCCGGCTTGGAGCAACGCATGAGCGATCAGCCGCTCCGTCTCGGTTCGCTGGAACAGCAGGTGATGGACGTGCTCTGGGACAACGGCGCGTCGTCGGTGCGGGAGATCATCGACGCCTTGCCCGCGGCGAACGCCTACACGACCATCGCGACGGTCCTGCGGAACCTGGAGCGCAAGAAGCTGGTCTCCGCACAGCGTCGACGCCGGTCGGTCCACTATTCGGCGCGAACCAGCCGCGACGAGCACGCCGCGAATCTGATGAACCAGGCACTCTCGTCGAGCAAGGACCGCGCCGCATCGATCCTGCACTTCGTCGACACCATTTCCGACGACGACGCCGACCTCCTGCGCAGATATCTGGAACGGCCGCACGCCGAGGGACAACCGTGACACTCGGACTGCTGCCGGTCCTGCTGATCGGAACGCTGCTGGTCGCAGCGTTCGCCGGGCCGCGCCTGCTCGAGATCGCAGCTCCGGCGCTGTCGCGGTATCCGCGAACCGCGGTTGCCGTGATCGGCGGTGGCGTCGCCATCTGGCTCATCGCCTTCATGTTGCTGGGCCCGCTGTTCGCGTGGATGACCACCGGGCAGTCCGGCGGCGGGGCCGTCGACTTCTGCCGCCAGTGTCTGCAGTCGTCGAGCCCCTGGATCGATCCGGTCTTCAGCACCGGGGTACCGACCTTCGTCATCTTGGCGGGGCCTGCGGTGCTGATCGGCACCGCGCTGGTCTTTGTTGCGACACGCACCGCCGCGGAGGAATCGATGCCGCACGCACCGCGGCGCAGGTCCGCGGGCGAGCCGAGCGAACGTTGATCCGCGGCCACGACGTGCTCGTCACCGACGACCCCGGCGCCGAGGCATTCGCGCTGCCTGCACGCCATGGCGGAATCGTGATGAGCAGCGGCGCCCTGGCCCTTCTCGACGGCGACGAACTCGACGCCGTCTTGGCCCACGAGCAGGCGCATCTGTCGCAGCGCCATCACCTGATCGCCGCACTCAGCCTGCACATCGGGCGAGTTCTGCGACCGATCCCGTTCATCCGCGCCGCCACCGCAGCGATCCCGTTGTACCTGGAGATCGCGGCCGACGATGCCGCACGGAATCGTGCGGGCACCCGGCCGCTGGTGTCCGCCCTGCTACGGCTGCGCACTCATTCGGCGGCTTCGTCGACGTCGCAGGCCGGCGTGCTGCACGCGGTCGGCCCCCATCGGATCCGGACGCTGCTGCGCGAAGATCCCGCACCGCGCAGCCGCACAACCATCCTGGCGACGTCCGCGCAAAGCATGATCCTGGTGTTGCTCAGCACTGCGGTCGCGGTTCCGTGGCTGGTCGCGATCACCACCGGCTGCACCTGAACGATTCAGCGGCGGATGATGCCGAGACTGGTGGCCGCGGCGACGGCAGCAGTCCGCGAATCGACGTCGAGCTTGACGAAGATGCGGGCGAGGTGAGATTTCACGGTGCCCTCCGTGAGATGCAGGTTGCCGGCGATCGCACTGTTCGAGAGTCCGTCGGCCACCAGGCCGAGGACTTCGGTCTCGCGTCGCGTGAGGGCGGTGCTCGGCAGTCGAAGCCGATTCATCAGGCGGTCGGCGACGGTGGGGGCCAACGTTGTGCGTCCGGCCGCGGCGGTGCGGACTGCAGCCACCAGGTCCTCCGGCGGCGCGTCTTTCAGCAGGTATCCGGTGGCGCCCGCTTCGATCGCAGGGAGGGTGTCGGCGTCGGAGTCGTAGGTGGTCACGATGAGCACGCGCGGTGCGTCGTGTCGGGCGGTGATCTGAGCTGTCGCCTCCGCGCCGCCCATCCCCTTGCCGAACTGGAGATCCATCAGGACCACGTCGATATCGCCGACCGCGGCCCTCTCCACGGCGGCCTCGGCGGTCGCGGCTTCGTCGACGACGATCAAGTCGGCTTCGGTCTCCAAGACCGCGCGCAGACCGGCGCGGACGATGGGGTGGTCATCGGCCAGCAGCAGTCGAATCCCTGGGTCGGTCAACCCAGTATCGGTCATCCCTGCCTCACTCATGGGTCTCCTCCGGCTCGACGTCGGCGTGCGGGATCCGTGCCCGCACCGTGGTCCCGCGACCTTCCGCGGAGTCGACCACCAGGGTGCCGTCGACCGCGTGTGCGCGGGCGCGCATCGCGGGCAGACCGAATCCGCCGTTGATCGAATCATGCGCTGTCACCGCGTCCTGATCGAAGCCGCACCCGTCATCGGCCACGCCGAGGCCGACGCCGAAGCCGTCGTACTTCAGCTCCACGTCGATCGAGGCGGCACCCGAGTGCCGAACCGCGTTGGCCAATGCCGATTGCGCGATGCGCAGCACCGCCACCTCGCGTGCCGTCGGCAGCGGAACAGGGGTGCCGATCAACCGGAAACGCACTGCGATGCGGTGGCGGTCGCCGGTGGTCGTGCAGAGACGTTCGACGGCCGCGGCGAGGGTGCTGTCGTCGAGCGACGGAGGGGTGAGGGCGGCGACGAAGCGTCGTGCCTCGGCGAGGTTGTCGCCGGCCGCCTCGCGGGCCTGCACGACGTAACGGGCCGCATTCTCCGGGTTGGTCGGCAGCGCTCGCTCGGCGGCGTGGAGCAGAAGCTGAATGCTCGAGAAGCCCTGCGCCAGGGTGTCGTGGATCTCGCGAGCCAGCCGATCGCGTTCGGCCGAGACGCCGGCGGTGTGCTGTGCGGCGGCGAGGTCTGCCCGGGTGGCGGTCAGTTCCTCGATCAGTGCGCGTCGTCGATCACTCTCTCGGTAGAGCGCTTGGTAGCCCCAGACGACGGTCACGGCCACCGCGGCGCCCAGAGCCGGCCCGATCGCCATGGCCGGATTGAACTCCCCCTGATGGACGGCGAACCCGGTCACCGCGATGACGGTCGTCACGATCACGGCGAGCAGTCCGCTCCGCGGCGGCAGCAGGTGCAGTTGCAGGAAGAAGAGTGGGAAGGCGAACCAGATCGCGTCCGGGGTCAGCACGAGCAGGAGCAACCAGGCCGCGCCGAGCGCCGCCAACCACAACGCAGCGGCTCGGCGCGACGTGCGAACCACGGGCAGCGTCGTCCCGACGGCGTAGACGACGCCACAGATCACCACTGCCGCCACACACGCAGCGGGGTGCGGCAGCTCACCGAGCACCGCACGGACGGCGGCAAGCGCCAGGAGGCCCACCACCAGCAGATGCACGCACCAGTCGAGGGCGCGTGGCGTCGGCGTCGGAAACGGTGAATCGGGTGTCACGGAGGGAGGCGGCGAGGAAGGGACGGTCACAGTGGCTCCAGCTTACGGAGTGCGTCGGCCGCACGCCCTCCATCGAAAGTTATAAGCCCAAGGTCAACCTTCGGCGCGCAGAGTGTGCCCTTGCGGGCGACGCGCGGGCACCCGTGTGCGCGAGAGAGTGGAGCATACCTGTTGGACACCGGAAAGGACTGGCCCACACCGTGTTTGTCGCCTGGAGAGACCTGAAGTTCGCGAAGGGACGATTCGCCCTCATGGGCGGCGTCATCGTGCTCATCACCGTACTGGTGGGACTGCTGTCCGGGCTCACCGGAGGCTTGGCGCAGCAGAACATCTCCGCCATCACTGGCCTGCCCGCGAACGAGATCGCGTTCCAGAAGCCCGCAGACGGGCAGAAGATCTCGTACACGAACTCCACTGTCACGCAGCAGCAGTGGGAGGAGTGGTCGGACGCGCCGGGCGTCACCGACGCCGAGCCGCTGGGCATCACGACCACCAAGGCCAGCGCGGACAACAGGACCGCGGCCGTCTCGATCTTCGGCGTGGAGCCCGGATCGCGACTCGCACCCGACAGCGACCTGATCACCGACGACGCCCTCGTCCTGTCCAGCGGCGCCGCCAAGGACCTCGACCTGTCGACCGGCGACTCGGTGATGCTCGCGGGCAAGGAGCTCAGGGTCGCCGCGACCGCCGGTGACGCGTCGTTCAGCCACACCCCGGTGGTCTGGACCAGCCGTACCGTCTGGCAGCAGCTGGCCCCGCCCACGGAGAACAGCAATGGCCCGACCGCCACCGTCATCGCCCTGACCACCAACGACGACGCCGACCTCGCGCAGAGCGATACCGCCATCGGCACCGAGACCGTGTCGCGCGACGACTCGCTCTCCGCAATCGGCTCGTACACCTCGGAGAACGGCTCGCTGCAGCTGATGCGCATGTTCCTGTTCGCCATCTCGGCACTGGTGGTCGGAGCGTTCTTCACGGTCTGGACCATCCAGCGCAGCGGCGACATCGCGATCCTCAAGGCCCTCGGTGCCTCGACCGCGAACCTGCTGAAGGACGCACTCGGCCAGGCCTTCGTCCTGCTGGTCGGCGGCACTGCGATCGGCAGTGCGATCGCCGCAGGTCTCGGAGCGCTGGTCTCCGGAACGGTGCCCTTCCTCCTCACTCCCGCGACCGTCTTGATTCCGGCCTCGGTGATGATCCTCCTCGGTGCCGTCGGCGCCGCCCTGTCCATCTACCGGATCACCTCGGTTGATCCGCTGACCGCCCTCGGGAGCGCACGATGAGCCTCACTCTGACCGACATCACCCTCACCTACCCCGACGGGGACTCGCGGCTGACCGCACTCGACAACGTCAGCCTCGACGTGCCCGGAGGCAGCCTGACCGCCGTCGTCGGCCCCTCGGGGTCGGGCAAGTCGAGCCTGTTGGCCGTCGCCGCGACCCTGATCACCCCCGACTCGGGCACGGTGCGCATCGACGGGACCGACACCGCCGGAATGTCGCGCCGACAGCTCGCCGAACTGCGCCGCGAGAAGATCGGCATCGTCTTCCAGCAGCCGAATCTCCTGGCCTCACTGACCGCCGCCGAGCAGCTGCAAGTGATGACCCAGATCCGCGGCAAGTCGCCACGCAGCGCCCGCGACCGCGCGCACGAGCTCCTCGATGTCGTCGGGCTGGCCCGCGAAGCCGATCGTCGTCCGCACCAGTTGTCGGGTGGACAGCGGCAACGCGTGAACATCGCCCGCGCCCTGATGAACGACCCGACCGTCCTGCTGGTCGACGAACCCACCAGCGCGCTCGATCACGAACGCGGCGCCGCCGTCATCGCGCTGATCGCCGAGCTGACGCGAAGTAACAACACCGCGACCGTCCTCGTCACCCATGATCGGTCACAGCTGACGACGTTCGACCAGATCACCGAGGTTCACGACGGTCGTCTCACCGTCGTGAGCGCGACGGCGGCAGCATGATCTGACATCGGTGGCCCCGTCGATTGACGGGGCCACCGATGTGTTGCGGGTTGACGGCAGTCAGGCGAGCATGTCCTTGACCAGCGGAACCACCTTGGATCCGTAGAGCTCGATGGACCGCAGGTGGTCGCCGTGCTGCACCGGTTGGTCGTACTTGAGGTCGAACCTGTCGACGTCGAGCGCCTGCACGGTCGCAGCGATCTTGGCCGCGACGGTCTCCGGCGACCCGACGTACAGGGCGCCGGTCTCGATCTCACGCTCGAAGTCGCCTGCGTTCGGTGCGGGCCAACCGCGCTCGCGGCCCATCTGCTTGCGCAGGGCGAACCAGCCGTCGCGGACCAGGTCGCGTGCCTGCTCGTCGGTGTCGGCCACCAGACCGGGCGAGTGCACGGCCACCGGCTGTCGCGGAACCTGGAACTCGTCCTGCGCCCGCTCGAAGAGATCGATGTAGGCGGAGAAGCGTTCGGCGGGGCCACCGATGATCGCGAGGAACAGACCGAATCCGTAGCGTGCGGTCCGCACCACCGACTCCGGGCTTCCACCCACCCCGACCCACGCGCGGAGACCGTCCTCGGTGGTCGGAAAGACGCGTTGGTCCTGCAGCCCGGCCCGGGTGCTCCCCTGCCACGTCACCGGCTCCTCCTTCACCAGCTCGGCCAGCAGCGCGAGCTTCTCCTCGAAGAGGACCTCGTAGTCGCGGAGGTCGTAGCCGAAGAGCGGGAAGGACTCGGTGAACGAGCCACGGCCGGCGACGATCTCGGCCCGGCCGCCCGATACCGCGTCGAGCGTGGCGAACCGTTCGAACACGCGGACCGGGTCGTCGGAGCTGAGCACCGTGACCGCCGATCCCAGGCGGATGCGTTCGGTCTGCCCGGCGATCGCGGCGAGCACCATCTCCGGGCTCGACACCGCGTAGTCGGGGCGATGATGCTCGCCGACACCGAAGAAGTCCAGACCCGCCTGATCAGCGACGACGGCATCCTCCACGATGTCGCGGATCACCTGCGCGTGCGGAAGGTGGTCGCCGTTCGCGTCGCGGGTGAGCCCGCCAAAAGTGTCAAGGCCAAACTCGATTTCGCTCATGTCCGGAGACAACAGCGCACCTGGACCGAAGATTCCCGGCACGGGGTCGCCCCAGGCTGGTCGAGTCGGCGAGTGAGCGCAGCGATCCCGCCCAGAATCGAGACCCCGGCACAACTCACCCCCGGCCTCGAAACACCGTTGCGGTGCCGATACAGGCTGGTCGAGTTCGTCGCTGCGAGCGCAGCGAGCAACGACGAGTATCGAGACCCCCAGCGCCCCAATACAACTCACCGCCGGTCTCGATACACCGATGCGGGCTCCGCGCCGCAGCGGCACTCGACCACCCTGAAACGCACCACCCAGCACGACGAGAACCCACCCTGAATCGAGACCACCACGCGGTGCGCGCGGACCCAAGAATCTTGAACAATCAGCGCCCTCACAGGGCGCAGATCGATCACTTTCCCAACGCCCCGACCTCGAAACACCGATGCGGGCTCCGTACGTAGCGGTGCCGATACAGGCTGGTCGAGTTCGGCGCTGCGAGCGCAGCGAGCAACGACGAGTATCGAGACCCCCAGCGCTCCAATACAACTCACCGCCGGTCTCGATACACCGATGCGGGCTCCGCGCCGCAGCGGCACTCGACCACCCTGAAACGCACCACCCACCACGACGACTCACCCGCACTGGTCGAGTCAGCAGGTCCGCTATGTGAAGCGCAGCTGGCCCACGACCATCCGGTCGGCGAGGCGCATCAGGCTCGCCACCAGTTCTGCGGCTGTGGCGTCGATTGCTCCCGACCGCCAAGCGCCGACGGTCTCGACGAAGCCGCCGATGCCGACCAGCAGGGCGATCCGGAAGTCGCGTTCGTCGAAGCCGGGCTCGCGGTAGTCGTCGCTGAAGGCCAGGAAGACGTCGACCACCGAGGCGATCATCGTGCGTCGGAGAGATTCCAGTAGTTCGCTGCCCCCGTGGTCGCCGAAGAAGATCTGGGTGGAGCCGGGATCGGTGGCGACGAACTCCACGACGGCGGTCACCGCGGCTTCGAGTTGAACCCGAGGCGAATCGTGCAGATGCGGCTCGACCGCTTCGAGAATCAAGGTCATCGCCTCGCCGCGCACCTCGTCACCCACCGCGACGAGGATCGCGGACCGATCGGCGAAGCTCTCGTAGAAGTAGCGATCGGCCAGGGCCGCGCGGGCACAGACACCGCGCACCGTGACCGCCGTCCACCCGCTCTCGCACCAGAGGGCGCGAGCCGCTTCCAAGAGCACCGCGCGCCGTCCGGCGCGCCGCTCGTCGGCCGACTTGCCGCCGTAGGGGCGCTTCGTTTTCGCAGGTGCCACAGGAAATATCTTGACATTCATCACACCGGAGAGCAATCTGCAGACATGGGTCTGCAAAACTGGGCGGCGCCCGGCTTGTCGCTCCGATCACGGGTGGCGATGGGAGCGCTCAGCCTCACGTGGCGACCCCTCTCGCACGCGCTTCCACCGGGGCGCGTTGCGACGACTGCCGGTCGTTCGCTCATCGCCACGGGCCTCGCCCTCGGGTCGCCACCGCTGAAGACTGCGCGGTTCGAACGCGTCGAGGAACCGAGAGTGTCCGGGCCGACCGTCCGTGGCGAGTGGGTGCGCACCTCCCGCGTCACCCGGAGCGACGGGGCCGTCCTCTATCTCCACGGCAGCGGGTACGTCGTCTGCTCCAGCCGCACGCACCGGGGCCTCACCTCTCAGATCGCCGATCGCACCGGGCTGCCGGTGTTCTCGATCGACTACCGGCTGGCACCGTCGGCGCGGTTCCCTGCGGCGTCCGACGACGCACGGGCGGCCTGGGACTGGCTGCTCGCGAAGGGCCACGACCCGGCACGCGTCGTGGTGGCGGGCGACTCCGCGGGTGGGCACCTCGCCCTGCTGCTGGCCCTGCAACTCGCCCGCGAAGGAGAACCGCTGCCGGCGGCCCTGGTGACGCTCTCTCCGCTCGTCGACACCACGCTCCGCGGCGGGACGATCCGCGATCGCATCGAACGCGACCCGTTTGCCGCGGCTGCGGTTGCGCAGCGCGCCCTCGGCGGCTACTTCGACCACCCCGCCGCACACCACGCCGCCCGCATCGACTTCACCGACGTCGACTGCTTCCCGCCGACCTTGGTGCACAACGGATCTCGAGAGATGCTGGCAGGCGACTGCACCGAGCTGACGAGGCGACTCCGTGCCGCGGGCTTCGAGGCGAAACACCGCGTCTGGCCCGGCCTCATGCACGTCTTCCAGGCCATGACCGCCGTGTTTCCCGAAAGCGACGCCGCGCTGTCCGACATCGCCGAGTTCATCACCGGCCGCCTGCCGACCACCACCGGGCACCGCGACTTGGAGGCCACCGCATGATCGGATTCCCACGACCCGTGACCAAGAGTGCCCGCGCGGTGGTGACCGGAGCGGGCAGCGGTATCGGCCGGGCCTTCGCCGTCGAGCTCGCGCGGCGCGGTGCCCACGTGCTCTGCGCCGACATCGACGCGGCGTCGGCCAAAGAGACCGTCGACCTGATCGCCGCGAAGGGCGGCGACGCGATCGCGTTCGTCTGCGACGTGAGCCGCTCGGACGACATCGAGTTGCTGCGCGACCGGGCGATCGACTGGTTCGCCGGAGCGCCAACCCTGTTGATCAACAACGCCGGGATCGGCGCGGGCGGTCACACGGTGGGCCGCTCCGACCTGGACGACTGGGAACGAACCCTCGGCATCAATCTGTGGGGTGCCATCTACGGCTGCCACCACTTCGTTCCTGTGATGCGCGAGCACGGACACGGCGGCATCATCAACGTCGCCTCCGCGGCGGGTTTCGCCGCGGGTCCCCGAATGGCCGCGTACAACGTGAGCAAAGCGGGCGTGATGAGTTTGTCGGAGACGCTGGCCACCGAGTTGGCGGGCAGCGGTCTGCGCGTCACCGTCCTGTGCCCGACCTTCGTCAAGACCAACATCTTCACCGGACCGTTGATCGAATCCGGGGCCGCCGATGCGGCCGCGGGCATCGCCAAGTACGTCGGAATGTCCCCGGACAAGGTGGCTCGCACAACGCTCGACGCCCACGACAAGGGCCGGCTGTACGTGGTCCCCCCAACTCGACGCCAAGGCCATCTGGCTGTCCAAGCGTTTCGCCCCGTCGACGCACGCGCGCGTCGGCGGGCTCCTCGCCCGACTCGCCCCGTTCACCGATGAAGGAGCTGACGTGTCATGAGCTACGACTTCGACGCCATGCTGCAGACCATCAAAGACAAGCAGTGGTCGCTGGCCGACATCGACTGGGACGCGCCCGGGGCGGAGACCATGTCCGACGAGACCCGCGCGCGGATGGCGCCGTTCATGGCCGATCTGGTGTGGATCGAGCACATCGGCGCCCGCGGGTTCGCGGCCCTCGCCAAACAGGCGCCGACACCGACCATCCGTGAGATCTACCGGTACTTCCACGCCGAGGAACAGAAACACGCCAACGCCGAACTGGCGCTGATGAAGCGCTGGGGCATGCTGCCCGACGGTCGGATCCCCGAGCCGACCATCCAGGTCAAGATGGCGATCACGGTCCTCGACTCGTGGGGCGACGACCTCCCGCTCGCAGGCCTCGCCGCCCTGATCCCACTCCTCGAAGTGGCGCTCGACGGCGCACTCGTCAAGTTCCTCACCGACGAGGTCGACGATCCGCTGTGCCACGAGGTCTTCCGGCACATCAACAACGACGAGGCGCGCCACATCGCCACCGATTTCCAGGTGCTGGAGTTGATCGGGGTGGGCAGCACCGTCGACCACGCCGTCAAGGCAGTGGCACTACTCGACCCGCGCGTCGCCGTCGGGCTGACCGTCGTGTTCGTCCCGCTGATCAGCAAGATGCGGAACAACGTGGTGGCGATGGGCTTGGAGGAGCGCAAACTGATGAGCGCGATCAAGCGCTACAGCAAGATCGGCGGTCGCGGCCCGAACACCCGGAAGCTGGTCTCATACCATATCCTGCGGGCGATGGGCGAGATGATCGTCGACCGCTCGCACCCCTACCATCGGCTGCTCGGCGATCCGATGGTGATCATCACCGACCGGGTGCCGCGCAGACTGCTCGCGAAGCCGCAGTCGTGGGTCGACGGCCTCAGTGCCGAAGCGGTCGCGTGATGGCCCTCAACGCAGACCTGCAGGAGCGCTTCGACGGTCGTCTGATCGTCGGCACCGGCTGGTTCGAGACTTACTACCCCGGCCAGCGCGTCGCACTCCTGGCCACCGGCGCCGAAGCCGCGGCGATCCTGCCCGAGGTTCTGCACACCGCGGAGTCGGTGACCTTCTTCCCCGAGGGAACGGTGTGGGTGACGCCGATCGACGTGCCGGGCCGAACGCTGCGACGCTTGGTGGCGCGCTCCCACCTGCGTTGCGGGGTCCGCGACCGCTGGCAGCGCCGCCAACTGACCCCGCATCGCTTCGACGTCGCGCCCACCGTCGTCAGCCCCAACTACTTTGCTGCTCTACGCGACCCGCGGACCCGCGTGGTGCACTGGCCCGCCTACGCGATCGTCCGCGACGGCATCCGCTCCGCCGACGGGGTGGAGTATCGCGTCGACACCATCATCGTCGGCGACTCGTCTCAGTTCGCCGACCTCACCACCCCCGACCCCACCACCGCCGCCGACTCGACGTCCCCCGCGCGTCGCCCGAAGAAGCAGTCTCGATGAACTCACCCGACCACGACGTCGTCATCATCGGCGGCGGCCTCTCCGGCATCGGCGCCGCCATCATGCTCGACAGGGCAGGATTCGACGACTACCTGATCCTGGAGGCGGGCGACGGGTTCGGCGGCGCGTGGCATTGGAACACCTATCCCGGCGTCGGAGTCGACATCCCGTCGTTCTCCTACCAGTTCTCCTTCGAGCAGGTCTCGGGCTGGTCGCGCGTCTACGCGCCCGGCGCCGAACTGAAGGCCTACGCCGAACACTGCGTCGACAAGTACGACGTCCGGCGGCGCAGCGAACTCGGCGTCAGCGTCACCGCGGCCGCCTACGACGACGCCCACGACCGCTGGGAGGTCCGCCTCGACGACGGGCGCACCGTCACCGGCAGACACATCGTGTCGGCCACCGGAGTCCTCACCATACCGAAGAAGCCGGAGATCGACGGGGTCGACGACTTCGCGGGCACGGTGATGCACACCGCCCGCTGGGATCACGACGTCGATCTGACGGACAAGCGCGTCGCCATCATCGGGACCGGCGCGTCCGCGGTGCAGGTGATCCCGACGATCGCCCCGACGGTGAAGCATTTGACGGTGTTCCAGCGCACGCCGATCTGGTGCCTGCCCAAGCCCGACGCGCCGCTGCCGTGGCCGCTGCGCACCGCGCTGGGAGCGATCCCCGGCTCCAAGGCGCTGGCGCGACTGGTGAGCCAGTCGTACGTCGAGGTCACCTTTCCGCTTGCCGCGCACTTCCACGGTTACGTTCCGACCGCGTCGGTCGGCGAGAAACTCGGACACCTGCATCTGCGCCGATCGGTGACCGACCCCGACGTCCGCCGCAAGCTGACCCCGAACTACTCGCTCGGCTGCAAGCGCCCTAGCTTCTCCAACTCGTATCTGCAGGCCTTCAACCGTCCCGACGTCTACCTCGAGACCGATCCGATCGCGGCGATCACCCCCGACGGCGTCCGGACCGAGAGCGGCACCGAGCACCGGGTCGACGTGCTGATCCTCGCCACCGGATTCAAGGTGTTCGACAAGAGCAACATGCCGCCGTTCCCGGTGTCCGGGGTCGACGGCACCGACCTCGAGACCTTCTGGACCACCAACCGGTTCCAGGCGTATCACGGCGTCAGCGTCCCGGCGTTCCCGAATCTGTTCTCGATCCTCGGTCCCTACGGGTACAACGGGGCGTCATACTTCAATCTCATCGAGACGCAGACCAACCACATCATCCGAGTGCTCACCGCGGCGCGGAAGCGCGGCGCGACGCGGGTCGAGGTCACCGAGCAGGCCAACGCCGACTACTTCGCCTCGGTCCTCGGCCGCCGCGACAAGCAGATCTTCTTCCAGGGACAGTGCTCCACCGCCAACAGCTACTACTTCGACGACCGCGGCGACGTGCCCCTGCGCCCGTCGTCGACCCTGGAGACCATGTGGGACGCCGCGCGCTTCCCGCTGGAGGACTACTCCTTTTCGAGTTCGACGGAGGCGGCGTCGACGTCCGCACCGTGATCTCTCGCGTCCGCCGAGCCGTCGGGCACCGAATGCTCCGGCTACGGTGACTCCATGCCCACTCCTCGCGTCAGTATCGACAAGCAGACACCCGCCGCGTACAAGGCGCTGGTCAAGGTCTCCACCAAAGTCGCAGCGGCCGCCGAGGCGGCAGGCATCAGCCGCGCGACCATGGAACTGGTGAACATGCACTGCTCCCAGCTCAACGGGTGCGCGTTCTGCCTCTCCGTACATCGCGAAGACGCGATCGCCGCGGGAGTCACCGAGCAGCAGTTGGCCGTGCTCTCCGCCTGGCGCGATGCGCCGAACCTGTACGACGACGAGACACGCGCGGCCCTCGAACTCGCCGAGATGGTGACGAATCTCCCCGACCACGACACCGCCGACTGCGCGTACGAGCGTGCGGCCGATGTGCTGGATGCGGAGCAGATCTCCGCGGTGATCTGGGGTGCGACGTCGATCAACGCGTTCAACCGCGTGTCCATCCTGAGTCGGTACAACGTGCATCCGCGCCCCTGAATCGACGGCGTTGCGGCCCGACGCGTCGCAACGCTCTTGGAGAAGGTTAAGTACCCTCGCCTATCCTCACTTGCGATGAGTACTTCACAGAGAGAGGCCGCGCGACGGTATTCGGTCGTCGCCACGATCGCCGGTCTGGTTGCGATCGTCGCCGCCCTCGCTACCCCGTTTCTGCCGGTCACGGCGCAATCGGCGTCGATTGACTGGCCGAACGGACAGCAGTTGGCCACCGACAACGGTTCGGTGGTCGCGCCCCTGGCCGCGCAGACCGCGAACGATCTCACCATCGCGATCGGTTGCAGCGTCCTCCAGAAGGCGGCAGCATCCGGCACCGACACCGTGATCGTGGCCACGGCGCCCTCGTCGGCGCCGCGGGAGATTCGCGATCGGGCGCTCTCGATCAGCGCCGGCGCGTCCGGAGTGCGCGTGGTGGTCGCGAACTCGGTGCTCGCCACCGCCGACCGCGCCGCGCTGAACAATTGTCAGGAACTGAAGTTCTGGGCCGACGAATCGGCGATGGGCGCCCAGTTCGTGGGCTCGGGCCCACCCGCCCGCGGCGACCCCCTGAATCGCCCACTCGTCGCAGGCGTGTTCACCTCCCTCTCCGGTGACGCCGTCCGCGCTGCTCAGGCCGACCTGAGCGTGCACATCGACGTCGACAACGCCTTCGACGTCTCCCGAACGTGGATCAAGACCGCCGTAATCGTCATCGGCGTGATCGCCGCCCTGATCGCGCTCATCGCCCTCGCGAAGCTCGACGCCGTCGCGCGCCTGCGCGGAGTGCTCCGGTCGCGTCGCCGACTGTTGCATCTGGCCGCCCCGAGCGCCACCGACCTCGTCGTCACCGCGGCCCTGGTCGTGTG
Source organism: Gordonia sp. (in: high G+C Gram-positive bacteria) (assembly GCF_012515855.1). Classification (GTDB taxonomy): domain Bacteria; phylum Actinomycetota; class Actinomycetes; order Mycobacteriales; family Mycobacteriaceae; genus Gordonia. The sequence continues at coordinate 14,344 of NZ_JAAYXO010000104.1, forward strand.
GCACTTCCTCGCCGCCGGAACGTCCGACGACGGCTACATCCAGGTGATGGGCCGCAATGCGTCCGACGCCGGATACCTCTCGGACTACTACCGCTTCTTCGGCATCGCCGAGGCACCGTTCGACTGGTACTACTCGTTCCTCTCGCATTGGGCCACCATCAGCTCCGCGGGCATCTGGATGCGGTTGCCTGCTCTCGTCGCCGGCCTGCTGTCGTGGTTCATCCTCAGCCGCGTCCTGATCCCTCGGCTCGGACCCGCGGTCCGCGGATCGAAGTGGGCCGTGTTCAGCGGTGCCGCCGTGTTCGTGGCCTTCTGGATCGCCTTCTGCAGCGGGCTGCGCGCCGAGCCGATCATCGTGCTGGGTTCGCTGGTCACCTGGTGGCTGGTGGAGTCGGCGATCGCCACGCGACGGCTGCTTCCCGCAGCGCTCGCCACCTTCGCCGCGTTGCTGACGCTCGCGGCCGGACCGCAGGGCGTGGTCGCGGTGGCCGTTCTGATCGTCGGCTCGCGACCGATGCTCCGGATCGTGCGCTCGCTGCGCCGCGAGTACGGCCTGCTCCCCCTGTTCGCGTCGCTCGCCGCGGCGGCGTCGTTGATCGTGTTCCTCGTCTTCCGCACGCAGACCCTGGCGAACGTCGTCGAGGCGATCCGAGTGCGCTACACGGTGGGTCCGACGCTGTCCTGGTACCAGGAACTGATGCGGTACTACTTCATGACGGTCGGCACGCCCGACGGCGCGCTGATGAAGCGGATCCCGGTCCTGTTGCTCGTGGTCGCGCTCGGCGCCGGGGTCTCGCTGATGCTGCGTCACCGTCGTCTCGCCGGCTTCGCTCCGGGACCGGTGTGGCGTCTGATCGGCGCGGTTCTGCTGACCATCGGTCTGCTGTCGTTCGTGCCGACCAAGTGGACCGTCCAGTTCGGCGTGTTCGCGGGGATCGGCGCGGCCCTGACGGTGGTCGCGACCGCAGCGCTGATCGCCGTGGCCGGGAACTCTCCGCGCGTGCTGTGGACCTACGTCACCGTTCTGCTCGGGGCGTGTGCGGTCGCCACCTCCGGTAACAACGCGTGGGGCTGGGGTTACGACTACGGCATCCCGTGGTTCGACAAACCTCCGGTGATCGCCGGCCAGCCGGTCTCGACACTGTTCCTCGGACTCACCGCCGTCTCGTTCGCGGTCCTGCTGTGGGTGTGCGTGCGGCCCACGGACCGGCAGGCACCGACCTCGACCGTGGTCCGCCGCCGGCGACTCATCGCCGGCGTCCCGGTGGTCGTGATCACCGCAGCGCTGGTCCTGGGCGAGTTCGCGCTCTTCGGCCGCGCCGCGCTCGACCGCAGCGACACCTACACGGCATTCAGCGCCAACATGCGGGCCCTCAGCGGCAACACGTGCGGCATGGCCGATCGTGTGCTGGTGGAGCCGAACGCCAACGCGGGCATGCTCCAACCCGTCGCCCAGAAGGACGTCTCCAAAACGCTTGCGGGCGAATCCGTCGGATTCACCCCCGACGGCGTGGCCTTCGATCTGGACCCCGAACCGGTCCGACTCGGCGCAGGCACCATCCACACCGCGCCGAAACCGGGCAGCTCGTACACCGCCAAGGGCGCGCCCGCCGGGACCACCGGCGGATTCGGACCGCGCACGATCAACGGTTCGACGGTCGCCCTGCCGTTCGGGCTCGATCCCGCAACCACCCCGGTCCTCGGCAGTCACGGCTTCGACAACGGCACCGCGTCGCTGACGTCGGACTGGTACCGCCTTCCGCAGCGCGACGCCTCACCGCTGATCGTCATCTCGGCAGCGGGTTCGATCTTCTCGGTCGGCCAGGACGGCGCCCCGATCGGCGGACGCGATCTGAAGGTGGAGTTCGGCACCCAGGTGGGCGGCGAGTTTCAGACCGTCGGCGCGCCGTTCATCCCGATCGACGCCGGGCCCGACCATGCGAACCGCCCGTGGCGCAATCTTCGCATCCCGATGGCGGCGATTCCGGCGAACGCCACCACCATGCGGATCGTCGCCGTCGACTCGAACCTGAACCCCGACGAATGGCTGGCGGTGACCCCTCCCCGCGCTCCCCGGTTGAGCACGCTCCAGGAGGTCGTCGGCAGCGACGATCCCGTGCTGCTCGATCTCTCCGTCGGCAGCCAGTTCCCGTGCCAGCAACCGATCACCGCGCGCGACGGCGTCTTCACCGTCCCGCAGTGGCGGATCACGCCGGACCGGGCGACCACGTTCTCGAAGTCCAAGAGTTGGCAGCGGGCCTCCGCGGGCGGCATCCTCGCGGTCTCCGACGCACTCACGCAGTCGTCGACCGTCGCGACCTACCTGGAGAACGACTGGTATCGCGACTGGGGCAACCTGCTGAAGCTCACACCGCTGGTGCCCGAGGCTCCCCCGGCGCACCTCACCACGACCACGTCACGACAGTTCGGCTGGCACACCACCAGCACCATCGTGACGGGAGAAGCCGATGACTGACACCACTTCGAGCACCACCGAACGGTCGGCACGCACCCTCGCCACCGCCAAGATCGTGGCCGTCGTGACCGGACTGATCGGCATCCTGCTGGCCGCGGCCGCACCACTGCTGCCGGTCACCTACACCGACACCGAGATCAGTTGGCCGCAGGCCGCATCGGCCGGCGCGCCGCCGACGGTGGCGAACATCGCGGCGCCCAATGTGGCGTTCAACCCGCTGTCGATGGACGTCGCCGTGCCGTGCTCGCTGGCATCGCTGCTCCCCGAGGACGGCGGCGTGCTGCTGTCGACGGTTCCCAAGACCGGCCTCGAAGCCCGTCAGGTGGGGCTGTTCATCACCGCCACCCACGACAATCTGCTCGTGACCCAGCGCGGCGCGGTGCTCTTGTCGGTGCCGCGGGCCGCCGCGCAGGCGTCCGCCGACTGCGCGATCGTCGTGCACGCGGACACCTCCGGTACCCGGGGTGGCGTTGAAGGCCTTCCGGTCGAAGATGCGAATTTCGATATCCAGGACTCCAACATGCGGCCGCAGATCATCGGGGTCTACACCGATCTGCCCAAGACCGCGCCCACCGACGGGTTGAGCTTCCGGTCGACCGTCGACACCCGCTTCAGCACCAGCCCGACTCCCCTCAAGCTGACCCTGCTGATCATCGGCGTGCTGTCGACGATCGCCTCGATCATCGCCCTTGCGGTTCTCGACGCGCGCGACGGCCGCAAGATCCGTCGGCTCCTCCCGACCCGCTGGTGGCGGCCGACCGTCCTGGACGGTTTCGTCACCGCGGTCCTGGCGCTGTGGCTGATGATCGGCGGCAACACTGCCGACGACGGCTATCAGGTGACGGTCGGGCGCGTGGCGCCCGGAGCAGGATATCTGGACAACTACTACCGCTACTTCGGCGTGCCGCAGGATCCGTTCGGCTGGCATTACCAGTACCTCGCGAAGTGGATGGAAGTCAGCACCGCCATCCCGTGGCTGCGTCTCCTGCCGTTCCTGTTCGCCATCGCGACGTGGTTCCTGATCAGCCGGATCGCCATCCCGCGCCTGGGCCGCACCCTGCGCTCGGACTCCGTGGCCCGGTGGGCTGCTGCCCTCGCCTTCCTCGCCGTCTGGATGCCGTTCAACAACGGTCTCCGCGTCGAGCCGGCGATCACGCTGGGCATCCTTCTCACCTGGGTGCTGGTGGAGCGCGCGATCGCGACGGGCCGTTTCGTCCCCTATGCGCTGGCCATCGTGTCGGCGGCATTCACGCTGACGATTCACCCGGTCGGCGCCGTCGCCGCCGTCGCCCTGGTGGCCGGCCTGCGGCCGATGCTGCGTCGTCTGAAGTCCCGCCGCGGCGACATCGGACTGTGGCCGATCCTGATCCCGACGACCGCCTCCGGGCTGCTGGTGATGTACGAGATCTTCGCCGATCAGCCGATCGCGACCATCCTGGAAGGCATCGAGGCCCAGGGCGTCGTCGGACCGACCAACAAGTGGTCCAACGAGGCCATGCGCTGGTACATCCTGCTGAACCCCACGCCCGACGGTTCGATTGCGCGGCGTGTCGGCATCTTCGTCACCATCCTGGCCGTCCTGCTGGTGGTCCTGGTGCTGGTGCGCAAGCGCAACGTCTCCGGGGTCGCGACCGCTGCGGTGTGGCGCCTGGTCGCCGTCACCGGCGGCGCTGTCGCCGTCCTGGCGTTCGTGCCGACCAAGGCGACCCACCAGATGGGCATCTTCGCCTCCCTCGCCGGCCCGTTGGCAGCTGCGGCGACGGCCTTCCTCCAGCCGAGCATCGTGCGACGCCGCTGCAACCGGACGTTCTTCGCCGCGGCCGCCGCGTACGCGCTCGCCGTGGCCTTCGCCGGTCGGAATCAGTGGTGGTACGTCGGCAGTTACGGCATCCCGTGGGCCGACGACACCCCGCACGTGGCGGGCATCGAACTGTTCTGGCCGATCTTCGCCGTGGCCGTGGCACTGACCGCGCTCGGCATCTGGCATTACTACCGCGACGACGCTCGCGCGCAGACCGGCGACGAGCGACCGGAGCCCGCTCCGTATCTTCGCGGCGCATCCCGCGCTCTGGACAAGCTGCCGATGTACGCGCTCGTCATCATGTCGGCCTCGATCCTGCTGTTCAACATGATCTCGTACGGCAAGGCGACCCGGACCCAGGCCGACTCGTGGAGTTGGGCCAGCTCGAACATCGACACCTTCCGGGGCAAGCCGTGCGCCCTCGCCGAAGCAGTCCTGGTGGAGCCGGATCCGAACGAAGGACTCCTGGCTCCGGCAGCGCTGTCGGGCCGCGCCGCGCCGGGCATCGCTCAGGCCCTCGCCGGTGGACCGATCCCTTCGGGGTTCAGTCCAGACGGTGTGCCGTCGCACCTGGAGACCGAGGAGGAGGCGTCCGAAGGGTCCGACGACACCGACACGCAGTCCGCGCAGCCGGTCGACGACAGTCAGCGCGAGTCGGCGACCGACCTCACCGAGACCACCTCGTCGTCGGACACCAGCGGTGGCACCACCCGGACCAAGGGGGTCAACGGCTCGTCGGTCAAGCTCCCGTTCGGCCTGGACCAGAAGCGCGTCCCGGTCCTCGGCACCTACGGCACCGAGACCGGCATGGGGCATCTGACGTCGGACTGGTATCAGCTGCCGAAGCGGTCGGCCGACCGACCGCTGGTGACGATGTCGGTGGCGGGCAAGATCGAGACGATCGATGCGCTCGCGGTGATGCGCAAGGGCCAGTCCCTGCGCCTGGAGGCCGGCCGCGTCGGTGCCGACGGCACTGTCACGACCGTCGCGTCGCTGATTCCGCACGACGCGGGCGGGGCACCGGAGTGGCGCAACGTGAGCTTCCCGATGGACCAGATCCCCGGCGGAGCGACGGTGGTGCGTGTGGTCGCCGAAGACACCTCGCCGAGCGTTGACGCCTGGCTGGCAGTGACCCCACCGCGTTCGACCAAGCTGAAGACCCTCAACGAGCTCGTCGGGCGTGAGGATCCGGTGCTCCTGGACTGGGAGGTCGCCTTCGCGTTCCCGTGCCAGCGTCCGGCAGCGGTGGTCCACGGCGTGCTGGAGACCCCCAAGTGGCGCGTCACGCCCGACGCCGAGGGCGAGCGAGTGAACTCAGCCCGCTGGATGGCGGGCGACTACGGCGGTCCACTCGGCATCACCGAGAACGAGTTGAGTCCCACCGAGATCCCCGCGTACCTGAAGAACGACTGGGCACGGGACTGGGGATCGTTGCAGCGCTATACCCCGCTGCTGCCTCAGCGCGACGCCGAGCTGACCCTGACCGACGCCGATCGCAGCGGGCTGTGGACACCCGGGCCCATGCGAGTGATCAGGAACTGATCGGGTCGAAGACCGACCAGCAGATGTCGTTGCGCAGACGCTGATCGTCGAGCACGAGCTCGCGAACTCGCGGGGGCAACCGATCACGTTGCCAGCGGGCCTCGCGAGCTCGTGCGTCTTCGCCGTCGGCACGGGAGGCCGTCGCCATCACCGCCTTGATGGCGTTCATGATCCCATCGGTTCGACGGTACTCGGCCGCCGGGCACGATCGTCGCCGTCGCACGCGGCCGATAGGCTGACGTGATGACGACTGCCGCCTCTCCCCTCGCTTTCACTCGCGGCCCGGCCTGGGCCAACCGCATCGCGCTGGCGCCGCTGACCAATCTGCAGAGCAACGCCGATGGCACCCTCACCGACGACGAGCATGATTGGCTGGTCCGTCGCGGGCAGGGCGGGTTCGGCATGGTCATGACGTGCGCGGCCTGGGTCACCGAGAGGGGACACAGCTTCGACGGCCAGCTCGGCGTGAGCGGACCGCAACACTTCGACGGCCTGCAGCGCCTGGCGCGCGGCCTGCGCGAGGCGGGAACCGTCTCGTCCATTCAGCTGCAGCACGGCGGACGACGCGGTGACGGTCAGCTCGACCCGCTGCGCGCCGCGCCCTGGACCGAGGAAGCCAAGAATGCGGTGGCGATGACCACCGCGGAGGTGGAAGCGGTCGTGACCGATTTCGCCGACGCGGCAGCGCTCGCAGAACGCGCAGGGTTCGACGGCGCGGAGATTCACGGCGCCCACGGGTACCTGATCGGCCAGTTCCTCGACGGCCGCAGCAATCAGCGCAGCGACAGGTACGGCGGCAGCGCCGACAACCGCTTCCGCATCGTGCACGAGGTGGTCGACGCGGTCCGTCGGGCCACCGGCCCCGACTTCCAGGTGGGCCTGCGCCTGTCGCCCGAGCGGTACGGCATTCCCCTGGCAGAAGGTCTCGAACTGGCATCCCAGGCACTCGGGGCCGGGCAGCTGGACTACCTCGACATGTCGCTGTGGGACGCGTTCAAGGAGCCGCACGAAGAGGCCCACCGCGGCCGACGGCTGCTGGATCTGTTCGCCGAGCTGCCGCGTGCCGACACCCGCCTCGGCGTGGCGGGCAAGATCCTCAGCGGTGCCCAGGTGGCCGAATGCCTCGCCGCCGGCGCCGACTTCGTTCTCATCGGCACCGGCGGGATCCTGCATCACGACTTCGCGGCCAAGGTGGTCGCGGACCCGGGTTTCGCGTCTATTGCGCATCCGGTCTCGGCCGACCACATGCGATCGGAGTCCGTCGGACCGGCGTTCCTGAACTACCTGGCGACCAACTGGGACGACTTCGTCCTGCGCTGATCCCCCGGTCCCCGGTCCGACGAACTCCGCCTACGCGAGTACGCGCGCGGTGCTGGCGGCCGGATCGAGATCGAGGCGACGCAGCAACTGCGAGTTGAGCGCGACGACGATCGTCGACACCGACATCAGGATGGCGCCGACGCTCATCGGCATCACGAAGCCGATGGGAGCCAGCACGCCCGCGGCCAGCGGGACGGAGATCAGGTTGTAGCCCGCCGCCCACCACAGGTTCTCCTTCATCTTGCGGTAGCCGGCGCGCGACAGTTCGATCACCGACAGCACCGAGCGGGGATCCGAGCTCGCGAGTACCACTCCGGCGGAGGCGATGGCGACGTCTGTGCCCGCACCGATGGCGATGCCGACGTCGGCGGTGGCGAGGGCCGGGGCGTCGTTGACGCCGTCGCCGACCATGGCGACCACGCGACCCTCCGCCTGGAGCTCGGCCACCTTGCCCGCCTTGTCCTCCGGCCGGACTCCGGCGTACACGCGGTCGACGCCGAGTTCGGCGGCCACCGTCTGCGCCACGGCCTGGGCGTCGCCGGTGATCATCACGACCTCGACGCCGAGCCGGTGCAGGGCGTTCACCGCGTCGCGGGACTCGGGACGGATGTCGTCGGCCAGCTTCAGCGCGCCGACCACCCGACCGTCGCTCACCACGTGGAGGATGATGGCGCCCTCGGTGCGCCAGCGGTCGGCGACCTCGAGTTCGTCCGCTCCATGCAGCGCGAGCATCCGCGGCCCGCCGACCTCCACCCGAACTCCGTCGACCGTGGCTGCGACGCCGGTTGCGGGCTCCGAGGTGAACTCGGTGGCGGCGGGCACCGGCAGTGCGCGCTCGGCGGCCGCACCGACGATCGCGACAGCGAGCGGGTGTTCGCTGTCGGACTCGGCGGCCGCGGCCAGCGCGAGGACCTCGTCGTCGGTGTGCTCGCCTGCCGTCATCACCTCGACGACCGTCGGCGCTCCCTTGGTGAGCGTGCCGGTCTTGTCGAACAGGACGGTGTCGACCGACCGCATCCGCTCCAGAGCCAACCGGTCCTTCACCAGGACGCCTCCGCGGGCGGCGCGTTCGGTGGCGATCGAGACGACCAGCGGAATGGCGAGACCGAGGGCGTGGGGGCAGGCGATAACCAGCACGGTGATCACTCGGATCACGGCGTTGTCGGGCATGCCCAGGGCCATCCAGATCACCGCGGTGAGGGCAGCGGATCCGAGCGCGAACCAGAAGAGCCAGCCTGCGGCGCGGTCGGCCAGACGCTGCGCCTTCGACGAGGACGCCTGCGCGTCGGCGACCATGCGGGCGATGCCCGCCAGCGCGGTGTCATCCCCGACTGCGGTCACCCGGATACGAAGTCCGGAGTCGGTGGCGACGGTTCCTGCGACTACCGCATCACCGATGGTCCGGGAGACGGTGCGGGACTCCCCCGTGACCATCGATTCGTCGACGTCGGCCGTCCCGTCGACGACCGTTCCGTCGGCCGGGATGGAAGCGCCCGGACGGACGAGGACGATGTCGCCGAGCCGGATATCGGCGGGCGCCACACGACGGGTCTCGTCGCCCTCGACCACTTCGGCTTCGTCCGGCAGCAGGGCTGCCAAGGAGTCGAGCGCCGACGTGGTCTGGGCCAGCGAGGCCATCTCGATCCAGTGGCCGAGCAGCATGATCACCACGAGGAGAGCGAGCTCCCACCAGAAGCTCAGTTCGTGGCTCAGCAGTCCCAGGGTCGATCCCCACGAGGAGATGAACGCGACGGTGATCGCGAGGCCGATGAGAAGCATCATTCCGGGCTTGCGGGCACGGATCTCCTCGACCGCGCCGGTCAGGAACGGTCGACCGCCCCACAGGTAGACCACCGTGCCCAGAACCGGCGCGATCCAGCGCGCCCAGCTCGGGACGTCGTAGCCGAAGAGGTCGGCGAACATCGGGTCGAAGACGACCACCGGCACCGCGACGGCGGCCATCGTCCAGAAGAGTCGCCGGAACACGGCGACATGACCGGCGTGACCCCCGTGGGAGTCATGGCCCGAGTGTGAGTCACGGCCCGGCGAGTCGTCACCGTGGTGCTCCGCATGGCCGTCGTGGACGTCGTGGCTCGAGTGAGCCTCATTCCCGGCATGCGACCCGTGGTGGGCCGCTTCTCCATGCTCGTGGATCGCATCCGCCGGGTGATGCGTCGCGCCGCTCTCCGTGTGTGCCATGAACCGAAGGTATACCCATAGGGGGTATGGGTCAAGGGTCAATTCAGCGCGGCTTGCTTCGCGGCTCGCCACCGACCCACGTACGCTTCTCGACATGCACAACCGCGTGGATCGTCGCTCCCGCATGGCCGGATTCGCCGCCACCGTCGCCGATTCAGTCCTCGTCGCACTGTCGTTGGTCAGCGTCTTCGCGGACTCTTTGATTCTGATGGTGATCTGGGAAGTCACCGCCGTGGCCTACATCGTAGCGGCCTGGCTCCTCAGCCAGCGGATGACCATGCGCGGCGCCTCCGACAGCCGCACCGGAATCTTCCAGTGGCTGTCGTGGTTGATGCCGCTCGCAGCCAGTGTCGCGGGTATCAACGCCGCACTCTTGGCGCTGGTCGGCAAGAGTCTCGTCGAGGACGGGTACGACGTCGGCGGCCTCCGCGTGCTCGGCGTCGCCGGAATCATCATCTCGTGGGCGCTGCTCAACGCCAGTTTCGTGAACGTGTACATGACACTGCTGGACAGGGCGAAGCCCGACGCCCCGCCCTTCCATGTACCGGGTGAGCCCCATCCCGATTATCCGGAGATGATCTACTTCTCGTTCACCATCGGCACCAGCTTCTCGGTATCGGACGTGCACGTGATCACCAGACAGGCGCGTCGAGCAGTGCTCGTTCACAGCGTCGTCGCCTTCTTCTTCAACGCGATCGTGGTCGCTGCGGCCTTCCAGGTCCTGCAGCAGATCACGTGACCGCGTCCACCTGGTTCGCGCTGCTGGGCGCATGCCTGCTCATCAGCCTCACCCCGGGCGCAGGCGCCATCAACACGATGAACAACGCGCTCAACGTCGGCTTCCGCCGGTCCATCTGGGGCATCCTCGGGCAGCAGCTAGCCCTGCTGATCCAGCTGGTGATCGTCGCGCTGGGCCTCGGCCTGGTGATCGCCAAATCACCGACCGCGTTTGCGGTGATCCGCTACGTGGGCGCCGCCTACCTCATCTACCTGGGCATTCAGCAGATCCGAGCAAGAACAGAGACCGACGACGACTCTCCTCGGAGTACGGTCGACGAGTCGGCGTGGTCGATGTTCACCCGCGGAGTCTGGGTCAATCTCCTCAACCCGAAAGCCATCGTCTTCCTCGTGGCATTCATCCCCGGCTTCGTGCGGACCGAGCACGACATCGCCACCCAGTACGCCCAGATCGGCGTGACCATCGTCGTCGTCGACGTCCTGATCATGTGGCTCTTCTTCGCGCTCGTCGGCCGCGCCTTCCGCCGCCTCACCAGCACCGCGCGCGGCCGGCGCCGTCTGAACCTGCTCTTCGGCGTGCTCTTCATCGGCGTCGGACTGATGTTGGTCTTCATGTAGGCGACGCCTGCCTACCCGGTGCCGTCAGACGTCCGAATGGCTGCTCCCGCACCGTGTGTCAGACTGGAGCCACACACGACGGCAATGGGGGTTGGCGTGCTTGGAATCGTTTTGCTGGCCATCGGCGGGGTGGGACTGGTCCTGACCCTGTTGTCGCTGTTCGGCCTGGACTTCGGGGACTTCGACTTCGATGTCGGAGACTCGGGCGCCGGGCTGCTCTCCATCCTCATGCCGTTCACGATGGGATTCGGCCTGCTCGCCGGCGGGTTGATGCAGTTCTCCGACACCTCGACCTGGGTGGCCCTGCTCGTCGGCCTGGCCGCCGGCGCCCTGCTGTCGGTGATGACCGTCGCCCTGATCGGCTACCTCGTCGGATCCGAGGCCGAAGTGCCCTCGCTGGACTTCGTCGGATCCGCGGTCCGCGTTGTCGAACCGGTGACCCCCGGCCGATTCGGCGTCGGAGAAGTCGACTCGGTGCTCGGGTCACAGCAGATCACCATCACCTCCGACGAAGCGCTCGAGTACAACGCCTCGGCGGTCGTCATCGAGAAGCAGCCAGACCGCGACAGTTACGTGGTCGTTCGACTCTCCACCGCCTTCTGATCGTCGCCCTCCGGTTCGCCCCGCGAACCGACCGAAAGAAAGGAACCCATCACCCATGGGAGCCGTCCTCGGCGCAGTAGTGGCCATCGTGGTCCTGCTCGTCCTCACCGCAATCCTTTTACTATCTCGCTATCGGGTCCCCGGAGCGGAAGAGGCCTTCATCGTCACCGGTACCGGAAAGGGACCGCAGGGCAAGGTCTACCGCGGCACCGGAACGTTTGTGCTGCCAGTGGTCCAGCGCGCGACCCGGGTGCAGCTTTCGTCGGTCAAGGCCGACCTCGACACCTCGACGCCGGCCAACGACGGCATCGAACTGAAGGTCCGCGGCGTCGCGATCGTGAAGGTCGGCGACACCCCGGAGTCCATTCTCAAGGCCGGACCGCGCTTCGGCGATGACCTGAACCGCGTTCGAGCCCTGGTCACCGAGCAACTGTCGGGTGAACTGCGGTCGATCGTCGGCACCATGACCGCCAAGAGCATCCTGGTGGACCGTCAGCAGTTGGTCGACCAGGTGGCCCAGTCGATCAAAGAGATTCTGGGCAATCAGGGCCTGGTGCTCGACAGTTTCTCGATCAACGACGTCCAGGACTCCGACGGCCAGTACTTCTCCGACCTCGCCGCGCGCGAGCGCTCCGACCAGGCGGCCATCGCGGCCAAGTCGCGCGCCGAGGCCCACCGGGTGGCCGAGGAGAGCCGGATCGCCAACGAGCAGGCCGTGATCCAGCAGCAGCGCGAGCTCGACATCGAACGCGAAGCAGCACGTCAGGCCACCGATCGCGCGGCCGCTGAGGCTGACGCCGTACGTCCGCTGGTGGAAGCCGAGCGTCGTCGCATTCAGGTGGAGAAGGACAACGAGGTCGCCGAGCAGCACGCCCGCCTCCGCGACACCGAGCTGGACGCCGAGGTCCGTCGTCCCGCCGAGGCCGAGCTGTACGCCGCGCAGCAGCGCGCCGAGGCACGCAAGGCCGAGATCATCGCCGAGGCCGCAGCTAAGGCCGAGGGCATCCGAATCACCGGTCAAGCCGAGGCCGAAGCCCTGGAGAAGCGCGCCGAGGCTCTCGGCAAGCTCGACAACGTCGGACAGTTGGAGCTCGTGCTGAGCAAGCTGCCCGCGATCGTCCAGGCGGCATCGGAGCCGTTGACCGAAGCGAACATCACGCTGGTCGGCGACTCGGTGAGTCCCATCGCCAAGGGCGCCGGGTCGACCGTCGTCAGTGCCATGGAGCTGATCCAGGGAACCACCGGCATCGACCTGGCCGGCATGATCTCGAACCTCGGTGCGTCGACCAGCCCGAAGGCCGACGACTCCATCGAATCGGATTCCGCCGAATAGATCGACTGTCCCCGGGTGGTCGGGCTAAGGTCTCGACTGACCGACGCCCCCGCCACACCGAGGACCTGCTGTGAACTTCCGCCGCCGCGCACTGCGAATCATCATCACCGGCCTCGCCGGAGCAGTCGCGGCGGCGGTCGTCGCACCTGCGGTGTCATCGACTGGACCTGCGGCGTCGGCCACGCCCTCCGAGTGGACGCTGACCTCGACCAGCGACAATTCGACACTCGCCTACAACCAGGGTCTCGCCACCGGCGGCGGCCTCCTCCACGGGCGCGGCTACCTGACGATCCGACCTGAACTGGCCGCCGAGGGATGGACGCATATCGGCGATCAGGACATCTACCGCAGTGAGACCTACGACGCCTACGAGAATCTCGACGCCGGTCGCAAACTGTATGCCGTCACCGGCCGCGACGGCGCCGTTCGCCGCTACTATCATCGGCTAGCCCCCGGGGAGTTGGCGAACAACTCGTTCGTGACGGTCGACCCGTCGGGGAAGTACCTGGTCAGCGGTGAGTGGAAGGTGCAGAAGCGGCTGCTGGTCTTCGCCAACCCGCGCGCTCAGCGCAGTGGAAGTCAGGTGCCGTTGGTCGGCCAGATCAATCTCGACCAGCCGCTGGAGAACGTGCAGAGCTGCGATTTCGTCGACGCCACCCGCCTGGTCTGCGCCGTCGACAAGCCGCGTCAGGCCGTCTACTCCGTGTGGCTGTCGCGGCCGTTGACCAGCGGGACCACCGTGACGGGCCGCGTGACGCACGACTTCGACGTCCCCAAGCACAGCGCGTGCAAAGGCGGCTACGAGGTGGAGGGCATCGACTACGACGCGCGACGCAAGCTATTGAGCGTCGGCATCATCGACCCCTCCCCCTGCCTGCTGAACACCAAGGTGTTCCGCTACGCGCGGCGGTGAGTCGGACTCGCAGCTAGCGGGACTTCAGGAACTGGAGGATCTCCGGGGTCACCGGATCGGCGAGGTCGGCGACGTCGTCGTGCTTGCTGATGTAGCGGGCCACGAGCGGGCACACTGCGACGACGCGCTGGCCCGCGGCGCGGGTGTCGGCGAGGGCCTCCCGGACCAGGATGGAGCTGAGGCCGCGGCCGGCGAAGCGGTCGTCCAGCTCGGTGTGCGGGAAGATGCGCTGGGGTCCACGATCGACGAACAGCGTGAAACCCGCCAGCTCGTCGTTCACGAAGATGTCGTAGCGGCCCTGCTCGTCGTTCCGGCTGACGGAGGTGCGGTCGGCTTCGGTCACGGGTCTCTTCCTATCGTTGCGGCCGCTTGCGCGGCTTGAGTCGACTGTTCGGGAGCGGCGGCGCGGGGATCCATTCCGCGGAACCCCAGCCGTCTACTGATCCGAAACGCTCGGCGCGCTCCTGCCATTCCTCGCGGTACCCGACGATCTCGTCGTGGGTGCGCCCGACGAAGTTCCACCACATGATGACGTCCTCCTCGAACGGCTCGCCGCCGAGAACTACGACACGGGCCGGCACGTCGGTGGTGTTGACCAGTTCCAGACGCGTTGCGCCCGGACCCACGTACGCCAACGACGACCGGCCGATCGCAACGCCGTTCACCTCCAACGCGTCGGTGTCGAGCAGAACACCGTGCTCAAAGGTCGCATCGACGTCGAGGTCGACGCTCGCCCGTGGTTCGATGATGACTTCCGCGCCCATCAGCGGCGTCGCGGTGACGATGTCGGCCGTCGATCCGCCGAGCGTTCCCACGAAGACCTTCATACTGCCGACCGCCGCTCCCGCGGGATCCGTCAGCGGGACCGACGGCGGCGCGTAGTGCTGGAATCCGTGCGGGTCGTCGCGGACCGCGTCGGGCAGCGCCACCCACAGCTGCAATCCGTGCAGCATCTCGACCCGTTCGGTCGACACCTCGGAATGGCTGATGCCGTGGCCGGCCGACATCAGGTTCATCTCTCCCGGCAGCACCATGGCGTGAACCCCGGCGCTGTCGCGGTGCTCGATCTCGCCCTCGAACAGCCAGCTGACCGTCTGCAGGCCGGTGTGCGGGTGTGGAATCACCTGCATCCCGCCCGACTGCGACACCGGCTCCGGTCCATAGTGATCGGCGAAGCACCACGCGCCGACCATCGATCGGTCTCTGGTCGGCAGCGTCCGGTTGACCTTCATCGCACGAATCCCGCCGAGCGGAACCGAGCGCGCCTCGATCACTTCGATGCCTTCCTCCGGACACGAGACGCATTCGATCTCCGCCGGTTCAGCCTCAATGTTGCTCATCGCTCATCCCTTCAAACGAAATCTCAGTGCGGCGATCAGGTCGTCGAGCGCCGTCTCGATCACCTCGACACGGGTAGCGGCGTCGGACGCCGTCAGGACTTTGTACCGGTCGGCGGGACCGAGCGGGAGGTCGGATGCCGCGCGGAACGACGCCGTCGTCGAATCCATCGCCTCGTAGTCGACGGGCTTGGTGAGCTGCGACGCGATCCACCGCAACTGAGCGTCCTGACGTCCGCCCTGCCCGCACAGCAGTTGGAGTTGCGCGCGCTTCTGCAGCAGCTCCGACCATTCGAGACGCCCACCGACGGGGTCGACCAGATCGTCGACACGCGCCCGCGGGTACGGCTCGTCGGGCAGCCATTCGGAGACACGAATCCGATCGGAGCCCCGGCAGAGCAGCGAGTAGCGGCCGGGCCCGGACTGGGTGATCGTCTCGACGTGCGCGATGGTGCCGACCATCGACCGGACATCACCGCCACCGACCTCGGAACCGCGTTCAATCAGCACCGTCCCGAACCGGCCTTCTCCCGATTCGACATCGGAAATCATTGCGGCATAGCGAGGTTCAAAGATCCGGAGGGGAAGTTCCTCGCCCGGCAGGAGCACTGCCCCCAGCGGAAACATCGGCATCTCCCTCATGGCGATCAGCGTACCCGGCGGTCGCTGCCGGGTGGCCGAAGACGACCGACGACTACTCGCCGTCGCTGACCATCCATCGGATCCCGAACTTGTCGACGCACATGCCGAAGCGATAGCCCCACGGCGCCTGCACGAACGGGACCTCGACGGTGCCGCCATCGGAGATACCGTCCCACCAGGACTGCGTGATGTCGGTGTCCGAGTTGCTGACCGAGACCGCGAGATTCTGGCCGGTCGGCGCATCGGCGTTCTCCGGCGAGTCGGCCGCCATGATCACCAGACCGTCGGCGGTCTCCAGAGTTCCGTGCATCACCCGGTCTGCGCTCTCCGGCGGTGTGCCGGGCACATCGGCGAAGGTGCGCAGCGACACCTCACCGCCGAAGACGCCCCGGTAGAACTCCAGCGCGGGACGGGCGGTGTCTCCGAGCATCAAGTACGGATTGAGTTGAGCAGGCATCAGGTTCCTTTCGAAGGACTTACGACAGTCTGCGCTCCGACGACCGCGATCACTGCTGGATCAACAGGGTCGCGGTGCCGAGAGCAGGTTCCCGCACGGTGCAGACCTGCGTCCCGGCCTTGCGTCCCGTGCGGACCTCGCTGACGTTCAAGCCGGCCTGCACCAGCCGCTCGCGCTCGGCGACGATGTCCGCCGACCGCCACGCCACGCCCATCAGGGCGATGCCGTCGGCCGGGTCCGACGACCCCGCGACCACTTCCAGGACCGCGGTGGACGTGCGGAAGAAGAGTTGCGAGACGCCCTTCCCGAGGTCGCGCACCAGTCTCAGGTTGATGCCGAGGCGACCACCGAAGGTCGCGACCGCCGAGTCCGCATCGGCGACGGTGAGCACCACGTGGTCGATCATCGGCCCCGCCGGGTCCGCGGCGTCCAGCGCAGTGAGCCGCAGCGGAGGCAGGTCCGCGAGCGACGCTGCGTCGGAGTGGTGATCAACGGCCACGCCGCGTCGCTGCACCAGATCTGCGGCACCTGCCAGGTCCGCAACGCGGAGGTCGACGGTCAATGGGGCGTCGACGCCTGCCAATCCGATCGAGCCGTTGGTCGCGGACCAGCGCCCGGAACGACCGGGCCCGAGCAGGTGGTCGTAGATCCGTGTCGACGCCTCGACGTCGCCGGTGGGCAACGTGAGGTGGACGTCGTCGATGGCCAGCGGATCAGGAATCGATTTCACGGACTCATGGTGGCACAAAAGCGATTCCACCGTCTCCCGGCCAACCGACCGCGACTAAGCTGAAAGTCCGCATCGGGACTGAAAGGCCGACGAATGACAACAGCAGACCCCGTTCCCGACCCCGAAGCGACGGAGCAGGATGCTCCCGAAGCTACGGACCAGGACGCTCCTGAGGCGACGAAGCCGTCGTTCTTGGCCCGCGCCGGACAGTGGTGGGCGCGGTACACCGCGCGGTTGTCGTACTGCGGTCTGGTGTTCGGCACCGTGCTGCTGTGGTTCTCGACCACCCCGTCGCTGCTGCCCCGCGGCCCGCTGTTCCAGGGCGTGGTCGGCGCCGCCGCGGCAGCCCTCGGGTATGCGATCGGCGCTTTCCTCAGTTGGCTGGCACGGTATCTGGTGTCCCGCAAAAAACCGTGGGGGCGTCCCCGTCACTTCTGGTGGATCGGTCTCGGCGTCGTCTTCCTCATCGGGACAGCGGTGATGATGTACTGGTATCGCCGCTGGCAGGACGAGTTGCGCGATCTGATGGGCGTGGAGCGTCTGGACTGGACGGCGTACCCGATCATCGTGGTCGTCGCCGTGATCGTGTTCGCGATTCTGCTCGGCGCCGGGCAGGCCTGGGGCGCGCTGGTCCGCTTGATCTCCCGCCGTCTCAGCCGACGCATCCCGCCGCGCATCGCGGGGCTGACCGCGGCCACTGCGATGGTCGTCGTCAGCATCTTCGTCTTCAACGGAGTCGTCGCCGACTACGGCATGACCGCGCTCAACAACTCTTTCGCCGCCGTCAACGACGAGACGAACCCGGATACGGAGCCTCCGACCTCCACGCTCCGGTCCGGCGGCCCCGACTCGCTGGTGAGCTGGGCCAGCCTCGGCCGGATGGGGCGCACGTTCGTGTCCGTGGGTCCCCGCGCCGAGGAGATCGCCGAGTTCAACGGTCGGCCCGCCCTCGAGCCGATCCGCGTCTACGCCGGCCTCAAGTCCGCCGATTCGATCAACGAGAGCGCCGAGCTCGCGGCGCGCGAGCTGGTGCGGACCGGAGGGCTCAAGCGCAAGCTGATCGGGATCGCGGGCTCCACCGGCACCGGCTGGGTGAATCAGGCCAACTTGGATTCGCTGGAGTACATGTTCAACGGCGACACCGCGATGGTCTCGATGCAGTACTCGATGCTGCCGAGCTGGTTGTCGTTCCTCGTGGACCAGGAACGCGCCCGCCAGGCGGGACGAGCACTGTTCGAGGCGATCGACCGCATGGTCCGAAGGATTCCGGAGGCCGACCGACCAAAGATCGTGGTCTTCGGTGAGAGCCTCGGTTCGTTCGGCGCGGAGGCCCCCTTCGGTTCGGTCGCGACCATGAGTGCACGGACCGACGGCGCCCTGCTGACCGGACCTACCTTCAGCAATCAGATGTGGGCAGACACCACCGCAGATCGTGACGCGGGCACGCCGGAGGTGCTGCCGATCTTCGAGGACGGCGAGCAGGTCCGGTTCATCAACACCGCCGACGACCTCGGCAGGCCTGCGGGTCAGCCATGGGATCGCGGTCGCCTGGTGTACCTGCAGCACGCGTCCGACCCGATCTCGTGGTGGAACCCCGACCTCATCTTGAACAAGCCCGACTGGCTTCGGGAGAAGCGCGGCGCCGATGTGCTCGGAGCCATGCATTGGATTCCGTTCGTGACCTTCCTGCAGGTGGCCGCCGACATGGCGGTCTCGGTGAATGTGCCCGACGGGCACGGCCACAACTATCTGCGGGAGATCCCGCAGGCGTGGGCGCAGATCCTGACGCCCGAAGGCTGGTCGGAGGCGAAGACCGACGAACTCCTCCCGCGACTGCGACGTGACTGAGCGGGGGGTTACTCGCCAGTAGGGGTTGCGGGTACCATCGGGCTCGTGACTGAGAACAACACCGACGGCGCGGTGACCGGCGCAGACGCTCCCGCCTACCGCTCCCACCCGTACAAGGCGTTCAGCGTGAGCGTCGCCGACCACGTCGCCGAAGTGACCCTCATCGGCCCGAGCAAGGGCAACGCGCAGGGCCCGGACTTCTGGAGCGAGTCGGCTCCGCTGTTCAACGCCATCGACGCCGACCCCGAGGTCCGCGCGGTGGTGCTGACCGGCTCCGGCAAGAACTTCTCGTTCGGTCTCGACCTGCCCGCCATGATGGGCGAGTTCGGCAAGGTCCTCGCGCCCGACGCCAAGGCCGGGCCGCGTACCGAGTTCCACAACACCATCAAGAGCATGCAGGGCGCCATCAACGCCGTCGCCGACTGCCGCAAGCCCGTCGTCGCCGCGATCTCGGGCTGGTGCATCGGCGGTGCCGTGGACCTGATCAGCGCCGCAGACATCCGCGTCGCGAGCGCCGACGCCAAGTTCAGCGTCCGCGAGGTGAAGGTGGCGATCGTCGCCGACATGGGCTCGCTGGCCCGCCTGCCGCTGATCATCGGCGAGGGCCACACCCGGGAACTGGCCCTGACCGGTAAGGACATCGACGCCGCCCGCGCCGAGAAGATCGGCCTCGTCAGCGACGTCTATGCGGACAAGGACGCGGCACTCGAGGCCGCCCACGCCATCGCTGCCGAGATCGCGGGCAATGCGCCGCTGGTGGTCCAGGGCTTCATGGACGTGATGGACCACAGCCGCAGCGCGCGGGTCGACGACAGTCTGCGCTACGTCGCGGCGTGGAACGCCGCCTTCCTCCCCAGCAACGACATCACCGAGGCCATCACCGCGGTCTTCGAGAAGCGCCCGCCGCAGTTCAAGGGCGAGTAGGACCCCGCCCGCAACAGAGCAGTGTTCCCCGTGACCACCAGGTGGTCACGGGGAACACTGTTATGCGGGGGCTTGCCGTCTGGGGGCTCGCCGAATCACACCGGCGACAAGCGGAACACCGGGATCCGGCGGTCGGTCCGGCGGGCGTACATCGTGAAGTTGGGCCAGACGCCGAGCAGGATCCGCCAGCCGACGGCGCGGTCGTTGTCGACCAACTCCGTCCGGGCCATCGTCTGCGAGACGCCGTTGACCGTGACGGTGATCGTCTCCGCGGCGCGCAGGTTGTACACCCACACCGGAGTCTTGGGCCCGCCGAAGAACGAGCCGGCGACGAGCCAGTCGTCGCCGTCGGGCGCCGCGAGCACATGCGTGCTGTGCGGTGTGCCGCTCTTGCGGCCCGGGATCGTCATCGTGACACCGGGCAGCCCGGCCAGCCGCAGCAGACCGACCCGTCCGCGGGTCAGGAAGTGCAGCAGCACATCGATCTTGACGATGTACGGCAGGTACTTGGGCAGCCACTCGAACGACCCGATCCGGATCGCGACAGGCGTCAACACCCCCATGGGTCAGCCGAGATTCTGGGTCAGGGTCTCGGCCAGCAGCTTCGCGACCTCGGCGGGATCGTCGAGATCGCCGCCTTCCGCGAGAACAGCTGCCGCATAGACCAGCTTGGCCGTCGGCTCCAGCGCCGATCGGTCGCCCTCGCTGCCGAACTTGCCCTGCAGGGCGGTCACCAGCGCGTTGTCGGGGTTCAGTTCCAGGATCCGCTTGGACTTGGGCACCGGTTGTCCCGACGCTCGGTACAGCTTCTCCAACTGCGGGGTCATCGAGAACGCGTCACCGACCAGGCAGGCGGCCGACTCGGTGAGACGCGAGCTCAGGCGGACCTCGGTCACCTCGTCGGACAGGGTCTCGCCGAGCCAGGTCAGCAGCGGCGCGAACTCCTCCTGCTGCTTGGTCTTGTCCTCGTCGGTCGACTCGGCGTCGTCGCCGTCGAGGTCCACCACGCCCTTGGCCACCGAGACCAGCTGCTTGTCCTCGAAGTCCAGACCGGACGACACCCACACCTCGTCGACCGGATCCGACAGCAACAGCACTTCGATGCCCTTGGCGCGGAAGGCTTCCAGGTGCGGCGACCGCTCGATCTGGGTCCGCGACTCACCCGTCATGTAGTAGATGACGTCTTGCTCGGGCTTCATCCGCGAGATGTAGTCGACGAGCGTCGTCGGCTCGGTCTCACTGTTGGTCGAGGCGAACACCGACGCCTTGAGGATGGCCTTGGCGTTGTCCTGATCGTTGATCAGGCCTTCCTTGAAGACACGGCCGAAGTTGCTCCAGAAGGTCTGGTAGTCCTCGGGACGACGATCCTGGATCTCCTGGACCGACGCGATGACCTTCTTGACGAGACGACGCCGGATCGCCCGGATCTGGCGGTCCTGCTGCAGGATCTCTCGCGAGACGTTGAGCGAGAGGTCGGCGGCGTCCACCACGCCCTGGACGAAGCGCAGGTACTCCGGCATCAGTTCGGCGGCGTCGTCCATGATGAACACGCGCTTCACGTACAGGTGGATGCCGTTGGCACGCTCGCGCATGAAGAGGTCGAACGGCGCCTGCGTCGGGATGAACAGGAGAGCCTGGTACTCGAAGGTGCCTTCGGCGTGCAGGGTGATGGTCTCGAGCGGATCGTCCCACGCATGCGAGACGTGCCGGTAGAACTCGGCGTACTCCTCCTTGGAGACCTCCGACGGCGACTTCGCCCACAACGCCTTCTGCGAGTTGAGCGTCTCGTCGACTTCCTCGACGGTCGGCTCGGCGGTGGTGCCGTCCTCGAGTTCCTCGCCCGGAGTGTGCTTGGTGACGGACATCCGAATGGGCCAGGAGATGAAGTCGGAGTACTTCTTGACCAGGCCGCGGAGCACGTTCGGGTCGGCGTAGTCGTTGACCGCGTCGTCCTCGTCGACGGGCTTGAGCGACAGGGTGATCGTGGTGCCCTGCGGCGCGTCGGCCACTTCGTCGAGGGTGTAGGTGCCGTCGCCGGTCGACTCCCAGCGGGTGCCGACGGTCTCGCCCGCCTTGCGGGTCACCAGTTCAACGCGTTCGGCGACCATGAAGACCGAGTAGAAGCCGATGCCGAACTGGCCGATGAGATCACCGGCGTCGGCCGGGTCGCTCGCGGCGAGGGTCTGCCGCAGCTCGTCGGTGCCCGACTTCGCGACGGTGCCGATGAGGTCGATGACCTCCTCGCGCGACATGCCGATGCCGTTGTCGGCGACGGTCAGCGTCCGCGCCTGGGCGTCGGGGGTCAGGCGGATGTGCAGATCGGAGATGTCTGCGTCGAGATCCTTGTCGCGCAAGCCCTCCAGGCGCAGCTTGTCGACGGCGTCCGACGCATTCGAGACCAGTTCTCGCAGGAAGCTGTCCTTATTGGAGTAGATGGAATGAACCATCAGGTCCAGCAGTTGCCGGGCCTGGGCTTGGAACTGGAAAACTTGCGAGGTCAACGCAGGACTCCTGATCGTGACGGGCGAATTGTCGGGCTGATTCTGCGCCGACGAGTTTACCGGCCGACCTACGCGTACTGTGAGGGAGGTGTCAGGCGCCTCCCGTGCACTCTTTGTTCATGCCCACCCCGACGACGAGTCGTTGTGGACCGGCGGCACCATCGCGAGCCTGGCCCGCGGCGGTGCCGAGGTCTCGCTCGTCACGTGCACCTGGGTGCGCGGCACCACCCGCCACGGTGAACTCGTGGACGCCGCGCGTGAATTGGAGTTGGCTCGCGACCCGATCATGCTCGGCTACGCCGACAGTTTCGTCCCCGATTCCGCCCCCGGCGCGTCGTCGTTCATTCTGGCGCCGTTCGACGAGCAGGTGGCGGCGCTGGTGGCGCACATCCGGGTGTTGAAGCCGCAGGTCCTGGTCACCTACGACGCCTTCGGTATGTACGGGCACCCCGACCACATCCATGCCAATCGACTCACCGCGGCGGCCGCCGACGCAGCGGCGGTCGGCGCGTATCACTCCGACCTCGGTGATCCGTGGCAGGTGTCGTCGCTCTACTTCGTCACCATTCCGGAAAGCATCGTGACCGCGATCAAGCCGCATCTCGCGACCGCATCGCACCTTCCGTACACCGGAACGCCCGACGCGCAGGTGGACCTGTGGGTCGACGTGGGCGCCTGCGTCGGCTGCAAGATCCGCGCGATCACATCGCACCGGACCGAGATCGCGCGCAGCGCCTCGATGCAGGATTTCGGTGCGCTCCCGCCCGGGCCGCAGCGGCTCTTTCTGCGCTCGGAGGCGTACCAGCGGCGCGACCTGGTTCCCGGCGGCGTCGACCTGATCTGACCCCCGTCCGATCTAACCCCCGTCCGATCTGAGTCCCGCCCGTTCGGAATCCCTGACGGTCGGCGACGTCCTACTCGTCGGAGTCGGGCTGGTCGTCTGCGGGCGCGATCACTTCCACCAGGTTGGTGCGCAGTCCCGAAGCGCGCGCGACACGACGGCCGACGGCCGCTCGCAGCGCCGCGGGGGTGCCGATCACGTTGACCTCGCGCTCGGCCCGGGTGATCGCGGTGTACAGCAGCTCGCGCGTCAGCAGTTCGGCGTCCGGCGGCGGCAGCACCACAGTGACCGAACCGAACTGGCTGCCCTGACTGCGGTGGATGGTCATCGCGTAGACGGGGACGGCGTCGGCCAGCTGGCTCGGGTGGAGCTGCTTGATCTCGTGACCGCGCTCGAACACCGCGGCCAGGCCGTCGCCGTCGCGGATCACCACGCCGGAGTCGCCGTTGTACACGCCCTGGGCTCGGTCGTTGGCGGTCACCAACAGCGGCTCGCCCGCGTACCAGCCGCCGCCCGCGGGCGGCCCGGCGAGGTCATCGGTGATCCAGCCGATGACGCGGCGCGACCATCCGGCGACCCCGTAGGGCCCGTCCCGGTGAGCACAGAGCACGCGGTGGCCCCGCAGCGAGGTCACCGCGGCGCGCGCGTCACCCGCCAGGGCGGCCGAGCGCAGGGCGCCTGCCCACCCGACGGCCTCACCGCGCACTTCCTCGGCCGACTCGGGTTCGATCAACCGCACCGGATGGTCGGTGTTCGACCCCTCGCCGATGAGTTCCAGCACCCGGTCGGCGTCGCCGGCGTTGACCGCCTCGGCCACCTCGCCGATGCTGTCGCCGTACCGGTGTCCGCGCCGCAGGGTGATGACGCCGCGGGCCAACGCGACCAGTTCCGGTGCCTCGAAGTCGGCGGTCTCCAGATCGGTGACGTCGACGAATGCCTGGGGCAGCTCGGCCGCGTCGTCGGTCGACGGGTCGCGATCGACGAGGTCGGCGAGCACCGCGCCGGCCTCCACCGAGACCAGCTGGTGCGGGTCGCCGACCAAGATCAGCCGGGTGTCCGACCGCAGCGACTCGAGGAGGCGGCACATCATGGTGACCGGCAGCATCGACGTCTCGTCGACCACCACGACGTCGTACGGCAGTCGGTTGGCCGCGCCGCGCAGAAAGGTGCCGTCGGGCCGGGAACCGAGCAGCCGGTGAACGGTCACCGCGGCGGGTTCGCTGCGCAGCGTCTCGTGTTCGCGCCGGTACTCACCGATCGCCGTCTGCAGCTGGGCGGCGGCACGACCGGTCGGCGCGCACAGCCCGATGCGCAGGTCGCCGTCGAACAGCGCCTCCATCACCGAGAGGATGCGGGCGACGGTGTAGGTCTTGCCGGTGCCCGGACCGCCGGCGAGAACGGTGGTCCACGAGGTGGCGGCCAGCGCTGCCGCGGCACGCTGGCGGTCGTAGCCGCCGTCGTCGCCGGTCCCGAAGGCCACGTTCAGCGCATTGGCCAGTGCCGAGGCGTTCACCTCCGGACGGCTCGCGGCACGCTGGTCGAGGATGGTGCGGATGCTCTGTTCCTGGCGGAAGTACTTGCGCAGGTACAGCAGGGGGCCGTCGTCGGAGTCGGCGAGCGCCAGCGGCCGCAGCGGCCCGGACGGGCAGCCCAGGACCAGGTGCGACGCCGCGAGCGCATCGCGCAGGGCGGTCGGGTCCGGCCACGGAAGCGACGGCTCGTCGGCGGGTGCGAGGTCGGCGATGGTGTGGAGTTCCACGCATGTCGATCCGGTTCGGACGGCACGGACGGCGAGTGCGGTGGCGAGGAGGACGTCATCGCCGACCGGCGCGCCGGACAGTTGCGCCACCCGCCGCGCGACGTGAACGTCGGCGGCGTTGAGGACGCCCGCATCGTTGAACGCGGTGAGCCCGTCGGACCCGGAAGCCACGCGCTGAGCGTTCTGGTCGTCGATGGTGGTCATCGCGCACTCCCCTCGCTGCGTCCCGCCAGCAGCTCCGACATCCCGACCACGAGCACAGGCGGCAGGTCCCACTGGAAGACCCCGCAACCCGGCGGCGTCGACGGTCCGGCCATGCCGCGCACGAAGTGATACTGCACTGGACCCAGATGCGTCGCGGGCGCATAGTCCGGCACCCGCCACCTCAGGTAGCGATGCAGGGCCACCGAGTAGAGCAGGGCCTGCAGCGGGTAGTGGGCGGCCATCATCTCGTCGGCCATCGCCTCGCGGTGGAAGTCCTCCACCGCGAGGTCACCGGCGCGGAGTCGGTTGGTCTTGTAGTCCACCACCGTGAAGCGACCGTCGGCGGTGCGCAGGATCGAGTCGATGCTGCCGGTGAGAAAGCCGCTGAACCGCTCCTTGGACACCGACCGCACCAGGTCGGCGTACCGAGCCAGCGGATCGTCCGGCGGCAGGTGCTCGGCGAGCAGGTCGCCGACGGCGTCGAGCCCGAATCCACCGGCCGCTGCCGACAGCGGCAGTTCGAAGTCCATCTCCGCGAGCCGATCCTTGGGCTTCACCGACCACAGGTCGCCGAACCCGAGCGGGGTGGTGAGGACGCCCACGAGGGCGCGTGCCAACACGTCGACGTCGATGTCGACGCCCGCCACCACCGCTCCCTGGCGACACCTGTCGAGCACATGCGCCTCGAGATCCCTCGCCGAGGTGTCGACGTGCTCGAGTACTTCGTGGACCAGGGTGCCGAACCCTGCGCCGTAGGGCAGGCCGTTCATCAGCGACGGCATCCCCTCACCCGCATGAATGTCGACGTCGGATGTCCCGGCGCCCGCGTCGTCGGGTTCGTCCGGCCGGTGGACGTCCTCGGGCTCGCTGCCCGCCTGCACCAGGGACGCCGGCTGCGGCGCCTGCGCGTGCACCGCGGCATGCGCGGCGGCGACGATGGCCGAGTACGAGGTGCGCCGCCACTGCTTGTCGATGACCCGACCGAACCGCGAGACGTCCAGGACCGGGGCGGCGTCGCGGTTGGCGGACGCCCGCCACTCCACCCGGCCGGTCCGGCCCGCGGGCTCGACGACCATCGACGAACTGTGCGCGGCGATACCGCGGAGCTCGGCGACGCAGGCGGTGTCATCGCCCGGTGTGGGCACGGTGTCCGGAATCGGCGACACCGTTCCCGCGGCCGCTGCCGTCCGACGATCACCGGCGGTGAAGAGCAGTCGGTGCAGCGCGCCGCGCGGCGTGGTGGTGCTCGGCGTCCACCACAGGACCACCTGGCTGCGCGCCCGCGTGGTGGCGACGTACAGCAGGCGCAGGTCTTCGCCCGCACTCTCGGTCCGCGAACGGCGATCACGGCGGTGATAGCCGCGGGCCTGTTTGCCGCCGACGTCGAGGTATCGCTTGTCGTCGCCCTCGTGGAACAGGAACGTCGCGGGATTCGGGTGGCTGGCGCCGTCCCACCCGAACGGAACGTAGACGATGGGGAATTCGAGTCCCTTGCTGGCGTGGACCGTCATGATCTGGACGGCTTCGGTGTCGCGGTCGAGTCGCCGCGTCGCGTCGCGCTGCTGACCCCAGCCGGAGGCCTCGTCGATCTGCTTGCCAAGCCACTCCACCAACGAGGTGACACCGCCTGCGGTGTCGACGGCTCGACGATTGCACAGTTCCGACAACTGCAACAGGTCGGTCATCAGGCGTTCACCGTCGTCGAGTCGCAACAGCCGCGCCGCGGTGTCGAACTCGCCGAACAGCCGGGCGGCCATGGGCGCGAACCCACCGTCGACGAAGATGCGGCCGAGTTCGGCCAGCTGCCCCGACAACGTGCCGACACCGGTGTCGCCCTGTCTCTCCAGGGTCTGCGCCGACATCCCGATCAGCGGGGTCAGCGCTGCCAGCCGCACGCGCGGCTGACGCGACGGGCTCTCGATGGCCGACAGGACATACCACCAGAAGCGTGCCGCGGGGGTCGCATAGATCGAGGTCCCCGAGGTGACGACCGAGGCCACCCCCCGCTCGGCGAGGGCCTGCTGCAACGGCGCAATGGTCTTGTTGGCGCGGAGGAGGATCGCGATGTCGCCCGGTTGCACCGGTCGGCGACGTCCGTCGACGTCGATCGTCGTCTCGCTGCCGAGCAGTGCGGCGATGTCGTCGGCGACGTCCTCGGTGACGCGCTCGCGCACCTCGGGCACCAGCGGCGCCGTGCCGTCCTTGGTCGAGGTCTTGAAGTCGCCGCGCAGGAACGCGCGGATCCGCACCGCGGGTGCGCCGTGGATCCGCGAGCCTTCGTGGCGGGCCGTCACCGGGTGGTACCCGATCTGCGGATGACCGAGCGCCGCACCGTCGAAGAGGACGCCGAGGCCGTCGACGACCGCCCCGTCCGAACGCCAGTTGGTCGCCAGCCGACGCTGCTCGCCTGCCGACTCCACCGCGTTGAGGTAGCTGAGGACCTCGGCCCCGCGGAAGGCGTAGATGGACTGCTTGGGGTCACCCACCAAGACCAGCGGCAGATGCGTGTGGAAGCATCGCCGAACGATCTCCCACTGCTGCGGGTCGGTGTCCTGGAACTCGTCGATCAACACGACGGCGAACTGCTCCCGGATCCGGCGGCACGCCTCGTCGCCGATGATCGGATCGGTGACGATCTCGAACAGCGTCTGCTGCAGATCGTCGTAGGTGCGCACGCGGGCGAGGCGCTTGCGCACCGCGGTGTGCTTGCGCGCCTGCTCGGCGATCCACACCCGGATGTCCGACTCCTCGCTCCGCTCGTCCTCGCGGTCGGGGGCGAGCGTTGCGGCAGGATCGCGGACCGCGGCGATCGCGATCTTCTCTGCGTCGGCGTACGGCGGCGCCGAGTCTGGATCGCCGGCGAACCGCGCCAGGTAGGCGTCACGGGCGAGTTCGGCGACCATCTCGTCGACGTTCTCCAGAATCGGGAACTGTTGTTGCCGTCCACCGAGGAAGCCGAGCGCGGCGAGCATCCGGTTGCAGAAGGTGTGGGTGGTCGCGACCGTC
Organism: Gordonia sp. (in: high G+C Gram-positive bacteria); assembly: GCF_012515855.1. Lineage (GTDB taxonomy): Bacteria > Actinomycetota > Actinomycetes > Mycobacteriales > Mycobacteriaceae > Gordonia. Next base: position 42,136 of record NZ_JAAYXO010000104.1, read on the forward strand.
GCGGCGTCGAAGTCCGAGAGGGCGTCGGCCAGTCGATCGCGGCGCCGTTGGAGGCCCGGTGCGTCCGTGTCGGCGAGGACGGCGATCAACTCGTCGTCGGAGGCTCTCGCCGAGTCGGGATCGGCCAGGGCGGCGACGCATTCGGTGAGCCGAGCATGCGTCCGGTCGCGGAGCTCGGCCGACGCGGCATTGGAGAAGGTGGCCATCAGAAGCGCCGAGACCGGGGTGCCGTCGGCGATGTAGCGGACAGCGAGGGCGACGATCGCGTACGTCTTACCGGTGCCTGCGCTGGCCTCGAGGACCAGGGTGTGACGCGGCAGCGGGTCCGCCAGATCGAAAGCATCCGTCGCGGCGGCGGTCATCGGTCATCCTCGTTCTGAAGCAGTGGACCGAACAGTGCCGACGAGAGACGCACGTACATGTCGGTGGAATCGTCACCGGGCAGCCACGGCGCGGCCGGGGCCATCGCCGCCGCGGTGGGCATCGCGGCGTGCAGCGTCGGGAACTCGACGCGTGCCTCCGGGTCGCCGAGGAACACCAGCCCCGCGTACCTGTTGGGGTCGGCATACGAGCTCGCGAAAGCGTACTTCGCTCGGCGCAGCGCACTGTCGGCTTTGCCCACCCGGTTGTACTCGGCGGCTGCGGCACCCGCCGCGTCGAGGGTGAGCCCGATCGGTGCGGAGAGGCCCGCGTCCCGCATCGTCACCAGCACGGTGAGCAGCTCGGCGGCGTGCTCCGGCGCAGTGAGCCTGCTGACCTTGGCGGCCGGGTATCGCCCGGAGGCGCTGCCGATGACGATCGCCTCGTGCACCTGACGGTCGGAGCCCGCCGCCATCGCGAGCAATCGAACCCAGGCGGCCAGACGGTGCTTGGGTCCGAGCTTGGAGAAACTGACCGGGACCAGGCGTCCCGAGAAGATGTCGCCGACGGTGCCGTAGATCCGACGACCGTCGGGCAGCGCCACGCGGACGTCCACGGCGTCGGCGGAGTCGCTGCGATATCCGTACGCGGCTGTCGCGACCGCCTGTGCGCGCTCGCGGATGGGCGCGAACTCCCGGGCACCGAACGCGAAGGGCGGCAGCGAACCTCGTCGCAGCTCAGCGCCCTGCGCGGCGGTCGGGTCGTCGCCTGCGAGCAATGCGGCCAGGAACCGGTTGCCGACGCCCCAGCGTTCGAGTCCGTCGAGTTGCACCGCGAGTTCGTCGGAGTGCTCGTCGGCCTGATCCGGCAGCCCCACACCCAGTCGTTGACGGGCGTAGCCTTCGACGGGCGCAGACAGGAAGGCGATGAGTTCGTCGAGGTCGACGTCGCCGGAGCGATCGGCGTCCGGGAGGACCTCGTCCGCGATCACCGGAAGCTGCGGGCCGCGTTCCCCGGCTCGGGTGAGGGCGCTGAGCGCCCGCGCGGCCCCCAGCAGGCCGGCGTCGTAGCTGAACGGCGGCGTCTGGTCCGCGACGAAGTTCGCCTCGTCGAAGGCGTGCAGCGTGTGCCGGGTCAGGACCGGGACCGGCAGGCCGGTGCCGACGCCGAGGACCGCGCGCGCGGTGTCGAGAAGTTCGCTGACCACCACCGCCGGCGGTGTCTGGGCACCGGTCAACGCGTCGGCGCCGGTGTAGAACACCAGCAGGCTGTCGGTCGCGGCGTTGATGGCGTCGAGGAACACCTGGCGGTCCTCATCCCGCACGTTGCGCTCGCCCACCATGGGCGCCACCTGCAGAATGTCGTCGCCGTCGATCGCACCGGCCCGCGGGTACGAGCCGCTGTCCATTCCGAGGATCGCGATCACGCGATGCGGAACCGAGCGCATCGGCACCATCGAGCACACGGTGAGCTCACCGGTGCAGAAGTTCGACCGCGTCGGCCGGGCCAGCAGCAGTTGTGTCATCAGGTCGCGGAGGTCGGCGAGTTCGAGTTCGGGTTCGCTCGTGCCCTCCGGTGTCGCGAGGGCTGCGGCGACCATGCCCACGGCCTGTCCGCGCTGCCACTGCGAGTCGGAGTCGGTGTCGGTCAGCAGGTCGATGATCCGGACCAGCAGTGCCGACCAGTCGCCGCTGGTCTGCCGTACCGACACCGCTGCGAGCAGGTCGGTCAGGCGCTGAGCGAACTCGGCGAACCGGCCGGCCAGGTCGGTGTCGGTGGAGTCTATACCGGACAGCGGCAGCGCCGTCGCCAGCCACTGGTTCTCGGCCTCCTCGGCCACCACGCCGAGCAGAATCCGGTCGAGCCCGGTCTGGACGGTGCCCTGCGGAAAGCCGCCGAGCCCGAACCGACGGCGCTGGGCGTCGTCGACGCCCCAGCGCACCCCGGACCGCTGAACCCAACTGCTCAGGGCGTCGACGTCGTCGTCGCTGAAGCCGAATCGTCGGCGGACCGGCTCGGCTCCGACGAGGTCGAGGAGATCGCCGGCACGCACGCGGCCCGCCGCGAGGTCGAGAACGCGCGCGAGGACGTCGAGGACCGCGTTCTGCATCCGGATTCCGCGGTCGGCCATCCGCACTCGCAGACTGAATGCGGGATGCTCACCCCTCAGCCCGGTCTGGCCGAAGGCGCCGCCGATGAGCGGCGCGAAGGTCTCGACGTCAGGACACATGATGAGGACGTCGCGAGGTTCGAGGGTGGGATCGGCGTCGAAGAGGTGCAGCAGGCGATCGCGCAGCACCTCCACCTGTCGCGACGGTCCGTGGCAGGCGTGGACCTCCACGCTGCCGTCCGCGGTCGCTGAATCGACGGTAGTGAGCTGGTCGCGCCGCAGGCCCTCCTGAAGGTGGCCCAACAGGGTGGTCCGGGCCGGCGCAGGCGAGCGATGGTGCACGGTTTCCCCTGCCAGCGGGGTCAGGACCTCCTGCAGATCCTGGACGTCACGCGACAGGCTCGCCAGCAGCGGATGCCCCAGCCGCAGCGCGGGGCGACTCGATCTCAGTCGCATCGTCGGGGTCCCGAGCGAGTCGGCGACCTGGTCCCACAGCCGCGGCGACGGGTGCGGCAGGTACAGCGCGATCTCGCGTTCGGTGGCCAGCGCCGACAGCACGGTCAGCAGCGTCTGCGGAATCCGAGTGGCGCCGAACAGGCCCAGCCGATCCGGCAGATCGACCGCCGCGGGATCGTCGCGCAACCGGGTGACCAGCGACGGCAGTTCCTCGGCGAGGTGCGGGTGGCCGATCTCGCGGCGCACCTGCCGCCAGAACCACGGCTGCCAGCGCAGGTGGTCGGCGAGGGCGCCGCCTGCGCCGTCGGTGTCGTCGCCCGCGGCCCAGGCGGCGATCATCGACGGCCGCTGCCACCCGTACGAGCCGAACAAGCCGGCGATCGTCGACGCGGTCGACAATCGTCGTCCGCGGCGGTCACCAGTTCCGTCGGACTGCCCGAGGTGCGCGGCGAGGACGGTCAGTTCGGGGTCGTCGAGGTGCTCGTCGAGCACCCGCAACACCGGCCACCGGAGGTTGTCGGCGAACCAGCTCTCCGAAGCGTCGGGATCGGTGGAGACGCCATCCATGACCTGGCGGAGGAGGAAGCGTGGCGAGTCGAAGGCGATGTTGGCCGCGATCCCGTCCGTCGCCGAGTCGTCCCCGGTACCGAATCCCCCGGTGCTCAATCCCCCGGTGCCCAATCCCCCGGGGCCCAATCCCCCAGGGCCGAATCCGCCAGTACCCAGCCGCAGCGATAACTGCTGGCGCAGCCACCGCTCGACGCCGCGTTCGGGAACGGCGACGATCTCGGTCTGCATCGGGTCGGCCAACGGCACCGAGAGCGTGTCGTCCAGCACTCCCACCAACTGCTCGGCCTGTTCAGCGCGGTGCACCGTCAGCACGGCGGTCCCCTCTCGTCAGATCTCTACCGATTCCGTCGCGCCCAGTCGGTCAGCGCCGACGCCGAAGCTCCACTTCATCGCCGGCGTGCCTGCGGAGTTCGGCTGTCAGACTCGCCGGCATCGGGGTGGGCCGCCCGGTCGCGAGATCGACTGTGGTGCAAGTCGTCTCGGCCAGCGCCGAGAGCTCGCCGGTCGACGCTCGAAGTCGGTATCCGTAGTCGAAGGACTTCTCACCGATCCGCGAGATCCATACTTCGACGGTCGCGGGTGCCTCGCTGTACAGCAGTGGAGCGACGAACTCGATCTCCTGCCGAGCGATGAAGAAGCTGAACTCGCGCCGCTCGTCGAACCACTGATTCATCGAGCGGACACGCGCCTCTTCGAAGATTCGAGCGAACTGCACGTTGTTGATGTGGTTCAACGGATCCATATCGCCCCACCGCAATTGGATCTCGATCACCGAGGAATTCCCAGCCATGGGTGCACCTTATCGCTGAGCCACGACAGCCGACCGCAGCGGGCAGTGCACAAATCGGCCCACCGACGCGGCCGAGTCACCGGATTCTGCGACCCGCCGCCGTTAGACTCGCCGCGTGGACATCGGCACGCCAAGACTTCGACTGCGCCCCGTGGCGCCTGCCGACGTCGCGCTGCTCGGCGGCCTCGACTCCGATCGCGAGGTGATGCGCTTCGTCTCCGGCGGGGCGCCGACACCCGACTCGGCGATCGCCGATTGGGTGATTCCCCGGTCGCAGTCGCAGTTCCGCGAGCACGGCACCGGCCTGTGGGTGGCCTTCGACCGCCGGACGGGGCGCTTCGTCGGCTGGGTATGGCTGCGGCTCCCCCGCCACTCTGCGCTGCCGGAACTCGAACTGAGCTATCGCCTCCGCCGGGAGTCGTGGCACCGAGGGCTCGCGACCGAGGCGTCCACCGCACTCATCCGGGTGGCGTTCATCGCCACCGATACCGAACGAGTCTTCGCCAGCACCCATCCGGACAACGTCCGGTCGCAGCGGGTGATGCAGAAGCTCGGCATGCGCCTTGCGGCCGAGAACCTGCAGCGCGAGCAGTTCGACGACGGCTTCACCGGCCGGGACGTGGAATATGAACTCCTGCGCCACGATTGGCACCGCAACCACCGCCCGACCGGCGCCGGAACCACCGGCAGGCACCGTCTCGTCTCCCCTCCGGGCACCGTCGAGATGCCCGCCTGAGGACGCGGGACTACCGTGATCACCAGAGAGCCCAAGACCCCGGCCGACCACCCGGCTCACGGCCGCACCCATCCACGAGAACAGAACTCAGGAGTCACTCAATGAGCAGTAGCCCTGCCACCAGCCTGCGGCGTCGCCGTCAGGTGGTCATCATCGGCTCGGGTTTCGGCGGCCTGTTCGCAGCGCAGCGCCTCAAGAAGGCTGACGTCGACGTCACGCTCATCGCGAAGACCACCCATCACCTGTTCCAGCCGATGCTCTACCAGGTCGCGACCGGCATCATCGCCGAGGGCGAGATCGCGCCCGCCACACGCGTCATCCTCCGCGACCAGAAGAACGCGCGCGTGCTGCTCGGCGAGGTCTTCGACATCGATCTGAAGAATCAGACCGTCCGGTCCCAATTGCTCGAGCGGGTCACCGAGACGGCGTACGACGACCTCATCATCGCCGCGGGCGCCGATCAGTCGTACTTCGGCAACGACCAGTTCGCCGAGTACGCACCCGGCATGAAGACCATCGACCACGCGTTGGAGCTCCGCGGCCGCATCCTGGGCGCGTTCGAGCAGGCCGAGTTGTCCGACGATCCCGCGGAGCAGAAGAAGCTGCTGACGTTCGTCGTCGTGGGTGCCGGCCCCACCGGGGTCGAGATGGCGGGACAGATCGCCGAGATGAGCGATGTGACCCTCCGCGGCGCGTTCCGCAACATCGACCCGACGCAGTCCCGCGTGGTCCTGCTCGACGCAGCTCCCGCCGTTCTCGGACCGTTCGGCCCCAAGCTGGGCCAGAAGGCCAAGCGCCGCTTGGAGAAGCTCGGCGTCGACGTCCGACTGGGCGCGATGGTCACCGACCTCGACTACGACGGTCTGTCCGTCAAGTATCAGGACGGGACCGTCGAGCGCATCGAGAGCCAGTGCAAGGTGTGGTCGGCCGGCGTGCAGGCCAGCTCGCTCGGCACCCTTCTGGCCGAGCAGTCCGACACCGAACTCGACCGCGCGGGTCGCGTGAAGGTGGGCCCGGATCTCACGATCCCCGGCCATTCGAACGTGTACGTCGTCGGCGACATGATGGCCGTCGAAGGCGTTCCGGGTGTGGCGCAGGGCGCCATCCAGGGCGGTCGCTACGCCGCGGACGCGATCGTCGCCGAGATGCGCAAGGGTCAGACTCCCGCGCAGCGCAAGCCGTTCAGCTACTGGGACAAAGGCTCGATGGCGACGGTCTCGCGCTTCAGCGCCGTGATGCAGGTCCCGATCCCGTTCACCAAGAAGATGTTCGAGACCGAGGGCTACATCGCGTGGCTCGGCTGGCTCGCGCTGCACCTGGTGTACATGGTCGGCTTCCGCAACCGACTCAACACCTTCATCAACTGGTTCTTCGCGTTCAGCACCCGCGGTCGTACCCAGCTCGCGGTCACCGAGCAGCAGGTGTACGCACGCTCGGCACTCACCGAGCTGTCGTATCTCGAGCGGCTGCGGGTCGCCGAGGCGGCACGGCTCGACGCCGAGAACGCGAAGTCGGCCGAGGACGCCGGCTGATCTCTCGCTCCGACGAAAACAGGCATCGACCCGGGCCTCCGCCCGGGTCGATGCCTGTTCTCCAGTCTGTGCCTCTCCAGTCTGGGCCTCTCCAGGCTGCGCTGAGGGGCTGCGCGCGATCAGCTCGCGGGCATCTCGATGTTCTGCAGCCGAACGCGCGACTGCGCGATCAGGTTGCCCTCGGCGTCGACCATGTCGACCTGCCACAGCTGCTGACGGCGGCCGCGGTGGATGGGGGTCGTCGACACCGACAGGACGCCGTCCGACACCGACCGCAGGAAGTCCGTCGAGTTGTTGGCGCCGACGGCGGCGCCGCCGATTCCGGTCTCCTGCAACCAGCAGAAGGCACTGATGCTGGCCGCGCTCTCGGCCAGCGCGCAGTACACGCCGCCGTGAGTGATGCCGAACGGCTGATGGTGCGTCTCGTTGATGTCCAGGGTGCCCTGCAGACCGTTGCCGTCTGCCTGGGTCACCGTGAAGCCGAGAAGCTTGTCGAGTCCTCGCGCCTCGGTGACGCTGAACGATTCTGCGTTGTTTTCCATGACCCGCACATTGCCACTGCGTGCTACCGCAGACGCCAGCGACCCCCGCCACTCGCACTGAGCAGCGGGGGTCACTGTCACGGATCGGGGGTCTCTGCAGCCCTCAGGACTCTCACGCGATCCTTGGCACTGAATGTAGGCTACCCTTAGTCAACGTGTCAACCGGGTTCTCTCACCGAGCCGGGAACACCACGGGCCGGTGAACCGTTGATACGACAGCGAGCAGGGCGAAAAGCAGATGGACCACCAGCATGACCGGCACAAAGCTGAGAAACCAGGGAGTCGACGTAGAATGAAGAAGATGAATGGATTGGGCGATCTCGAGCGTGCCGTCATGGACACGCTGTGGGCTTCGGCGACACCCCAGACGGTGCGCCAGGTCCATGCCGAGCTGTCCCACTCGCGCAACCTGGCCTACACCACGGTGATGACTGTTCTGCAGCGACTCACCAAGAAGGGCCTCGTCACGCAGATCCGCGACGACCGTGCCCACCAGTACACGGCAACGTCACCGCGCGAAGATCTGGTCGCGAGCCTGATGTTCGACGCCCTCAGTTCGGCGGACGCCCCCGACTCACGCCACGCAGCGCTGGTGTCGTTCGTCGGCCGGGTGGGCGCCGACGAGGCCGCCGCACTGCGCGAAGCGCTCGACGAACTCGAAGCCGCCCGCACCATCCGTCACTGACCGACCCGACGCGAGTCCCCCGACTCCCGTCACCGACCACCCCGCACCGACAACCGAGGAAGGCCGATGACCGCACTGCTGTTCGGCATCCTCACCGTCGCTTTGGTCGGACCGATTCCGCAGGCGCTCGCCCGCTCCAGTTGGCCCCTGCACGCGCCACGCGCCGCGATGACCCTCTGGCAGGCGATCGCCCTGGCAGCCGTCCTCTCAGCGTTCAGCGCTGGCCTGGCGATCGCGGCCAATCTGCTCGCTCCCGGCCCGGACGGAACCCCCACCAGCAATCCCATCGAGGAGATCGACCGACTCGGCTGGTTCACCTGGAGCGTGTCCGTCGCCGTCTTCCTGCTGACCTTGGTGATCGGTGCGCGCCTGATGTACACCGGCCTCCGCGTCGGCATCCGCACCCGAGCACGTCGGAATGCGCACCGCACCCTGATCGACCTCGTCGACAGCGGGAATGCGCGCGCCGAGGCCGGACGCGACATCCGCATTCTGGACGTCCAGCATCCCCTCGCCTACTGCCTGCCCGGACTGCGTCGACGCGTCGTCCTCAGCGAAGGCGTCCTCGCGCGCCTCGACGGCACGGAGTTGGCTGCCGTCATCGAACATGAACGGGCCCACCTGCGCGCACGCCACGACCTCGTCCTGGAAGCCTTCATCGCCCTGCACGAGGCCTTTCCGCGGTTCGTCCGGTCCAAATCCGCGCTCGGAGCGGTGGAACTGCTCGCCGAGGCGCTGGCGGACGATCAAGCCGCGCGGGCCACCTCACCGACGACCGTCGGGCGCGCGCTCGTCGCCTGCGCCGATGCCACCGCACCGCACGGCGCGATGGCGGTCGGCGGACCCACCACCCTCGTCCGCGTTCAGCGGCTCGCCCATCGTCCGGCCTCGTGGCAGATGTCGGCCACCGCGTACACGCTCGCCGCGGCCATCCTGATCGTCCCCACGCTCGCCGTCGCCATCCCCTGGCTCACCGAACTCACCCGCCTGCTCTCTCATCCCTGACGTCCCGCCACCGCTGAGAAAGGGCCCCACCGTGCGATTCCTCGACGGCCACGCACCCCGCCACGACCTCACCTACGACGACGTCTTCATCGTCCCGAATCGGTCGGATCTCGCGTCCCGGTTCGACGTCGACATGTCGACGTCCGACGGGTCCGGCACCACCGTCCCGCTCGTCGTGGCGAACATGACGGCCATCGCGGGCAAGCGGATGGCGGAGACGGTCGCGCGGCGCGGCGGGCTGGTGGTCCTTCCCCAGGACGTCCCGCTCGACGCGGCCAGCGACACGATCGGCTATGTCAAGAGCAGGCATCTGGTGGCCGAGACACCGGTCGTCCTCACTCGCGCCGACGTGATGGCGCATGCTCAGGCGCTCATTCCGAAGCGGGCACACGGAGTGGCCGTGGTGGTCGACGACGATCGCCGCCCCATCGGGCTGATTCCGCGCGCCGTGCCGGGTCACGCGACCGACCTGTTCACCGATGTCGCGTCGGCCGCCGAACCGGTGCCGGTGACGCTGCCCGTCGGCACAGACCCCCGCGTGGTGTTCGACGCACTCGTCGAAGCGCACGCCGATCTCGCCGTCCTGACGGACGCGGACGGTGCACTCGTCGGCGTGCTGAGTCGACTCGGCGCACTCCGGTCGGGCATCTACCGCCCCAATGTCGACGCCGACGGCCGCCTCCGGGTGGCCGCCGCGGTCGGCATCAACGGCGACGTCGTGGCCCGCGCCCGCGCGCTGGTCGACGCGGGCGCCGATCTCCTCGTCGTCGACACCGCCCACGGCCACCAGGAGAAGATGCTCTCCGCGCTCGCCGCGGTGGCCTCCGCCGACCTCGGAGTACCGCTCGCCGCGGGCAACGTGGTCTCGGGTCAGGGCGCCCTCGACCTGATCAACGCCGGCGCCGACATCGTGAAGGTCGGGGTGGGCCCCGGAGCCATGTGCACCACGCGCATGATGACCGGCGTGGGACGGCCGCAGTTCTCCGCGGTCGCCGAATGCGCCGCGGTGGCGCGGGAGCACGGAGCCTCGGTCTGGGCCGACGGCGGCATCCGCCACCCGCGCGACGTGGCCCTCGCCGTGGCCGCCGGCGCCTCCAATGCGATGGTCGGCTCGTGGTTCGCGGGCACGTACGAATCCCCCGGCGACCTGTACTCCGACGCCGACGGCGAATACAAAGTGAGTTTCGGCATGGCATCGAAGCGGGCAGTCGCCGCACGCTCGGCGGGAGACTCCGCCTACGATCGTGCTCGGAAGGCGTTGTTCGAGGAAGGCATCTCCACCTCGCGCATTCGCATCGATCCCGAACGGCCCGGAGTAGAGGACTTGATCGACCACATCTGTTCAGGTGTCCGCAGCACGGCGACGTACACCGGTGCCGCGACCCTCGCGGAGATGCACGACAAGGCAGTCCTCGGGGTGCAGTCTGCTGCCGGATTCGCGGAAGGCCGCCCGCTGCCGGGCGGTTGGTGATCCGCTGCGGTGGACGTACTCATCATTGTCCTCAGCCTGATCGGCTTCGTGGCGCTGACCCTGGGCACCGCGCTCTTCGTCGCGGGAGAGTTCTCGCTGACGGCGCTGGAACGCAGCACGATCGCGGGCGATGTCGCCCGCCGCGGTGACCGCCGCGCCCGCGCGGTGGAGCGCGCGCACCGAACCCTGTCGTTCCAGCTGTCCGGCGCGCAGCTGGGCATCACGATCACCACCCTGATCACCGGCTACATCGCCGAACCGGTGCTCGCGAAGATCTTCAATCCCATCCTCGACGCCATCGGCGTGCCCGACGGCGCCATCCCGGGCGTCTCGCTGGCCCTGGCCCTGATCCTGGCGACCTCGCTGTCGATGGTCCTCGGCGAACTGTGGCCGAAGAACCTCGCGATCGCCAAGCCGCTGGCGGTGGCGCGCGCCACCGCGACTCCCCTCTCGATGTTCTCCGCGTTCTTCCGCTTCGCGATCACCGGCCTCAACGGCGCCGCCAACGCGCTGGTGCGCCGCCTCGGCATCGAACCGACCGAGGAACTCGGCTCGGCCCGCTCGGCAGCCGAGCTCGCGGCTCTGGTCCGCAACTCGGCGCTGCGCGGCGCCCTCGATCCCGACACCGCCATGCTGGTGGACCGCTCCCTCCGCTTCGGCGATCTCACCGCCGAGGATCTGATGACGCCCCGCGTCCGCGTCGAGTCGCTGGAACCCAACGACTCCGTCCGCGACCTGATCGCCGCTGCCTCGCGCACCGGGCACTCCCGCTTCTTGGTCGCCGAGGCGGGCGACCTCGACAACCTCGTCGGCGTGGTCCACATCAAGCAGGCGTTCACGCTGCCGCCACAGAGTCTGGCGACCACCTCGCTGCGCTCGCTGGCCCGACCGGTCACCCGGGTGCCCGACAGCCTGGACGGCGACTCCCTGATGGACCGGATCTCGTCCAACGGCCTCGAGGTCTGCGTCGTGATCGACGAGTACGGCGGCACCGCCGGTCTGGTCACCTCCGAGGACATCGTCGAAGAGATTCTCGGCGACGTCACCGACGAACACGACGTCGAGGAGTCTGACGTCACCACGGTCGGCAACGGCTTCCGTTGCGCGGGCCTCCTCCGCCTCGACGAGGTGCACAGTGCGATCGGCTACCGCGCGCCGGAAGGCAACTACGAGACCCTCGGCGGTCTGATCATGTTCTGCCTCGGCCGGATCCCCCGCACCGGGGACATCGTCGACCTGCCGATGCACGAGTCGGCCACCGACTCCTTCCTCGACGGTCCCGAGCCTCGCTGGCGCGCGACCGTCGTCCAGATGGATCAGCGTCGGGTCGACAAGGTCTGGATGACCGTGATCGACGGCACCGGCACCCCGAACGAGAGCACCGCCCGAGAGAACATGCAGGCGAAGGGCAGGCGCGCGAAGCGGGCCGCTGAGGAAAGCGAGGCACCCGGTGAATGACTGGTGGGGTCTGCTCCTCGCAGTGGTGTTGCTGGCCGCGAACGCGTTCTTCGTCGCCGCCGAGTTCTCGCTCATCGCGGCACGCCGCGACCGTCTGGTAGCGCTCGAGGAGAGCGGCAAGAAGCGGGCGCGCACCGTGATCAACGCATCGGAGCACCTGTCGTCGATGCTGGCCGGTTCGCAGTTGGGCATCACCATCTGCTCGATCCTCTTGGGCCGCGTCGCCGAACCGGCCATCGCGCACCTCATCGCCAAACCGATGGCGTGGGTCGGGATCCCCGACCAGCTGCTGCATCCGATCGCGTTCGCCATCGGCCTGGCGATCGTGGTGATCCTGCACATCCTGATCGGCGAGATGGTCCCGAAGAACATCGCCCTCGCCGGCCCGGAGACCGTCGCGATGCTGGTGATGCCGATGCACCTGCTGTTCATGCGCCTGACCAAGCCGCTGATCTGGTTCTACAACATGCTCGCCAACGTGATGCTGCGGATCTTCGGGGTGGAGCCGAAGGACGAGCTCGCGGCCACCGTCAACGAAACCGAGCTCGCCGACATGATCGTCGAGTCGCGGGCGCTCGGCCTGCTCGACGCCGATGAGCACGAGCGGCTCACCCGGGCCCTGACCACTGTCGAGCGCACGGTCACCGAGGTGATGATCCCGCTCGACACGGTCCGCAGCGTCCGCGTCCAACTCGACGCCGCCACCGGCGGACTCGGTCCCCGTCTGGGTTCGGTGGAGCGCGCCGTCCGCGAGACCGGGTTCTCCCGCTTTCCCGTCCGCGGGCTCGACGGATCGTTCATCGGGTACCTGCACATCAAGGACGTCCTCGACGACATCCTCGACGAGACCGTGGGTCCGGACAGCATCATCGGCGTCGACCAGATTCGACCGCTGCCGAAGATCCCGCGGGCAACGCCGCTCGACGAGGCGAGCGTGGCCCTGCGCCGCATCAGCGCGCACCTCGGCGCCGTGGTCGACGACGAGGGCGGAATCGTCGGCGTCCTGGCTCTGGCCGATCTCGCCGAAGCCTTCATCGGCGACGTTCGCGATTCGACGCACCGAGTCTGACGTGCGGGCGACGACGGCCGAGAGGCCGTCGTCACATCGCGTACCGACATGCCGCCCACGCCGCAGAACTCGTCAGCACCGGTGAATACTCGCTGGTAACACCCTGTAACATGGATGATCGTGGGACGCGCGCGCCGGAATCCGGTGGCACGGAAATGTGTTCCCGAAGTATGCACTCGCCAAGGAAAGGTAGCCATGACTGAACGTGTCAACGTCAATGGATTGCAGGTCGCCGAAGTTCTGTACAACTTCGTCAACAACGAAGCCCTTCCCGGCACGGGCGTAGACGCCGACCAGTTCTGGGCGGGTGCAGCAGCTGTGATCAACGATCTCGCGCCGCGCAACCGCGCACTTCTGGACGTCCGCCAGGAGCTGCAGGACAAGATCGACGCCTGGCACCGCGATCACACCGACTTCGACTACGCCGAGTACAAGGCGTTCCTGACCGAGATCGGCTACCTGGTCCCGGTCCCCGAGACTTTCGAGATCACCACCTCGAACGTCGACGACGAGATCGCGAACATCCCCGGCCCCCAGCTGGTGGTCCCGATCCTCAATGCTCGCTTCGCGCTGAACGCATCGAACGCCCGATGGGGTTCGCTCTACGACGCCCTGTACGGAACCGACGCCATCCCGGAGACCGACGGTGCCGAGAAGGGCTCGTCGTACAACACGGTCCGCGGCGACAAGGTGATCGCCTTCGCCAAGACCTTCCTGGACAAGGCCGTGCCGCTGGAGCAGTGCAGCCACGCCGACGTGACCTCGTACGCCGTGGTCGACGGCAATGTGGTCGCCGCGTTCGGCGACGGCCAGACCACCGCCTTCGCCGACCCGACCGCGTTCGTCGGCTACACCGGTGACGCCTCCGCGCCCACCGGCATTCTGCTGCGCCATCACGGGCTGCATCTGGAGATCCAGATCGACCCGACCTCGCCGATCGGTTCCGGCGACCGCGCAGGTGTCAAGGACGTCGCGGTGGAGTCCGCCGTCACCACGATCATGGACTTCGAGGACTCGGTCGCCGCGGTCGACGCCGACGACAAGACCCTCGGCTACCGCAACTGGCTCGGCCTCAACAAGGGCGACCTCGCCGAGGAGGTCAGCAAGGGCGGCAAGACCTTCACCCGCACGCTGAATCCCAACCGGACCTACACCGCGCCCGACGGCTCGGGCCAGGTGGAACTGCACGGTCGGTCGCTGCTGTTCGTCCGCAACGTCGGTCATTTGATGACCAACCCGGCGATCCTCGACGCCGAGGGCAACGAGGTCCCCGAGGGCATCATGGACGCCCTGATCACCTCGGCGATCGGCGTCCACGGCATGAGCGCCGATGGCCTGCAGAACTCGCGCACCGGCTCCATCTACATCGTGAAGCCGAAGATGCACGGTCCCGACGAGGTTGCCTTCACCAGCGAACTGTTCGGCCGTGTCGAGGACGTTCTCGGTCTGCCGCGCAACACGCTCAAGGTCGGCATCATGGACGAGGAGCGCCGCACCTCGGTGAACCTCGCTGCCGCGATCAACGCCGCCTCCGAGCGCGTGGTGTTCATCAACACCGGCTTCCTGGACCGCACCGGCGACGAAATCCACACCTCGATGGAGGCCGGACCGTTCGTCCGCAAGGCCGAGATCAAGGGCCAGACCTGGTTCAACGCCTACGAGGACTCGAACGTCGACACCGGTCTGCACGCGGGTCTGCAGCACAAGGCACAGATCGGCAAGGGCATGTGGGCCATGCCGGACCTGATGGCCGACATGCTGGCGCAGAAGATCGGACACCCGACCGCGGGCGCCAACACCGCATGGGTTCCGTCGCCGACCGCCGCGACGCTGCACGCGCTGCACTACCACGAGGTCGACGTGTTCGAGCGCCAGGACGAGATCGCCAAGCGCGAGCCCGCCTCGGTCGACGACATCCTCACGATCCCGCTCGCCAAGAACGCGAACTGGTCCGATGAGGAGAAGCGCGAGGAACTGGACAACAACTGCCAGTCGATCCTCGGATACGTGGTGCGTTGGATCGACCACGGCGTCGGCTGCTCCAAGGTTCCCGACATCCACGACGTCGCGCTGATGGAGGACCGCGCCACCCTGCGCATCTCCAGCCAGCACATGGCCAACTGGATCCGCCACGGCGTGGTGTCCGAGGCCGACGTCGTCGCCGCCCTGGAGCGCATGGCACCCGTCGTCGACCGCCAGAACGCGGGCGATCCGAACTACCGCCCGATGGCGCCGGACTTCGACGGCAACATCGCGTTCCAGGCGGCCAAGGATCTGATCCTCAAGGGCGCCGTGCAGCCCAGCGGTTACACCGAACCGCTGCTCCATGCAGCGCGCCGCCAGTACAAGGCCGCCAACGCCTGATATACACGACTAGGTGGACACCTGACGAGCCCGGACCGGATCTCGGTCCGGGCTCGTCCGGTATCGGCCGAGCCCGCATCTCATCGCCGAAGGAGGACGATCGGTGGCTAAGCACAACAGTGGCGGACGCAGCAGGCATTTCATCAGTCGGCCACTGGTCGCGCTCGCCCTGGCCCTGATCATGGTCGCGGGCCTGGTGACGGCATGGCGGCAGCTCGGCGATCGGATCGACGACGAACCGGCGGTCGCCGCCGCCGACGAGTGCCTCGAGGGCCCGGCCAAGGCATCGATCCTCGCCGACCCCGGCATCGCTCCCGCCTTGCAGAAGATCGCCGAGGACTTCAATAAGACCAAGCCGGTGATCCGCGATTACTGCGTCACCGTCGAAGTACGTCCCGCCGACGCCCGCGCCACTCTCGAAGGACTCACCGCCACGACCTGGGACACGAAGACCTACGGTGAATTCCCCGCCGCATGGGTCCCGCAGTCGTCGATCTGGGCGGCCACCCTGCAGACGTCGAAGGCCGAAGTATTCCAGGGCAAACCCGAATCTCTGGTGTCGTCCCCCATTCGGCTCGCGATGGAGCCGGAGATCGCCGAGGCCGGCGCGAACTCGATCGCCTGGGCCGATCTGCCCGCGCAGACGCAGGCGAACTCACTCGGCGAGTTCGGCAGGAGGTCGTGGGGCTCGCTCCGGATCGCGATGCCGAACGGTCCGCAGTCAGACGCCACGGCACTCAGTTCGCAGGCGGTGGCCGCGGGCACCGTTCCGACGACGTCGCCCCTCACCGCGGCCCAGGCGAGTTCGCCCCCGGTCACCGAGGCCCTGGATCGACTCATGTCGGCTCCGCCGCGTGTCGGCGACGGTTCGGTCGACGCCGCGGTCCGCTCCATCGCCGAGACCACCGACCCCGCCGACGCCCCGGTGCGCGCCGTGGCGGTCACCGAACAGCAGCTCTATGCGATCACCAAGGACGATAAGACGGCGCGTGTCGCGGCGGTCGCACCGAAGGGTCAGACGCCCGTGGCCGACTACCCGGCGATCCGACTGGCCGACAAGGCGATCCCCGCGCACCTGAGCGACGCCGTCGGACAGTTCTTCACGTTCGCGCGCAAGCCGGTGCAGATGGAGATCCTCACCAAGTCTGGTTTCCGTGGCTCCGGCCCGCTCCCCGAACCCACCGCGACTGTCGACTTCGGCGAGGTCCGCGATCAGATGCCGGTGCCCGAACCCGAGGCGTCGGTGATCATCAGCCGAAAGGTGTACCCGGCCGCGGCGCTCTAGCGCCACGCGGCCGGGCCGTCCCGCGCGACGGGTCAGTAGGTACGAGCGAACCCGAGGACATCGGCGACGTACTCCGCCGAGTTGTTGTAGCGCAGCACCGCGGTGTGCTGATCGGCTTCCTTGCGGAGGTCGAGATCGCCATCGCACAGGTACTTCGCGGTCGTGAGGGCGGCGTCGAAGAGGTTCTGCGGATCGGACTTGCCGTCGTCGTTGCCGTCGGCGGCATAGTGCTCCCAGGTCTCCGGGAGGAACTGCATCGGGCCGACCGCACGATCGTGGGCGGCGTCGTCGTCGAGCGCACCGCCGTCGGTGTCGGTGACGACTCGGTTGCCCGCCAGGGTGCCGTCGAGCGTCGGACCGTAGATCGGTGTGCGCAGCTTGCCTGACCCGTCGGCGTCGCCGGAGTTGGCGTGATGTGATTCCACCCGGCCAATCCCCGCGATCAACTGCCAGTCGATGCCGCAGCGGGGTGCGCTCTTGGCCATCGACGCCTCCGCCTCGCGGTACGCCTGGAAGTTGATCTTGGGCACGGCACCCGACTTCACCGACGCCGGAACCATGCGGAACTTGGCGACGATCGGCTTCACCTTCTCCTCAGGCTTCTGCGCGAGCACGGGCTGCTTCACCTCGTGCGCTGCGTTCGCGACCGGCGGAGCGGCGACCGGCTGAGACAGGTCGGGTGCGGACGCGCCCACCAGGACGCCGGCGGCGGGTATCAGGCCGGCAACGACCAGCGCGACGGATGTGGGCCGCAGGCGGCGGGGATGCATACGCAGACAGTCCTCAGGGGTCGTGGCGGAACGACCTCGGTGCGGCGCGTCCCTCGAAAGAACGACACCGAACGTACATGATTTCGTCGCATCTCCGTTATCGGAGCGTTATCTAAAGCCTCGCAGTTAACGACTCGGCGGGGTCAGCAAATTTCGGACACCGCTGCGATGCAGGTCAGCGGCCGACCACAGATCTTCTGTGAGGACCACCACGATCGCCCTCGCCTCCACCTCAATCCCGGGTGCGATTCCAGAACTGGTGGGTGAGTCCGCTGCCGGTGGTCACCGACTCGACGTCGAACTGTTTCTGCAGATCGGCGCATCCCTCCCAGATCGAGACGCCCGTTCCGATGACCGCGGGAACCGTCACCAGGTGCATGAAGTCCACGAGGTCGGCCTGCAGGAACTCGCGTACGCTCGACGGCCCGCCGCCGAGTCGCACATCACCGTCGGCCAGGCTCCTCGCGAAGTCGAGGGCTTCGGCAGCCGGTGCGTTCAGGAAGTGAAAGACGGTGCCGTTCTCGAAGACGAGGGGTTCGCGTTCGTAGTGGGTCAGCACCACCACCGGGGTGCGAAACGGCGGCTCACTTCCCCACCAGCCGATCCAATCATCGTCGTCGACCCAGGGGCCGCTCTGCGGGCCGAACTTGCGACGTCCCATGATCTCGACACCGATCCCCTGGCTCCAGCCGCTGGTGAACAGATGATCGGCGCGAATCGGGTCCGCGATACGGTCCACGCCCCAGATCACTCGTCCGTCGAAGTAGGCGAAGAGTTCGGCGGCGTCCCCGATGGGTTTGTCGACGGTCACCTCCAGACCGGCGCTGTAGCCGTCGAGCGAGATGGCGAGGTTGTGCACGCGAACCTTGGACATCGGAGTCTCCTGTCGACTCCGCCGATGCTAGTCCGCTGACCGCCGGTCCGCGGACGAAAGCTGCCCTCGACGAATTTCGTCGAGGGCAGCTTTCGCGAGTGCACGCGTGAGTTACTCCGCGAACGCCTCAATGGACGGGCAGCTGCAGACCAGGTTGCGGTCGCCGAAGGCGCCGTCGATGCGACGGACTGCGGGCCAGACCTTGGCGCGAGCGCCCGACGACGGCAGTCCGTTGGGGTACACCGCGGTCGTCCGGTCGTAGCCGTGGTTCCACTCGCCCACCAGGCACTCCGCGGTGTGCGGTGCGCCGGCGAGCGGGTTGTCGTCGACGGTCCACGTGCCGTCGGCGACCTTGTCGATCTCACCGCGGATGGCGATCATCGCGTCGATGAAGGCGTCGACCTCGGCCAGGTTCTCGCTCTCGGTCGGCTCCACCATCAGGGTTCCGGCGACCGGGAAGCTCATGGTCGGCGCATGGAATCCGTAGTCGGCGAGTCGCTTGGCGACGTCGTCGATCGAGACACCGGTGTCCTTCGACAGTTCGCGGAGGTCGAGGATGCATTCGTGGGCCACCCAGCCGCCCTCGCCCGCGTACAGCACCGGGTAGTGATCACCGAGGCGACGCGCGATGTAGTTGGCCGAGGCGATCGCGGTGAGCGTCGCGGTGCGCAGCCCCTCGGCGCCCATCATGGCGATGTACGCGTAGGTGATCGGCAGGATCGACGCCGATCCGTACGGCGCCGCCGAGATCGTGACACCGGTCTGCGGCAGTTCCGTGGCGAGCGGGTTGCTCGGGAGGAATTCCGCGAGATGCTCGCGCACCGCGACCGGCCCGACACCGGGGCCACCGCCACCGTGCGGGATGCAGAAGGTCTTGTGCAGGTTCAGATGCGAGACGTCGCCACCGAACCGACCCGGACGCGCGAGTCCGACCAGTGCGTTCAGGTTGGCGCCGTCGACATATACCTGGCCGCCCGCCTCGTGCACGGCGTCGCAGATGTCGGTGACCTCGTGCTCGAACACGCCGTGCGTGGACGGGTAGGTGATCATGATGCCCGCGAGCTCATCGCGGTGCTTGGCGATCTTGGCGCGGAGGTCGTCGGTGTCGACGTCACCGGTGTCACGGCTCGCGACCACCACCACCCGCATGCCCGCCATGACGGCCGACGCGGCGTTGGTGCCGTGCGCGCTCGACGGGATCAAGCACACGTCGCGGGCGTCGTCGCCGCGCGAGAGGTGATAGCGGCGGATGGCGAGGAGCCCGGCGTACTCGCCCTGCGAGCCGGCGTTGGGCTGGAGGCTGACGCGATCGTAGCCGGTGACGGCCACCAGCCAGCTCTCGAGCTGACCGATGAGGTCGCGGATGCCCTCGGTGTCCGACAG
>NZ_JAAYXO010000105.1 GCF_012515855.1 Gordonia sp. (in: high G+C Gram-positive bacteria)
CGTCAGCGACCGTATCGACGTTCGCGCCGTTCTGGTGGTACTGGTGGCAGGAACGGCGGTCGGCTTCCTCACCGGACTATTCGGCGTCGGCGGCGGCTTCGTCATCGTTCCTGCGTTGACACTCGCGCTCAAGCTACGCATGCCCGAAGCGATCGGGACCTCACTGCTGGTGATCGTCATCAACGCAGCCGTGGCGCTAAGCACCCGGGTCGCGACGACGTCGATCGACTGGGGCATCACGCTCCCGTTCGTGATCGCCGCGATCGGTGGTGTGCTCGCCGGAGGCCGCGTCGCCGATCGGCTCGACCCGCAACGCAGCCTGCGCTGGTTCTCCGCCCTGCTGGTAGTCGTCGCCGTCTACACCGCGTTCCGCGCCACGACCTCCCTCGCTTCTTGACCCCCAGCGCACTCGCTCGAGCCCTCCCGGACGCCCGCCCGGTGCAGCCGACCGCGCGGCATGGCGCCATCCCGCTGGCGGTCGGCGAACCCACCTTTCATGCCGTCAGGAGGGGCAGCCCGCCGGCTCGAACTGGAAGAGGACAGCATCCCGCCCACCCACGCCCGATCACCTTCTCGGTCGGGTGCTTGATCGGCCGACGCTTCTGCGCTGACATCTGCTCATGTTCTCAGGAGAGCGAACTGTCACCGCTTCCCGGACGGCTTCAACTCCGGACCGGGGTCGAACTCAGCCAGCAGCCTCCTGGCGCGTGACGTCAGGGAGCGGTAGGGGCTGTGTTCGTACCGGCGAAGATGTTGGATCAGCCTGGGAACAAGTACGGCATCGGTGCGGCTCAACTTGGCGAGGCTGTCGAGGCTGCAGCTGAGCACGATCCAATCGGAGCTCGAATCGAGATAGCGGCACAGAACCTCCACGGCACGTTCTCGTTGGGCCCTGGTGAGCGACAGCTTGGAGACATCTGAGCGACATGCCATTGGACGGACGGTTGATCAAGCAACGCCATCGGGCCGAGCAGCATCATCAGGTGAGGCTGAACCAAGGCCGGGCACTGACGACACCTTTTCCAGAGCGTCACTAGCGCGCATCCGCACGATCTCATCGTCGCACCCGATGATGCAGCCGACGAGTTCCGCGATGCGCTTCGGGTTGCCGACGGCTTCACGGACGACTGCATCGACATTTCGGAGCGTTCTGCGATCGCCCCCCGCCAGCAGAACCGCGAAAGCCAGCGGATCAGTGGCGCGGCAGACGACTGCCGGAACGTCGTCGCTCATTGATCAGTGGCGCGAGCGGTAACGGTCACGCTCGTGCCGTGGCCGGGAACTGATGCCTGCCAGCCGAGCTGGTGGCGGATGTGCCGCCGCAACGCGTCGGCGGCACCGGCCTCACCGTGGACAACGCTCACTGCGCGAGGGGCTCGGGGCGCGGCGCCCAGCCAGTTGATGAGTTCGTCGGCATCGGCGTGCGCGGAAAGGCTGTCGAGCTGGACGACTCGGGCGCGCACTGGGATGTCGTCACCGAAGACACGCAGGGTGCTGGCGCCGTGCAGAAGTGCCTCGCCACGCGTTCCGGCGGCCTGGTAACCGGCGAGCACGATCGTGTTGCGGTGGTCGGGGGCGACTTGGAACAAGTGATGCAGTACCCGTCCACCGGTGAGCATGCCGCTCGCGGACAGCACGATCATGGGGTCCCGCCGCGCCGTCAGCTGTTTGGATTCCTCGACCGTGCGGACCAGTTCGACTCCGTGTGCCATCGCGGTGACCTCGGCTTCGCTGAGCCGGTGTTCGCCGCCCGAGCGCAGGAACAACTCGGTTGCAGTTACCGCCATCGGGCTGTTGAGATATGTCGGCACGTCGGGGATCCGTCCGCTCTTGCGCAAGAGGGCCAGGAGGTGCAGAACGGTCTGGGCCCGGCCGACGGCAAACACCGGGACGAGCACGATGCCACCGCGCCGCGACGTGGTCGAAATGACCTCAGCGAGCTGGTCCATGGCGTCGTCGTCGGGGTGGAGGCGATCTCCGTAGGTGGATTCAACAATGATGTGATCGGCGTCGAGCGGGGCGGCCGGCGCGCACATGATCGGGTCGGCGGAACGACCGAGGTCGCCACTGAACAGGACCGATGCGCTGCCGTTGCTCAACCATGCCGACGCGGCGCCGAGGATGTGCCCCGCCGGGCTGAATCGGGCCGTCATGCCGGAAGCAGGTTCGAAGTGCTCACCGCACGGGCGGGGGTGCAGCAGTTCCAGGGCCCGGGCAGCATCTTCCTGGGTGAACAGCGGGAGTGCCGGACTGTGGCGTGTTGAACGGCGCTTGTTGGCGAAGCGCGCATCCTCCTCCTGCAGATGCGCGGCGTCCGGGAGCAGGATGCGGGCGAGAGCAGCCGTGGAAGGTGTGCACCAGATGCGACCGCGGAAGCCGTCGCGGACCAGTTTTGGCAGGTAACCACTGTGGTCGATGTGAGCATGAGTGAGCACAACGGCGTCGATCGATGCGGGGTCGACCGGGAACGGGTCCCAGTTCTGCTCGCGCAACCGCTTGACGCCCTGAAACAATCCGCAGTCGACGAGCACCCGGGCCGCGGCCGACTCGACGAGGAAGCGCGAGCCAGTGACCGTCTCCGCAGCACCCCAGAACGTAACGCGCAGGGGCCCCGTGCTCTGCCTCGAACTCATTCGTTGATCATTGCATAGCCCCTGCACGGTGGCCTCGTCCCGAAATCGCTGAGGCGCGAGGCCCTCAGGCGACCTACCAGCTCAGCGACGGCCGTCTCGTCCCCCGTCCGTCGGCGCCAGTGGAGGTGTGCTCGGAGACGTCGGTCTCCGCACCTGCTCGCCGTACGCTCGGCGAGATGCGGGAGCAGGCGCTGATCGTCGGGGGCCGGTCGGTGATGGTGC
>NZ_JAAYXO010000106.1 GCF_012515855.1 Gordonia sp. (in: high G+C Gram-positive bacteria)
CCCCCGACGGGGTCGCACCGTCGACCGGGTCGCGCGGCCGGAGCAGCAGGTCGTCGTCGTGGGCGTCGTACCAGGCGCCCTCGGCCTCGGGGTCGGCGAACACCGCGATCATCCGGTCGACGAGGCCGAGCGCCGACGTGCGCCACTCGATCGCACCGGTCACCTGGTGCAGCGTCAGCAGGGCGGTGGCGAGTGCCGCGTAGTCGTCGAGGCCGCCGCGCGGGACCGCCGCGCGACCGTCGAGCGACGACCGACGCAGGTCACCGTCCACCAGATGCACCGACAGCAGCGCATCGGCGCACTCCGCGGCTCGCTCCACCCAGTCGGCACGACCGAGCGCCGCACCGCCTTCGGCGAGCGCCGTCACGGCCATCGCATTCCACGCCGTGACCACCTTGTCGTCGCGGTCGGGTTGCGGCCGCCGTTCACGGGCGGCCGACAGTCGAGCACGCACCGACGCGAAGCGGAGTGGGTCGTCGGGGTCGCGCGGCAGTTGCAGCGTCGAGTTCCCGTGTTCAAAGGTGCCGGATTCGGTCACGACGAACAGGTCCGCGGCCCACGCGCCGTCGTCGGGGCCGAGGATCTGAGTGAGTTCGTCGGGTCGCCACACGTAGGTGAGCCCTTCGACGCCTTCGGTGTCGGCATCGAGCGATGAGGCGTAGCCGGTGCCGGTCCAGAGGTGTCGGTCCAGGAAGTCGACGGTCTCGGTGGTGACGCGGAGAACGAGCTCGTCGCCGCGTCGCGCGAGGTGTGCGTAGGCCCGCAGCAGCAGCGCGTTGTCGTAGAGCATCTTCTCGAAGTGCGGGACAACCCACTCCGCGTCGACGGTGTAACGGGCGAAACCGCCCGCGAGCTGGTCGTAGATGCCGCCGCGAGCCATCGCGTGCGCGGTCCGGACGGCGGCATCGGCGGCATCGACGTGACCGCCGAGCTCACCGGCCCGCAGCAGGGACTCCAGCAGGGCGGTCGGCGGGAACTTCGGCGCCCCGCCGAAGCCCGAGGACAGCGGGTCCTCGTCGGCCAGAATCGCCCGGATCGCGTCGGCGAGCAACTGCGCGTCGGGGACGGGCCCGGACGGCAGCGACTCCGAGTTGGTCCGCAGGTGCTCGGCGATCTTGCCGCCTGCCACCAGCACCTCGTCCCGCCGTTGCTCCCACGTGCGGGTGATCGCGTCCAGCACCTCGTCGAAACCGGGTTGCCCATTGCGGGCGCGCGGCGGGTAGTAGGTGCCGCAGTAGAACGGGTCGCCGTCCGGAGTGAGGAAGCAGGTCATCGGCCACCCGCCCTGACCGGTCATGGCGACGGTGGCCGCCATGTAGATCGAGTCGATGTCCGGACGTTCCTCGCGGTCGACCTTCACGCACACGAACCCGCGATTCATCTGATCCGCCAGTGCCGCGTCCTCGAAGGTCTCATGCGCCATCACATGACACCAGTGACAGGCGGCATAGCCCACCGACAGCAGCACCGGGACGTCGCGGCGACGAGCTTCGTCGAACGCGGCGCGTCCCCACTCCTGCCAGTGGACAGGGTTCGCGGCATGCTGACGCAGATAGGGGCTGGACGATTCGCCGAGCCGATTTCGACTATCCGCGGTCGGTGGGTTCTCCATCGCGATGTCCTTCGCCGCCGGTGCCGTTCTCGGTGCCGGCTTCCTTCTGCAGCTTCGCGACGGGATCGGCGTCCGCCCGGTCGGTGCCCTCGTCGAATGCCTGGTCGGGTTCGGGGTTCTCGGTGTCGAAACTCTCTGGCAGCTTCTTGAGCTGCTTGTTCATCGATCTGATGAGCAGGAACACGCCCACCAGAAGAATCAGGATCACGAGCAGCCCGACCGGCGACGCCTTACCGAACTCCGGTTCGCGGGCCGGCTCGTCGGCCAGAAACATCACGACGTCGGAGGGGAGGGACAGGACGTTCATTGCTACTCAATTCCAGTGAAGAGATCGTTCTCGGGGAGGTCGGTCTTGACCCGAGTCTGCGCCAGCTCGAATTCCTCGGTCGGCCACAGTCGCTGCTGCCATTCCAGCGGAACTGCGAAGAAGAAGCCATTCGGGTCGATCTGGGTGGCATGCGCGCGGAGGGCGTCGTCACGCTGCGGGAAGTACTCGGCGCACTCCACCTGGGTGGTCACCCGGGCCATCATGTCGCCCTGGTTGCGCTTCCACTTGCTGAGCCACTCCTTGAAGGGGCTTTCCTCGCCTACCTTCTCGAACTCCTCGGAGAAGGCGTGGATGCGGTCGCGGATGAAGCCGTGCGTGTAGTACAGCTTCAGCGGCGTCCACGGCTCGCCCGCGTCGGGGAAGGCTTCGGGGTCGCCCGCCGCGTCCCACGCCGCCATCGAGACCTCGTGGCACTTGATGTGATCGGGGTGCGGGTAGCCGCCGTTCTCGTCGTACGTGATGATCACGTGCGGCTTGAAGTCACGGATCACCTTGACCAACCGCTCGTTGGCCTCCTCGAGCGGGACCAGCGCGAAGCAGCCCTCCGGAAGCGGGGGAAGCGGGTCGCCCTCGGGCAGTCCGGAGTCGACGAACCCCAGCCAGTGGTGTTGGACGCCGAGCGCGGCGGCGGCCGCCGCCATCTCCTCGCGACGCACCTCGGTAATGTTCTCCGTCACTCCCGGACGATCCATCGCGGGGTTCAGAATGTCGCCACGCTCGCCGCCGGTCAGGGTGACGACCATGACGTCAACGCCCTGATCAGCGTATTTGGCCAGGGTCGCAGCACCCTTGCTCGCCTCGTCGTCGGGATGGGCATGCACTGCCATGAGTCGCAGCCCGTTCGCGCGTTCGGTCACGCTTCCTCACCTTCGCTCGCTTCTACTCAACATGGTAGGTATTGACGGGTGAGCACATCAGACGGGGGCCATGACCAGCAGACTCCGCGGAGCGGACCCCGAGCGACCTACCCCACAGATCGGTCGCCGAGTAGCAAGCGTCGCTGGTTCTACGGTCTCGTCGTTCTGCTGGTTGCCGCCGGACTCGGCATCGCCTACATCGGCTACGACCGATTCGGCGATCCGGAGGTCTCCGGGCAGGCCACCGCATACGATCTCCTGTCGCCCGACCGCGTCGCCGTCCAGTACACGGTGAACCGCAACGACCCCAGCCAGGCTGTGGTCTGCATCGTCCGCGCTCGCGCCAAGGACGGCTCGGAAGTCGGGCGTCGCGAGATCCTGGTGCCCGCGGGCACCGAGACACAGGTCGGCGCGCGCACCGAGGTCTCCACCTCGCAGCCGCCGGTGATCGGTGAACTGTTCGGCTGCGGCATCGACGTCCCGCCGTACCTGAAGGCCAACGCGTGACACGGTCCGGCAAGGCGGTTTTCGCCAAGCTGACCAGCCCGTACTACCCCGCGCTCACCGCGCTGTTCGTCGGCGTGATGCTGATCAGCAA
>NZ_JAAYXO010000107.1 GCF_012515855.1 Gordonia sp. (in: high G+C Gram-positive bacteria)
CGCGCAAGACGCACGTGAACGGCGATCAGGTCGACTACCTCGATCTGACCTTCCGCTGCCGCTGGATTGCCGGGGACCCGTATCCGGCCGACGGGGAACTCACCGAGGTCGGCTGGCACCGCATCGACCACCTCGACGACGTCGCCTCCGACGACCTCCGCGAACGGATTCGCCTGGCCGCGACCGGTACCGGGGAGACGGCCTTCCGAAAGAGGTGACCTGCCCCAGAGATCAGCGCAGAAAGGTCGACGCCGCGTCGGCGATGTCGAGCAGCCACTGCGGGAAGATGCCGAGCACGAGGGTGATGGCGGCCGACACCGCGATCGGAATCGACGTCAGCAGACTCGGGGTGACCACGTCGGGGCCGTCGGCTGCCGGTTCGGCGAAGAACATGGCGACGATGACGCGGATGTAGAAGTAGGCGGCGATGGCGCTGCAGACCACACCGACGATCACCAGGGCCCAGGCGCCGTCGTCGCCCGCGGCGCTGAACACGGCGAACTTGGCGATGAATCCGCTGGTCAGCGGGATCCCGGCGAACGCGAGCAGGAACAGCGACATCATCGCGCCGACCAGCGGCCGACGACGCCCGAGACCGGTCCAGGCGTCGAAGTCGGTGGCCTCGCGGCCGGTCTGGTCGCGCACCACCGACAGCAGCGCGAACGCGCCGAACGCAGACACCGCATAGGCGGCCACGTAGAACAGTGTGGCGGCGACGCCCGCCTGACTGATGGTGATGGCTCCGACGAGCGCGAACCCGACGTGGCTCACCGACGAGTACGCCAGCATCCGCTTGATGTCGTGCTGGGTGACAGCCATCAGGGTGGCGATGACCATCGTCGCGATCGCGGCCACCCACAGCGCCGGGCGCCAGTCCGATTGGAGGGACGGGAAGGCCACGTGCAGCACCCGGAGGAGCGCACCGAACGCGGCGACCTTGGTGGCCGACGCCATCAGCGCGGTCACTGGACTGGGAGCGCCCTGATACACGTCGGGCACCCACGACCCGAAGGGGACGGCCCCGACCTTGAAAAGCAGACCGACCGCGATCAACGCGAGGGCCAGCAGGGCGAGCGTGCGGTCGGCAGACCCGCCGAGGTGATTGCCCGCCACCGCTGCGCCGATCTCGCCCAGGTCCAATGAGCCCGTCGCCCCGTAGGCGAAGGACGCTCCGAACAGGAAGACTGCCGACGAGAACGCACCGAGCAGGAAGTACTTGAGCGAGGCCTCCTGCGACAGTAGGCGACGGCGCCGCGCCAGCGCACACAGCAGGTACAGCGGCAGCGACAACACCTCGAGGGCGATGAACATGGTCAGCAGGTCGCCGCACGCGCCGAACAGCATCATGCCGCCGATGGCGAGCAGCGCGAGGGGATAGACCTCCGTGGTGATGGTGCCGGCACGGCCCGCGATGAGCTCGTCCGACGACCCGGGAACGGTGGCTCCGGACGGGGTGAAGGCGTCGGCGGGGAGGTCGGCGTCGTCGACGACGGATCCTTCGGCGTCCTGGCCGGACCCGGTCACCGCTATCCGTGCGCCGGCGGCGGTCCGGACTTCGAGGGGCGCCCACACCCGGTCGAGCCGGCGTTCGCCCATGACGGCCACCGCACCCAGCGACACCACCAGCACCGCACCCTGCAGAAACAGACTCGGCCCGTCGATCACGACCGCACCCGACATCGCATCGGACGCACCGTCGACCTGGTACGAGCGGACGACGAACCCGAGAGCGACCATCGACGCGACCAGACCGGCCGCGGCCAGCGACAACTGGATCAGATAGCGGCGACCGGCGGGAGCGAAGGCCTCGACCAGCACCGACACCACGGCGACGCCGAACACGATCAGCATCGGCGACAGCCGGAAGTAGTCGATGCTCTGGGGGTCCATGGCGAGAGCGGTCATCGGGCCTCCCAGGTGCAGTCGAGTTCAACGGAAGTGTCGTACGCGCGTGTCATCGTGACGCCGTTCAGCGGCTGATACGCGCCTTCGTAGACGACGTGACCGCACAGTGCGCGCTCGGCGCTCTGCTCCACCGCCGGATTGATGTAGTCGAGCGCCAGCCCCGGGAAGAAGCCCAGCACCAGCAACCCGACGATCAACGGCGCGACGACCACCTTCTGCCGCAGGCTCAGGTCGCGGATCTGCGGCTCGGACTGGTCGACGGTGGCGCTCTTGCGGACCGGACCGCCCATCATGCGCTGGTAGGTCCAGAGGATGTAGACCGCCGAGAGCACCAGCGCGATCGACGCGATGATCGCCGCGACCGGGTAGCGGACGAAGGTGCCGATGATCACGAGGAACTCGCTGACGAACGGTGCGAGTCCCGGCAGCGACAGGGTCGCCAGGCCCGCGACCAGGAAGGTCCCCGCCAGGATCGGCGCGATCTTCTGCACGCCGCCGTAGTCCGCGATCAGGGCGCTGCCGCGTTGGCTCACCAAGAATCCCGCGATCAGGAACAGCGCGGCGGTCGAGAGACCGTGGTTCACCATGTACAGCGCCGAGCCCGACTGACCCTGACTGGTGAGCGCGAAGACGCCGAGAACGATGAAGCCGAAGTGCGAGATCGACGTGTAGGCGATCAACCGCATCACGTCGCGCTGTCCGATCGCGCAGACGGCGCCGTAGACGATGCTGACCACGGCGAGCGCCGAGATCCAGGGAGCGAACGTGGCCGAAGCCTCGGGGAACAGACCGACGCAGAAGCGGAGCATGGCGAAGGTTCCGACCTTGTCCATGACGGCCATCATCATCACCGCGGCGGCCGGCGTGGTCGAGACGGCGGCGTCGGGCAGCCACGTGTGCAGCGGCCACAGCGGCGCCTTCACGGCGAACGCGAACAGGAAGCCGAGGAACAGGATGTTGAGGGCGGCGGGCGACGCGTCGAGGCCGCCGGTAGCCGCTGCGGCGGAGAGATCGATGAAGCTGAAGGTGCCGCCGCCGTCGCTCCCGAGATTCGACCGCGCGCTGACCACGTAGACGCCGATCACGGCGGCCAGCATGATGAGTCCGCCGAACAAGTTGTACAGCAGGAACTTGACCGCGGCTCGCGCCCGCACCTTCTCGTCCGCCGGACCGAAACCACCGATGAGGAAGTACATCGGCACCAGCATGGCCTCGAAGAAGATGTAGAACAGCAGGACGTCGGTGGCGACGAAGCTCATCAACACCATCGCCTCGACGGCCAGCATCAACGCCAGATAGATGTGCACCCGTCGCGGACTGCCGGAACCGGGTGTCACGTCGCGCCACCCCGCCAGCAGCAGGATCGGCGTCAACACCACGGTCAGCAGAATCAGCACCAGCCCGATGCCGTCGAGCGCGAGCGAGTAGCGGGCGCCGAACGCCGGGATCCAGCTGACGTCCTCGATGAGTTGGAAGCGACCGTCGCCCGCGGAGAACTGCGTCGCCACGATCACCGCCCACACCACGGTCAGCAGCGAGGCGCCCAGCGCGACATGCTTGGCGTTCTCGGCCCGCGAGGCGGGCATCACCAGAACCACCAGCGACGCGACGGCGGGCAGCAACCAGAGCACCGTGAGCCAGGGCATCGTCATAGCGCGCTCACCACCAGGGTCAGAGCGGCCACCAGGACGGTGCCCGCGAGGATCGAGAGGGCGTACGAGCGGACGAAGCCGTTCTGGCTCTGCCGAGTGACCTCCGACAATCCGGTCACCGCCGTGCCGATGCCCACCGTCGCGCCACTGAGGAGCCGGTCCTCGACGCGGACGAGGCCCGCGGTCAGCAGTTGGCCGGGAGCGGCGACGACGCGTTCGTTGAAGACGTCGCCGTAGAGGTCGGCGCGTGCCGCACGGGTGAGCTCGGAGACGTCGACGGGCGCGGTCTCGGGGACCGGGGCACGACCGTACCGGTTCCACGCGATGCCGACGCCGATGAGGACCACCACCAGCACGACCACCGTGACCGCCCACGCGGGCAGTGGCCCGTGATGCTCGGGCGCGGTTCCGACCACCGGCGCGAGGAAATCGGTCAGCGTGCCGCCGATGGCGAGCAGCCCGCCGGAGAACACCGAGCCGACGGCGAGCGCGATCATCGGGCCGGTCATCGACGGCGGGGCCTCGTGCGGTTTGGCGTCGGGCGCCCAGCGGCGTTCGCCCAGGAACGTCATCACCATGACGCGCGTCATGTAGAACGCGGTGATGCCTGCGCCGACGATCGCGGCCAGACCGAGGAGCCATCCGCGCGCGCCGCCCGACGAGAGGGCTGCCTCGATGATGTGGTCCTTGGAGTAGAAACCGGAGAACGGCGGAATCCCGATGATCGCGAGATAGCCGAAGCCGAAGGTGACGAAGGTGATCGGCATGACCGTCCGGAGTCCGCCGAGACGACGCATGTCGGTCTCGTCGTTCATCGCGTGCATCACCGAACCGGATCCGAGGAACAGTCCGGCCTTGAAGAAGCCGTGGGTCAGCAGGTGCAGGATCGCGACCGCGTAGCCTGCCGGGCCGAGTCCGGCGGCCAACACCATGTAGCCGATCTGGCTCATCGTCGACGCGGCAAGCGCCTTCTTGATGTCGTCCTTGGCGCAACCGACGATGGCGCCGAACAGCAGGGTCACCACGCCGACCACCACGACACCGGTCTGCGCGTGGGGCGCGAGGTTGAAGAGCGGCGCCGACCGCGTGATGAGGTAGACGCCCGCGGTGACCATGGTCGCCGCGTGGATCAGCGCCGACACCGGGGTGGGACCCTCCATCGCGTCGCCCAGCCAGGCCTGCAGCGGAACCTGCGCCGACTTGGCGCAGGCGCCGAGCAACAGCATGAAGCAGATGAACGTCAGGGTGGTCTCGCTCGCGTCCGGCGCCTCCGCGAACACGCTGCCGAAGTCGACGGCGCCGAAGGTGGCGAACATCAGCGCGAGCGCGACCACCATCCCGATGTCGCCGACGCGGTTCATCACGAAGGCCTTCTTGGCGGCTGTCGCGGCTGCGGGCTTGTGCTGCCAGAACCCGATGAGCAGGTAGGAGGCCAGGCCGACGCCTTCCCACCCGAGGTAGAGCCCGAGGTAGCTGTCGGCCAGCACCAGGACCAGCATGGCGGCGACGAACAGGTTGAGGTACGCGAAGAAGCGTCGGCGGGCGGGGTCGTCGGCCATGTACCCGATGGAGTACAGGTGAATCAGCGTGCCGACGACGGTGATGAGCAGGACGAAGCACATAGACAGTTGATCGAGCAGCAGGGTGGCGTCGACGCGGAACGACCCGGCGGAGATCCACTCGTAGGTTCCGGTCCGCACGGCACGGGAGGCGTCGTCGCGGCCGATCATCCCGATCCACATCGCGATGCCCAGCACAGCGGAGGCGCCGGCGAGGGCGGTGGCGAGCAGATGGCCCCAGCGGTCCGTGCGACGTCCGCCGACCAGCAGGATCAGCGCGCCGAGCGCGGGCAATCCGGGAATCAACCAGAGCAGGGTGCTGGTGAGATGGTGGCTCATCGGGTCACCGCCTCAACAGGTTCGCGTTGTCGACCGACGCGGAGCGGCGCGTCCGGAAGATCATCATGATGATCGCCAGTCCGACCACCACCTCGGCTGCGGCGACGACCATCGTGAAGAAGGCGATCACCTGGCCGTCGAGGCTGCCGTGCATGCGCGCGAACGTGACGAACGAGAGGTTGCCCGCGTTGAGCATCAGTTCGATGGACATGAAGACGACGATGGCGTTGCGGCGGATCAGGACGCCCGCGGCGCCGACCGCGAACAGGATCGCGGCCAGGTACAGGTAATTGGCGGGATTCATCGGTGGTCCTCCAACTCCGGATCGGTGGACCCAGCGTCGGCGGCGAGTTCGCGCGCGGTGATCATGGCGTTGACCGACAACGTCGACGGACTGCCGTCCGGTTCCCGGGCGGGGATGTCGACGGCGTTGTGGCGTGCGTACACGCCCGGCGGGGGAAGCGGGGTGGCGTGCGAGCCGCTGGCGAACCGCTCGATCGAGAGCTCGCGCTGGCCCCGTCGCGGACCGAGCCGAGGCCGGTGGGCGAGCACCATCGCGCCGAGCGTGGCGGCGATCAGCAACGCCCCGGTGAGCTCGAACGCCCACAGGTACCGACCGAAGATCAGCTCGGCCAGGGCGCGGATGTTCTCGTTGCCGCCTCCCGGGGCCGATCCGCGGCTGTAGTCGGGGGCGCCGACGAACACGCTGAGGCTCGCGGTGCCGATCGCCGCGACCAGCAGGATCGCGAAGCCGAGGCCCAGACCGAGGGCCGCGAATCGTTGGCCCTTGATGGTCTCGACCAGCGACTCGGACGAGTCGACACCGATCAGCATCAGCACGAACAGGAACAGCATCATCACCGCGCCGGTATAGACCACCACCTGCACAACGCCGAGGAACAGCGCACCCTGGATCACGTAGAACACCGCGAGGATGATCATCGTCATCGCCAGGAACACCGCCGAGTACACGGCCTTCGGGCTCAGTACGACGCCGAGCGCACCGATCACGACGATCGTGCCGAGCACCCAGAAGGTCACCGCCTCGGTCCCCGAGGTGCGGGTGAGCTCCTCGGCCAGGAGCAGGCTCGTCATGCGTCGCCCGCGTTCTGGTCGGACCGGACCCCGGTCCGCAATCCGTCCGGGCCGACCTCACCGCGGTAGTAGTCCTCGGGGCGAGAACCCTCGGCCATCGGGTGCGGCACCGGGGTCATGCCCGGTTCCATCGGCGCCAGCAGCTGATCCTTCTCGTAGATCATCCCGGCCCGCGACGGCCCGGCCATCTCGTAGTCGTTGGTCATGGTGAGGGCGCGTGTGGGACAGGCTTCGATGCAGAGGCCGCAGCCGATGCAGCGCAAGTAGTTGATCTGGTAGACGCGGCCGTACCGTTCGCCGGGCGAGTATCGGCCGTCGTCGGTGTTGTCGGCGCCCTCGACGTAGATCGCGTCCGCGGGGCACGCCCAGGCGCAGAGTTCGCAGCCGATGCACTTCTCGAGGCCGTCGTCGTAGCGGTTGAGCTGGTGGCGGCCGTGGTAGCGGCGCGATGTCGGCTCCTTCTTCTCCGGGTACTCCTCGGTGATCGTCGGACGGAACATGCCGCCGAAGGTGACACCGAAACCGGCCAGGGCCTCCGGGATTCGGAACAGCGACGAGTTGGGCTTGCCGGACTCAGACATGACGGGCCTCCTCGGCAGCGGGTAGGTCGGCGGACTCTTCTGCGGATGTCGGGGTCGCCGCAGCATCGATCGACGGCACCGAGGTCGGGAGCACCTGACCGGGCAGCGGCGGCACCGGGAAGCCGCCCGCCATCGGATCGAACGGTGTCCCGGGTGCGGGCGGGTCGGGCTTCGGGGCCGGAGCTCCGCCGACGGTCACGCGCTTGATCGCCACGAGGAGGACAGCCGTCACCACCAGGCCCGCGGCGGCCAGGACCAGACTCGACGTCCAGTCCGACGCCCCGCGCGTGGCCTGCCGGATCACCGCGACCACCATCACCCAGACCAAGGCGAACGGGATCAGGACCTTCCATCCGAGACCCATGAACTGGTCGTAGCGAAGGCGCGGCAGGGTGGTGCGCAGCCAGATGAAGACGAAGAGGAAAGCCCACATCTTCGCGGTGAACCAGAGCAGCGGCCACCAACCGGAGTTGGCGCCGTCCCAGATCGAGAGGGGCCACGGCGCCTGCCAGCCGCCGAGAAAGAGCGTGGTGGCGAGCGCCGACACCGTGGCCATGTTGATGTACTCGGCGAGCATGAACATCGCGAACTTCAGCGACGAGTACTCGGTGTGGAATCCGCCGACCAGTTCGCCTTCGGCTTCGGGAAGGTCGAAGGGCGCGCGGTTGGTCTCGCCGACCATTGAGATCGCGTAGATCACGAACGACGGCAGCAGGAGCAGGATGTACCAGTGGTGCACCTGCGCGGCGACGGTCTCGGACGTCGACATGGTGGTAGAGAGCAGGAAGACGGCGGCGAACGACAATCCCATGGCGATCTCGTACGAGATCACCTGGGCCGTGGATCGCAGTCCGCCCAGCAGCGGGTATGTGGAGCCGGACGACCACCCGGCCAGCACGATTCCGTAGACGCCGATCGAGGCGAGCGCGAGCACGTAGAGCACCCCGACCGGTAGGTCGGTCAGCTGCAGCGGCGTCCAATGCCCGAAGACGGAGACCTCCGGACCCATCGGGATCACCGCGAACGCCATCACGGCGGGCACCACCGAGATGACCGGTGCCAGGAAGTACAGCACCTTGTCGACGCCGAACGGCGTGATCCCCTCCTTGAGAGCGAGCTTGACGCCGTCGGCCAGTGACTGCAACGCCCCGTGCCAGCCCACTCGGTTGGGACCGATCCGGTACTGCATGCGCGCCATGATCTTGCGTTCGGCGAGGATCCCCACCAGGACGGTCAGCACCAGGAACACGAAGATCAGGATCGACTTGGCGAGCACGAGCCACCAGGCGTCGTGGCCGAAGCTCGACAGATCGGGGAATGCGGTCTGTGCCTGCGTCGAGTCAATCATTCTCACGGCCCCCGTTCGCGGCCGCGGGCTCGATGGTGACCAGCGCGCCCGGTGCCACGTTGAGCATCGGGCACACCCGGGATCCCGGGGAGTTCATCGGCAGCCAGACCACCCGGTCGGGCATCTCGGTGATCGTCAACGGCAGATCGATCGCAGCGTGATCGGCGCGGACCCCGACGCGGTCGCCGTCGGCCACACCGATCTCGCGGGCGGTGGCCGCGGACAGGCGGACGGTTGCGGGGTGCGCCGTGCCCGCCAGGTTCGGTTCGCCGTCCTGCATCCGGCCGAAGTCGAGCAGCATCCGCCACGACGCGAGCACCGCTTGGCCCTTCGCCGGCGTCGGGAGGTCGGGGAGGCCCGCCGGGCCGAGCTCCTGCCGCTCGCCCTGCCAGCCGCCGATGGCGGCGAACTCGGCATGGATGGTCGCGGCGTCGTTGCAGCGGAGGTCGACGCCCATCTCGGCCGCAAGCGCGTGGAGCACGCGGTGGTCGGAGACGGGTAGTGCGCCGCCGTCACCCTGTGCGGGCGGCAGCGCGACGTCGAAGGGCCGCGGACGCCCCTCCCAGTCGACGAAGGTGCCTGCCTTCTCGGCGACCGCGGCCACTGGGAACACCACGTCGGCTCGCACGGAGACGGCACTGCGTCGCAGTTCCAGGCTGATCACGAAGTCGGCGGCATCGAGAGCCCGATGGGCTGCCGCGGGGTCCGGCAGGTCGTCGAACTCGACGCCGCCGACGACTATGGCCGAGAGATCGCCCGAGGTCAGGGCGTCGAGCATGGCCGCGGTTCCGCGGCCGGGGGTCGCGGGTGGACGCGAGCCCCACACGGCGGCGAGGTCGCCGCGCGCCCGATCCGACGAGAGCGGCCGGCCGGCTGGGAGCAGATTGGGGGCGGCCCCCACGTCGAGGGCACCGCGCTCGCCTGCCCGGCGGGGGACCCACGCCAGATGTGCACCCGTCGCCGCGGCGAGATCGGCCGCGGCGGACAACGCGCCGGGGAAGGCGGCGAGGCGTTCGCCGACCAGCAGCACGGCACCGGGCTCGGCCAGCAGGCGGTGCACGCGCTCCTCGCGGAGCACGGCCGCCTCGTGGCCGGGAACGCACGGCAGGAGCGAGCCGTCGAGCTTGGTGACGCCGGGACTGGCCCACGCGGCGATCGCGTACACCCGCTGTCGGCGGTGTCGCACAGCCTTCCGGAGACGAAGGAACAGCATCGGGCATTCCTCTTCGGGCTCCAGACCGGCCATCACGACCGTCGGTGCATGCTCGAGTTCGGTGTAGGTGAGTCCGATGCCGCTGCCCGCGACGTGCGCGGCCAAGAAGTCGGCTTCTTCGGCCGAGTGCGAACGGACCCGGAAGTCGACGTCGTTGCTGGCCAGAGCCACGCGAGCGAACTTGCCGTATGCGTAGGCGTCTTCGACGGTGGCGCGCCCGCCGATCAGCACGCCGGTGCGTCCGCGGGCCGCGGCGAGTCCGCGGGCCGCGACGGCGAGCGCGTGCGACCACGCGGCCTCGTGCAGTTCGCCGTCGTCGCCGCGGACCAGCGGCGCGGTGACGCGATCGGGACGGGTGGCGTAGGTGAACGCCCATCGACCCTTGTCGCAGTTCCATTCTTCGTTGACCTCGGGATCGTCGCCGGCCATGCGGCGGAGCACCTGGCCGCGCCGGTGATCGGTGCGCTGGGCGCAGCCGCCCGCGCAGTGCTCGCAGACGCTCGGCGACGAGATCAGGTCGAACGGCCGCGACCGGAAGCGGTACGCGGTGCCGGTGAGGGCGCCCACCGGGCAGATCTGCACGGTGTTTCCGGAGAAATAGGAGTCGAAGGGCTCGTCGGAGGTGGTGCTGACCTGCTGTCGTGCGCCGCGCTCGGCGAGCTCGATCAGCGGGTCGCCCGCGATCTCGTCGGCGAAGCGAGTGCAGCGGGCACACGAGATGCACCGCTCGCGGTCGAGCAGGATCCCGGTCGAGAGTGGTACCGGTTTGGTGAAGATCCGTTTGACGCCGCCGTACCGGGACTGCGGACGCCCGGCCGTCATCGCCTGGTTCTGCAGGGGACATTCGCCGCCCTTGTCGCAGGTGGGGCAGTCGAGCGGGTGGTTGATCAGCAGCAGCTCCATCACGCCCTCTTGCGCGCGATCGGCGGTGGCGGATGTGCGTTGCGTCCGAACGACCATGCCCTCGGTCGCGACGATGGTGCACGACGCCATCGGCTTGCGCTGGCCTTCCACATCGACCAGGCACTGGCGGCACGCGCCCGCGGGGGCCAGCAGCGGATGGTCGCAGAAGCGGGGGATCTCGATGCCGACCGTTTCGGCCGCCCGAATCACCAGCGTGCCCTTGGGTACGGAGACCTCGACGTCGTCGATCGTGAGCGTCACCTTGTCAGCGGGGGCGGGACCATCAGGCGTCGAGTTCTTGGGTGCGGTCACTGTGTGCCCCCTTCTCCGAAGACGGTGGCCTTCGACGGGTCGAACGGGCAGCCGCCCGGATGCCCGTCGCCCGGAAAGTGGGCCAGGTACTCGTCGCGGAAGTGCTCGATGGAGCTGCGGATCGGCACTCCCGACGCATCGCCGAGCGCACAGAACGAGTTGCCCACCACGCTGTCGGTGATGTCGAGGATCTTGGTGAGGTCGTCCTCGGTGGCGTCGCCGGCTTCCAGGCGGCGCATGATCTGCACCATCCAGTAGGTGCCCTCCCGGCACGGGGTGCACTTGCCGCACGACTCGTGTGCGTAGAACTCCGCCCATCGCAGAACCGCGCGGACCACGCAGACCGAGTCGTCGAAGATCTGGAGGGCCTTGGTGCCGAGCATCGACCCCGCGGCGCCGACTCCCTCGTAATCGAGGGGGACGTCCAGGTGCTCGGCGGTGAACATCGGGGTCGACGATCCGCCCGGGGTCCAGAACTTCAGGGTGTGACCGGGGCGGATGCCGCCCGCGCGGTCGAGGAGTTCGCGCAGGGTGACTCCCAGCGGCGCCTCGTACTGGCCCGGCCGCACCACGTGGCCCGACAGCGAGTACATCGTGTACCCGGCGGATTTCTCGGTCCCGAACCGGCCGAACCACTCGGCGCCGTTGCGCAGGATGGCTGGAACGCTCGCGATGGATTCCACGTTGTTGACCACCGTCGGGCTGGCATACAGACCGGCGACGGCGGGGAACGGCGGACGCAGGCGCGGCTGTCCGCGCCGACCTTCCAGCGAGTCCAGCAGTGCGGTCTCCTCGCCGCAGATGTAGGCGCCTGCGCCGGCGTGGACGACGAGCTCGAGGGCGAACCCCGAACCGAGGACGTCGGCGCCGAGCAGGCCGGCGTCGTACGCCTCGGCGACCGCGTGGCGCAACCGACGGACCACCCCGGCCACCTCGCCGCGGACGTAGATGAAGGCGTGCGAGGCGCGGATGGCGTAGGCGGCGATGACGACGCCTTCGATCAGCATGTGCGGGGAGGCCAGCATCAGCGGCATGTCCTTGCACGTCCCGGGCTCGGACTCGTCGGCGTTGACCACCAGGTAGTGGGGCGTGCCGTCGCCCCCAGGTGCTGCGCCCTGCGGAATGAACGACCACTTGGTGCCGACAGGGAAGCCCGCGCCGCCGCGGCCGCGCAGTCCGGATTCCTTGACCTGGGCGATCACGTCGTCCGGGGTCATGCGGAGGGCGGCCTTGAGCCCCTGGTACCCCTTCTGGGCGACGTAGTTGCGGAGCGTCCATGACTCGGGCTCGCCCCAGTGTCGAGACAGGATCGGCAGTTCGGCGGGTTCGGGGGTCGACGACGGCAGGCTGATGGCGATCACGGCTGCTCCTCCTCGACGCCTGCCAGCAGGCGGGCGGCCTGACGGAACGTGCAGAGGCTCGACGGCCCGCGGGTGGGCGCGGGCGGATTTCCTGCCCGGAGGTCGTCGATCAGCGCCTTGACCGAGTCCGGCGTCTGATTGTCGAAGAACTCCCAGTTCACCATCACCACCGGAGCGAAGTCGCACGCCGCGTTGCACTCCACGCGATCGACGGTCACAACGCCGTCGTCGGTGGTGCCGCCCGGCGCGATGCCGAGCGAGTCGGTGAGGTCGGAGAGGATCGCGTCGCCGCCCATCACCGCGCACAGGGCATTGGTGCAGACCCCGACGAAGTAGTCGCCGGTCGGCTGCCTCCGATACATCGTGTAGAAGGTGGCCACCGAGCCGACCTGGGCGGTCGACAGGCCGAGCTGCTGTGCGCAGAACGCGACGCCCGCACGCGTCAGGTAGCCGTCATGGCTCTGCACCAGGTGCAGCAGCGGCAGGAGCGCAGACCGGGACTGCGGATACTTCGCGATGATCGTCGCGGCCTCGGCGGCCAGAGCCGCGGCGGTGTCGTCGGGGTAGTGCAGGGGGCCGTCGAACTCGATCGGCTCGATCGGGACGCCCGCGGTGAACGTCGGGGGCGGAGTGCGGTCCGACGCGACGCTCGGCAGGTCGACGAAAACGGGCTCGTTCATCGGTCGACCCCTCCCATCACCGGATCGATGCTGGCCACCGCGGTGATGACGTCGGCGACCAGGCCGCCCTCGCACATCGCGGCGACCGCCTGCAGGTTGGTGAACGACGGATCGCGGAAGTGGACCCGATAGGGGCGGGTGCCGCCGTCGGAGACCAGGTGGACCCCGAGCTCGCCGCGGGGCGACTCGATCGCCACATAGCACTGACCCGCGGGCACGCGCATCCCCTCGGTGACGAGCTTGAAGTGGTGGATGAGCGATTCCATCGACATGCCCATGATCTCGGCGATGTGCTCGGGCGAGTTGCCCATGCCGTCCGGTCCGACCGCCAGGTCAGCCGGCCACGCCAGCTTGCGGTCGGCCACCATCACCGGGCCGGGCTCCAGCGCGTCGAGGCACTGTCGCACGATGCGGATCGACTGCTTCATCTCTTCCACGCGGATCAGATAGCGGCCGTAGGAGTCGCATGCGGTGTCCGTGATGACGTCGAACTCGTAGTTCTCGTAGCCGCAGTACGGATCGGACTTGCGGAGGTCGTAGGGGAGGCCGGTGGACCGCAGGACGGGCCCGGTGATCCCGAGCGCCATGCAGCCGGTGAGGTCGAGGTAGCCGACGCCCTGGGTGCGCGCCCGCCAGATGTAGTTCTCGGTCAGCAGCGCCTCGACCTCGGCGATCTGGCCGGGCAGGGCGTCCAGGACGTCGGAGATCTTCTGTTCCGCGCCTTCGGGGAGGTCCTGCGCGAGGCCGCCGGGACGGATGAAGGCGTGGTTCATCCGCAGACCGGTGATGTCTTCGAAGAGGTCGAGGATCGTCTCGCGGGCGCCGAACCCCAAGAACATCGGGGTGACCGCGCCGAGCTCCATGCCGCCGGTTGCCAATGCCACCAGGTGCGAGCTGATCCGGTTGAGCTCCATCAGCAGCACGCGGATCACCGAGGCGCGTTTCGGGATGTCGTCGGTGATGCCGAGGAGCTTCTCCACCGCCAGGCAGTAGGCGGTCTCGTTGAAGAACGGCGACAGGTAGTCCATCCGCGTCACGAACGCGACGCCCTGCGTCCACGTCCGGAATTCGAGGTTCTTCTCGATGCCGGTGTGGAGGTAGCCGATGCCGCAGCGGGCTTCGGTGACGGTCTCGCCGTCGATCTCGAGGATCAGCCGCAGCACCCCGTGGGTGGACGGGTGCTGGGGGCCCATGTTGACGACGATTCGCTCGTCGTCGGGGCCGGACGCGGCGCGCTCGCGGACCGCGGCGACGACCTCGTCCCAGTCGCGACCGCTGGCGGTGAAGGTGGTCTGGCCGGGCATCAGTTGTACCTCCTCCGCTGCTCGGGTGGCGCGATGGTGGCGCCCTTGTACTGCACCGGAATGCCGCCGAGCGGGTAGTCCTTGCGCTGCGGGTGGCCTTCCCAGTCGTCGGGCATCTCGATGCGCGTGAGCGACGGATGCCCGTCGAAGACGATGCCGAAGAAGTCGTAGGTCTCGCGCTCGTGCCAGTCGTTGGTCGGGTACACCGGCAGCAGGGTGCTCAGATGCGGATCGGAGTCCGGGACCGCGACCTCCAACCGAATCCGACGGTTGTGGGTGATCGAGCGCAACGGGTACACCGCGTGCAGCTCGCGACCGGTCTCCTCGGGGTAGTGCACTCCGCTGACGCCGAGACACAGTTCGAAGCGCAGCGCGGGCTCGTCGCGCAGGGTGGCGGCGACCAGCAGCAGATGGGCGCGGTCGACGAAGACGGTGAGGTCGCCGCGGTCGACCAGCACCTTCTCGACAGCGGCATCGACGCTGACCCCGCGCCGGACCAGACCCGCCTCGAGTTCGTCGATCACCTCGTCGAAGTAGCCGCCGAACGGGCGGTCGGTGCTGCCGGGCATCGCGATCGGAGCCACCAGACCGCCGTACCCCGACGTGTCGCCGGTGCCCTCGGCGCCGAACAAGCCGCGTCGGGTGCCGATGACATCGTGATCGCCACCGGTGCGGGAGACGTCGCGGCTCATCGCAGCAGTCCCTTCAGTTCGAGGGTCGCCGGCGCCGACAGCGCTGCCGCCTCGACCGCGCGAATGGCCTCGTCGCGGTGGACGCCGAGTGGCATCTGCTGGATCTGCTCGTGGAGTTTGAGGATCGCGTTCAGCAGCATCTCCGGCCGCGGGGGACATCCGGGGAGGTAGATGTCGACAGGCACCACGTGGTCGACGCCCTGGACCACCGCGTAGTTGTTGAACATGCCGCCCGACGACGCGCACACGCCCATCGCGAGGACCCACTTCGGTTCGGCCATCTAGTCGTAGATCTGCCGGAGCACCGGGGCCATCTTCTGGCTCACCCGCCCGGCGACGATCATCAGGTCGGCCTGCCGCGGCGACGCGCGGAAGGCCTCCATGCCGAACCGGGCGAGGTCGTAGCGGCCCGCGGTGGTCGCCATCATCTCGATGGCGCAGCAGGCCAGACCGAAGGTCGCGGGCCACAGAGATCCCTTGCGCATGTAGCCGGCGAGGCCTTCGACGGTGCTCAACAGGAAACCGCCGGGCAACTGCTCCTCGAGTCCCATGACCGTGCCTCCTTACGTTCGTTTGTTTCGGTCGCACGGGCCAGTTCCGGTCCGGACCGGAGGGGTCGTGCGATGTGCGGCCGGGGTGGTCGGCCGTCGGTATTCGGTTGACGGGTTCGGCGTTGGGCGGCTCAGTCCCAGCGGAGTCCTCCGCGGCGCCACTCGTAGGCGTAGGCGACGGAGACGTTGACGATGAAGAGGGCCACGGCCAGCAGCCCGAACCAGCCGAGGCTGTCCGAGGCCACCGCCCACGGATAGAGGAAGACGATCTCGATGTCGAAGATGATGAACAGCATCGCGGTCAGGTAGTACTTCACCGGGAACCGCTGGACCAGGCCCGCGCTCGGAGGCAGGGTCTCGATGCCGCACTCGTAGGCCTCGAGCTTCGCTCGGTTGTATCGGCGAGGGCCGACGACGGAGGCGAGGACGACAGAGACGAGCGCGAACGCCAGCGCAATCGCGCCGAGCACCAGGATCGGTCCGTAGGCATTCATTCCCCGCAGCGCCTCCTCTTCCTCGAACGAGTCTGAGACGGGTGTCACGGCTCGCGTGAAGCTGTGACCTGATGCACACCCTACTCACGTAAACGCGTGGGCTGTGGGACTTCTCGGTGAAGTCACGGGTCGTCTGCTGATGTCAGCGAGTCGGTGTCAGGCGCCGACTCGTTCGAAGACGGCGGCGAGTCCCTGGCCGCCGCCGATGCACATGGTCTCCAGACCGTATCGGGCATCGCGCCGGACGAGTTCGCGCGCCAGGGTGGCCAGCATGCGGCCGCCGGTGGCGCCGACGGGGTGGCCGAGCGAGATCCCCGACCCGTGAACATTGGTCCGCTCGAAGTCCGCGTCGGTGAACTTCCACTCGCGCGTCACCGCGAGGGCCTGGGCGGCGAACGCCTCGTTGAGCTCGATGAGGTCGATGTCGGTGAGCGACAGATCTGCCTTGGCGAGTGCGGCGGCGGTGGCGGGCACCGGGCCGATGCCCATGACCTTCGGTTCAACGCCTGCGACGGCCCAGGAGACCAACCGGACCAGCGGCGTGAGACCGAGTTCGGCAGCCTTCTCCGGCGTGGTCACGATGCACATCGACGCGGCGTCGTTCTGTCCGCTGGCGTTGCCCGCGGTGACGGTGGCCTCGGGGTCCTGCTTGCCGAGGATCGGACGCAGGCGCGAGAGTCCGTCGAGATCGGTGTCGGCTCGCGGATGCTCGTCGGTGTCGATGACGCGGTCGCCGCGGCGGTCGGAGACCGTCACCGGGATGATCTCTTCGGCGAGCGCGCCGCTGCGCTGGGCCGCGACGGCGCGACGATGTGACTCGACAGCCAGTTGGTCCTGCTCCTGGCGGGAGATCCCGTACTCGCGGCGCAGGTTCTCGGCGGTCTCGATCATGCCGCCGGGAACGGGGTAGTACCGTCCGCCCGCGGTCGATCGTGCGCGGACCAGGCCGTCGTGCACGGTGACGCCACCGCGGGCCCCGCCCCAGCGCATGTCGGTGGAGTAGAACGCGGCGTTGCTCATCGACTCGGTGCCGCCGGCGACGACGACGTCGTTGTCGCCGAGGACCACCTGCATCGCAGCTTGGATCACGGCCTGCAGTCCCGAACCGCACCGGCGGTCGATGTGCATTCCGGGGACGGTGACCGGCAGCCCGGCGTCGAGCGCGACCACCCGTCCGATCGCCGGCGCCTCACTGTTGCCGTTGCAGTGTCCGAGGATCACGTCGCCGATCTCCTCCGGGGCGACGCCGGTCCGATCCATCAGGCCGCGCAGGGCGGTGACCCCGAGGTCCACGGCGGTGATGTCGCGGAACATCCCGCCGTAACGGCCGATGGGGGTGCGGACGGGTTCGCAAATGACTGCTTCACGCATGGGTGGGTGCCTTTCAGAGTGCGTCACTCAGCGGTGACGAGGGTGCGGAGTTTATTCTCCGATCTTGCCGGTGCTGTGGCGGGGCGGCGACGCCACCGTGGTGTGCGAGGAACTTTCCGGGCTTCCCGAGATCGAGATGTAGCGACGATCGGGATATAACGGCAACAGTGCATCGGGTCGAACGGACGGCCCTTCCCCTTCGTAAGGACAATTGCCGTGACGCGACTCGCGCAGACCCCCGACCTCACCGAATTTCAACGCGACGTGCTCGCGGCCGTCCGGTCGTTCGTCGACAAGGAGATCATCCCGAACGCGCAGGAATTGGAGCACACCGACACCTACCCGCAAGAGATCGTCGACCAG
Organism: Gordonia sp. (in: high G+C Gram-positive bacteria); assembly: GCF_012515855.1. Taxonomy (GTDB): domain Bacteria; phylum Actinomycetota; class Actinomycetes; order Mycobacteriales; family Mycobacteriaceae; genus Gordonia. The sequence goes on from NZ_JAAYXO010000107.1 coordinate 17,724, forward strand.
ATGGCGCAGATGGGGCTGTTCGGCCTGATGATCCCCACCGAGTACGGCGGGCTCGGTGAATCGCTGCTGACCTACGCGCTGTGCGTGGAAGAACTGGCGCGCGGGTGGATGAGCGTCTCCGGCGTCATCAACACGCACTTCATCACCGCGTACATGATCCGTCAGCACGGGACCGAGGAGCAGAAGCAGCGCTTTCTGCCGCGCATGGCCACCGGCGAGGTTCGCGGCGCCTTCTCGATGTCCGAGCCGGAACTCGGCTCCGACGTCGCGGCCATTCGGACCCGCGCCACACGCGACGGTGACGACTACGTGATCAACGGGCAGAAGATGTGGCTCACCAACGGCGGCACGTCGACCCTGGTGGCCGCACTGGTGAAGACCGACGAGGGTGCCGACAAGCCTCACCGAAACCTCACGACGTTCCTGGTGGAGAAGCCCGCGGGGTTCGGCGAGGTGGTTCCTGGCGTCACCATCCCCGGAAAGATCGAGAAGATGGGCTACAAGGGGATCGACACCACGGAGTTGATCTTCGACGGCTACCGCGCCCCGGCCACCGACATCCTCGGCGGCGAGCCGGGCAAGGGCTTCGGCCACATGATGGACGGCGTCGAGGTGGGGCGCGTCAACGTCTCCGCGCGCGCCTGCGGCCTGGCCCTGCGCAGCTTCGAGCTCGCGGCCCGCTACGCGCAGCAGCGGCAGACTTTCGGCAAGCCGATCGTCGACCACCAGGCGATCTCGTTCAAGCTCGCCGAGATGGCCACCAAGGTGGAGGCCGCCCATCTGATGATGGTGAACGCGGCGCGACTCAAGGACTCCGGTGACCGGAACGACGTCGCCGCGGGCATGGCCAAGTACCTCGCCAGCGAGTACTGCGCGGAAGTGACCCAGGAGAGCTTCCGCATCCACGGCGGCTACGGCTACTCCAAGGAGTACGAGATCGAACGCCTGATGCGCGAGGCGCCGTTCCTGCTCATCGGCGAGGGCACCAGCGAGATCCAGAAGACCATCATCAGCAAGGGCGTGCTCCGCAGTTACGGGCTGTGACCTGTGCCGGGGTGATTCATGCCCTGGCCACTGAGACTGGCGCTGTCAGCAGGCCGATCGCGGCGTCAATCAGATTGATCACCCAGGCGGTGTCGGCGTCGGAGAATGCCCCTTCGTGGTCGGCGATGGTGCGGATGGACATGTTGATGAGCATCGACAGGCGATCTTCGATCATGTCTGCGGGCAGACTATCCAGCGAGGCGCGGATGCCGGCCCAAGTCTCCCGCAAACTGCTCGCCGAGTCCCGGCCAAGCCCTCGGCGGCGTCGAGGATCGGCCAACAGCTGGGCACAGAAGCGGGCATAGTGGCTGTCCGGGGTGTTGTCGGTGGCCAGCGGCAGAATGAACGCTTCGACGTACTCGCGCAGATCCGGCTCTCGCCCCTGTAGCTCGACGGCGTCGAGCATGCGTCGACGGTGTTCGTTGATCCGCTGCATCCGGAACTCCAGGATGGCGGTCAGGAGATGCTCTTTGTCGCCGAAGTGGTACTGAACCACGCCGCTGTTACGCTGACCGGCCTCGGCGCCGACCTCGCGCAACGAGACAGCGTCGACTCCGCGTTCGCTGAACAGTCGCTCGGCCGTGACGATGATGCGCTCGGACGTGCTGATGCGCACTGCGTTCTTCGTGTTCGACGACGGCATGGCAGTCCTTCCTTCTCTCGTGAATCATTGCAGAAGCTGCACATGTACCGACGAGGAGGAGTGGGGGAGCTGAGAGGCGAGATTGTCACGAGTGTCGCAATCACGAAGCAGTTGGCTCCGCTCGGATCGTTCGGACCAAGCGTGAGTTGCTCGCGTACGAGCAACTCTTCACCTGAGCAGGTCGACCACGGTTCGGGGGAGTTCCAGCGGGTCGATGGGGAGGGCGGCGGTCGCGTCGGCGCGCGACCAGTCGGCCAACCAGCGGTCGGCCCGCCGTGCGATCAGGACCAGTAGCGGCGGGCACGGCTCGTACTCGTCGCGAATCTGTTTCGCCAGACCCATGCCGCCGACCGGTGCGGCCTCGCCGTCCAGAATCGCGAGGTCGACGGTCCGCTCGTCGAGGTGCGCGAGGACCGTCGGCGCGGTCGCCACTTCGATCAGCTGCAGGTCGGGCAGGTCGGGGTGGAGTTGCTCGTCGAGAGTCCCGAGCACTTGTCGCCGGGTGCCGGGGTTGTCGGAGTACACCAGCACGCGCAGCGTGACGCGATCTTCGGCGGGGGAACGGTCGTCGCGGCTCACACCTGTGACCCTAGTTGTCGGGCGCTCCGGTTCGGGCGCGTTCGCGGTCTTCGATGGCCCGGCGAACCCGTGCGGCACCGGCTTCCACGGCCGCGGTCAGCGATGCGCCGTGGAGCTGGGCGGCGACCAGCGTCGCGGTGAACGTGTCGCCGAGACCCTTGGCCCCGGTGGGGATCTCTCGGCCGGCGACCACCGAGTCGGTGGTCGTGCCGACGACGAGGTTGGTGATCTCGCCGTCACCGGTTCGGACTCCGGTCACGATCGCCGACGCGTCGTCGGACGCGAGGAGCGTCCGAGCGCGAACGACGGTGGTACTGATGTCCGACGGCGCGACATCGCTTGCGTCGTCATCACCCGCGGTGAGATGCGCGAGTTCGAACAGATTCGGCGTGACGACGGTGGCGAGCGGGACCAACCGTTCGCGGAGCGCGGGTGCTACCGCGGGATCGGTGTAGAAGCCGACGTCGGCGTCGCCGAACGTCGGATCCAGCACGAGGGGCGGCCTGGCGGCCGGGTCCAGACCGAGGTACCAGTCGGCGATGGCGTGCGCCTGCGACGGTGCCGCCAGGTAGCCGACCGCCACCGCGCGTAGCGAACGCAGCGCACCAGCCGCGGTGAGGTCGCGCAACGACGCGGTGATCCAATCGGCGGAGACGTCGATCGCCTGAACCGACCGATAGTGCGGCAGGTTGCTCAGCACGATCGTCGGAATCGCCGCACATCGGATTCCGGCTTCGGCGTACACCGGCAAGCCCGCGTTCAGTCCCACCGACCCGAAGGCCAGGTGCGAGCCGAAGACCACGACCTCAGCCGGTCGTGGGTCGAGCTCGAAGCCTTGCGCGTCGTCGGTGACGAAGAGACCGGGGCCGGGGGTGGTGGCGTCGGGACTCAACGCTTTCTCGCTGTCATTTCTGACATCTTTGCAGGCTGACAGGCGTCGAGGTAATCGGCGATGGCAGCCGGCCCCCAGGCGTGCGATTCGGTCAGACCCGCGCCGATCATTGCCAGATACGGTGGCGTCGGCGCGACGTGGGGAACCTCGTCGATGTCGTGCGGGGCGGTGAACGTGAGGATCGGGGAGCCGTCACGTGTCCCGACGCGCAGCAGTCGGGAGTACAGGCCGACGCCGCACTGATGGAAGGCGTCGTCGGCGGCAAGGACGCTCGGATCGAGCACTGCCTTCTCCACCGCGCTGAGCGGCGTGGGCTCGCGGTCCATCTCCTGCATCGCGATGTCGGCGAACTGCTCCACGGTCACCAAATAGGCCCGCGCCGGGGTGGGACCGGGCCTGCGGTGGTCGTAGAAGGCCATGCCGCCGCCCCAGGTGGCGGACTGCTGCGCGAAGTAGATCCGGCCGGGAAGCGTCAGAGCCACGCTGTCTGCGGGCGGCGTGGTGTCGCGTGCGCCGGGGTAGGTGCGACGACCGCCCTCGGGTCGGCCGCCGGCGAGATAGCAGTTCAGCCGCTCCGAGCAGAGGTTGGAGCCGTAGCTCGCGTACCAGACCTGTCCCGTGCTCATGGTCTTCGAGGGTAGTCACCCGAACCGGCGGTGCCGACCTCACATTCTCCGCTCCGTCCGCGACTGCTCTATGAATGGTGACAGGGAGAGGTGATCGAGATGACACGACGACACGCGGTGGTGCCGACCGAGTTGGGCGAACTGACGATGGTGGCCGACGGCGACAGGCTGGCGGCGATCTACTTCCCGGCCCACTGGCACCTGCCGCCGGAGTCCGACTACGGCGAGGCGACCACGCCCGACGACCCGCTGTTCGTCCGCACCGCGCGGGAACTGGACGAGTACACGGCGGGCGAGCGACGCGCCTTCGACATCCCCATCGTCACCAACGGCGACGACTTCTCGGAGAAGGTCTGGGCCCTGCTACTCGAGATTCCCTACGGGACCACCACCACCTACGGCGCACTCGCCACCCGACTCGGCAATCCCCGGCTCGCCCAGCGCGTCGGGCAGTGCGTCGGCCACAACCCGATCAGCGTCATCATCCCGTGCCACCGGGTGATCGGCGCGGACGGATCGTTGACGGGCTATGCCGGCGGCCTCGACCGCAAGCGGCGGCTGCTGGAGATCGAAGAGCCGCCCGAAGTCGCGGCATCACGACTGTTCTGACCGCGGACCTCACAGTCGACGCACGCGGCGCGTCTACCGTGTGATGACCATGAGAGAACCGTTCGAGCGAGCCGTCGACCGTCACGGCGCCACCGTGCTGCGGGTGTGCCGCGCGGTGTTGGGGCCGGGCGCCGACGCCGACGACGCGTGGTCGGAGACCTTCCTCGCCGCGTTGACGGCCTGGCCGACACTCGACGACGAGACGAACGTCGAAGCGTGGCTGGTGCGCGTGGCGCAGCGGAAGGCGATCGACGTGGTGCGGGGCCGGGCACGGCGGGCCGTCCCGACCGACCACCTGCCCGACGGCCCGACCCGGCAGCGGTTGCCCGGCGACGACGACGCCGACCTCTGGGACGCCGTCGGGCAACTCCCGGAACGACAACGGCTCGCCGTCGCCTACCACTACCTCGGACATCTCACACACGCGGAGACCGCCGAGCTGATCGGCGGTACCCCGGCAGCGGTGCGCCGCGCCGCCGCCGACGGCATCAAGAAGCTGCGAACCAGGTACTCCCAGGAAGGGGCCATCCGATGACCGACCAGACCGAACTCTTCCCGGTGTCAGACGCCGACCTCTCGCGACTACGTGACCGGCTTGCCGCAGCAGCGGACCGTCGCGGGCTCCTCGACATCGCCTACCGCGTCGTCGACAGCCCGATCGGTCCGTTGCTGCTGGCCGCAACCGACCGGGGGCTGGTGCGCGTCGCGTTCGAGTCCGAGGGCTTCGACGCCGTTCTCGACACCCTCGCGACCAAGGTGAGTCCCAGTATTCTGTCGGCGCCGGCCCGGCTGGACCCGATCGCGGTCCAACTCGACGACTACTTCGCACACAGGCGGCAGCGCTTCGACGTGCCGTTGGACTTCCGCCTCTCGTCCGGGTTCCGGCAGATCGTTCAGCAGTACCTGCCCACCATCGGCTACGGGCACACGCAGTCGTACCGGGAGGTGGCCGAATCGGTCGGCAATCCGAACGCGGTGCGTGCGGTCGGATCGGCGTGCGCCACCAATCCGCTGCCCGTTGTCGTGCCGTGTCACCGGGTGCTGCGATCGGACGGATCGCTCGGCGGCTACCTCGGCGGCCTCGCGGCCAAGACTGCGCTCCTCGACCTCGAAGGCGTCGCATGAACTCCCTGTTCGACGACGTCGATCTCGGGCTGCCCGGTCCGGACCTCCCGGACGGGGCCGCGCACGTCCCCGGCTGGCTCACCTCGATGCAGCAGCGGTGGCTCGTCGACCAGTTCCGACGGTGGGCCGCAGGTCCGGTGCCCGCTCACTCGCCGATGCTCGGGCAGCACCCCATGAGCGTGCGCACCGTCTGTCTCGGCTGGCACTGGCGGCCGTACGCCTATTCGCGCGAGGCCGTCGACGTGAACGGTCGGCGCGTCCTGGACTTTCCGGACTGGATGGTGCGACTCGGCAGACGGGCGCTGGCCGAGATCGACGATCCGCACGCCGCCGACTACACGCCGGACACCGCGATCGTGAACTACTACGACACTGCCGCGAAGATGGGCATGCACCAGGACCGCGACGAAAGGTCCCCGGCGCCGGTGGTCTCGCTCTCGATCGGCGACACCGCGTGCTTCCGGTTCGGGAACACCGAGACCCGCGGTCGGCCCTACCGGGATCTCGACCTGCACTCCGGTGATCTCTTCGTCTTCGGCGGCCCGTCACGCCTGGCGTTCCACGGTGTGCCGAAGATCTACCCCGGCACCGCGCCGCACGACTGTGGGCTCGGCACCGGTCGCATCAACATCACCATGCGGGTCACCGGCCTCGACGACCATCCGATCTGACCCCGGACCCGGTAGGAAAGAGATATGGCATCCGCTTTCGAACCGCCCCAGCCGAGCAATGGCCTGGTGATCGGTGACGACGGACTCGCGCGTCCGGCGTGGGCGAGCGTCGACCCGATGCTGCGCCACTACTACGACACCGAGTGGGGGATGCCGGTCCGCGACGAGCGGGGCATGTTCGAGCGACTCACCCTCGAGGCCTTTCAATCGGGGCTGTCGTGGGCCATCATCCTGCGCAAACGATCGGCGTTCCGCGCCGCGTTCGACGATTTCGCCCCGGACGCGGTGGCCCGCTACGGCGACGCCGACGTCGAGCGCCTGATGAACGATGCGGGGATCGTCCGCAACCGCGCCAAGATTCGCGCCGCCATCACCAATGCGGCGGCCACCGTCGCCTTGCGCGACGGCGGGGGTCTCGCCGAGTTCGTGTGGGGTTTCCAGCCCTCGGCGACGCCGCGGCCGACGACGATGACGGAGATCCCGACTCAGTCTGCGGAATCGGCGGCGCTCGCCAAGGCGCTGCGGAAGGCGGGCTTCTCGTTCGTCGGTCCCACCACCATGTTCGCCCTGATGGAGGCGGTGGGGATCGTCGACACCCACGTGGTGGGCTCGCATCGCCGCGGCACGTCCGGTGTCTGGTCGGAATGAGCCGCATTCGGATCGACGCGAACGGCCGGTTCGACCACCGTGCGGCACTCGCGGTTCTGGCCGCGCACCGCACCGACGGCGTCGAACGGGTCGACGACCACGGCATCAGCCGACTGCTGACCGTCGGGGGCGACGACCACTCGGTGACGGCGGCTCTCGACGAGGGCGGTGTCACCGTGACGGTCGACACCGCAGACACCGGGGTGCACGCGGTCCTCATCGCCCGGATCCGCCACTGGTTCGATCTCGACGCGGATCTCGACGCGGTGGCCGCGGTCCTGGCTGCCGAACCGGTGTTCGCCGAGCACTTCGAGCAACGACCCGGGCTGCGCATAACTCGGTGCGCCGATGCGTTCGAAGCGACGGTGGAAACCGTCCTGGGGCAGCAGGTCACGTTGACCGCGGCCCGCCTGTTCGACGCGCGACTGGTCGCGGCTTACGGGACGGACGGTCCGGCAGGTCTGCGTCGGTTCCCTCGACCGGCAGACCTGATCGCCCTGCCGACAGACCACCTTCGCGCCACCTTGCGGACCACGCGCGCTCGGGCTCGGACGGTCCAGGAGGTCGCGCACTTCTTCCTCGATCGAGAAGCGGGCGGACCGTTGCCGGCTCGCGCCGAACTCGGGGCCCTGTACGGAATCGGCCCGTGGACCCTCGACTATCTCGCGATCCGAGCAGGTTCCGATGTCGACGTGTTCCCGGCGGACGATGCCGTGCTGCGCCGCATGAGACTCGCGCATGGCATCGATGAGGGTGCCGTCGAACGATGGCGGCCCGTCAGAAGCTACGCCGCCGTCCGACTGTGGGCGGTGGCCGGCCAGACTCGACCGACAAGTACGCTCAAGCGGCATTCGTCGTAATTCGGCGACGATGCTGAAGGGACACCGTGACCGACACCGACCAGTTCGTAGATCGCCGTACCCCCTCCGAAACCCTGCGGCGCGTGGGGTCGGCGAGTTGGTCGCTGATCGGGATCGTGGTGGTGATGCTGATGGTCGCGGGCGCCATCGGCGCAGTCAGCGGCATCCTCGTCCCGCTGGTGATCGCGGTGATCATCGGCATCGTTATGGAGCCGCTCTCGGAGATATTGCAGCGGCGCGGGGTTCCCGCGACTCTCGCGGCGGTCTTGTGTTTGGTTGTGCTGTTGTCAGTGGCCGCCGGGACCATTGCGATCGTCGTTCTCGGGTTCCTCGATCAGTGGCCCGAGATCCTCCGGCAGATCAACGTCGGGTGGAGCGCTCTCATCGACTGGCTGAACAGCCACGACTCCGACACAGCGTGGCTCGAGCACGTACGTACCGCTGTCGAGCAGTACGCACCGGAAGTGGGTCAGGGGGTCCTCGGCGCGGTCACCAGTACGGTGTACGGCCTGTTCGCCCTCGCCATGGGCCTGTTCTTCTCCGCCTTCTTCCTCTTCTTCGTGCTGCGCGATGGTGCAGAGTTCCCGGAATGGTTCGCGCGGACGACGACCTTCCCCGTCGACGAGGTGAGCGCGGTGGTCGACCAGTGCCGAGGATCGCTGCGCGGGTACTTTCGCGGAACAGCCATCACCGCACTGGTGACCGCACCGATCTTCGTGATCCCGATGCTCATCCTCGGGGTTCCGCTGGTGATCCCAGTCTTCGTCCTGTATTTTTTTCTCTCCTTCATCCCGTTCCTAGGCGCATGGATCACCGGCGTCTTCGCGGTACTCATCGCGTTCGGGTCGGGCGGGTCGACTGCGGCGATCATCATCGGCGTCACGTTCATGATCTCCAACGGCACCATCCAGAGTGCGGTGAGTTCGTGGGCGCTGGGCTCGTCGTTGAAGATCCACCCCGTCGTCGTTCTCCTGTCGACGATGGTCGGCGGGGCCGTCGGGGGACTCCTCGGGATGGTGCTGGGCGCACCCGTAACGGCCGCGGTCGCCAAATCGATCGTCGCAATTCGACAGAGCAGAGCCGCGCGAGGCCAGAATCCCGCGCTCGAGTAAGGCGCTTGATTCTGCAAGCAGCGCAGGTCACGAACAAAAGTTGTGTGTGCCAGGTCTCCCATTCGCGAGTCGAGTCGATTCAGGTCACGAATAGCGGGACAATGTAGGGCGACTGAATATCAGACAGTTCCACAAGAACAACGATCAGAATGAGGTTGACCACACATGGCCTCCCAAGACCAGACGATCATCTACACCCTTACCGACGAGGCTCCGCGCCTCGCCACCGAAGCGTTTCTTCCGATCATCCGCACGTTCGCCGGTGCTGCCGGCATCGATGTCACGACGAGTGACATCTCGGTGGCCGCTCGTGTGCTGGCCGCGTTCCCGGAGGCCCTGACCGACGAGCAGCGCGTCGCCGACAACCTGGCCGAGCTGGGTCGCCTGACGCAGGACCCCTCCACCAACATCATCAAGCTTCCCAACATCAGCGCCTCGGTTCCGCAGCTCAACGCCGCGATCCACGAGCTGCAGGAGAAGGGTTACGCGGTCCCGGACTTTCCGCAGGATCCGAAGACCCCCGAAGAGGAAGAGATCCGCGACCGGTACTCCGCGTGCCTCGGTAGCGCGGTGAATCCCGTTCTGCGCGAGGGCAACTCGGACCGCCGTGCGCCGAAGGCGGTCAAGGAGTACGCGCGCAAGAACCCGCACAGCATGGGCAAGTGGTCCATGGCATCGCAGTCGCACGTCGCGCACATGACCCACGGCGACTTCTACGCCGGCGAGAAGTCGATGATCCTCGACCACGCCTGCGAGACGCGCATGGAGGTCGTGACCCCCGACGGCGAAGTCCACCTCATGAAGACGGTCCAGCTCGACAAGGGCGACGTCATCGACTCCATGTTCATGAGCAAGAAGGCGCTCCTCGAGTTCTACGAAGAGCAGCTCAACGATGCGCGCGACACCGGCGTGATGTTCTCGCTGCACGTCAAGGCGACCATGATGAAGGTCTCGCACCCCATCGTCTTCGGCCACGCCGTCAAGGTCTTCTACAAGGATGCGTTCGCCAAGCACGGCGCGCTCTTCGAGGAGCTCGGCGTCAACGTCAACAACGGACTCGCCGACCTGTATGAGAAGGTCGGCACCCTTCCCGCGTCGAAGCGCGAAGAGGTCGTCGCCGACATGCACCGTTGCCACGAGGGTCGCCCCGAACTGGCCATGGTCGACTCCGCCAACGGCATCACCAACTTCCACTCGCCGAGCGACGTCATCGTCGACGCGTCGATGCCCGCGATGATCCGCATCGGCGGCAAGATGTACGGCGCCGACGGGCGCAAGAAGGACACCAAGGCAGTGATGCCGGAGTCGACCTTCGCGCGGATCTACCAGGAGATCATCAACTTCTGCAAGACCAACGGCGCCTTCGACCCCACCACCATGGGTACCGTGCCGAACGTCGGTCTGATGGCGCAGAAGGCCGAGGAGTACGGCTCGCACGACAAGACCTTCGAGATCCCCGAGGGCGGTGTCGCGAACATCGTCGACGCCTCCACCGGTGAAGTCCTGCTGTCGCAGGATGTCGAGCAGGGCGACATCTGGCGCATGTGCATCGTCAAGGAAGCGCCGATCCAGGACTGGGTGAAGCTTGCGGTGACGCGTGCGCGTGCCTCGGGCATGCCCGCCGTGTTCTGGCTGGACCCGTACCGTCCGCACGAGAACAACCTGATCACCTTGGTGAAGAAGTACCTCGAGGACCACGACACCGAGGGACTGGACATCCAGATCATGTCCCAGGTCCGCGCCATGCGGTACACCCTGGAGCGTGCGATGCGCGGCCTCGACACCATCTCGGTGACCGGCAACATCCTCCGCGACTACCTCACGGACCTGTTCCCGATCCTGGAGCTGGGCACCAGCGCCAAGATGCTGTCGGTGGTTCCGCTGATGGCGGGCGGTGGCCTGTATGAGACCGGTGCCGGCGGTTCGGCGCCCAAGCACGTCAAGCAGCTCGTCGAAGAGAACCACCTGCGGTGGGACTCGCTCGGTGAGTTCCTGGCGCTGGCTGCGAGCCTGGAGGATCTCGGACGCAAGTACGACAACCCCAAGGCGACGATCCTCGCGACCACGCTCGACGCGGCCACCAGCACGTTGCTCGACAACCGCAAGTCGCCGTCGCGCAACACCGGTGAGCTCGACAACCGGGGAAGCCAGTTCTACCTGGCGCTCTACTGGGCGCAGGCGCTCGCGGCGCAGACCGAGGACGCTGACCTCGCCAAGCAGTTCGCGCCGCTGGCGGAGAAGCTGGCCGCCGACGAGAGCAAGATCGTCGACGAGATCGCGGCTGTGCAGGGGCACGCGGTCGACCTGGGCGGCTACTACATGGCCGACAGCGCGAAGCTGACCGCCGCGATGCGGCCGAGCCAGACGCTGAACGCAGACCTCGAGTCCGTGCGCGCCTGATCTTCTGTCGCCGACAAGCTGACAAGCCGCCGAACGCCCGACCTGCCCGCGCAGGTCGGGCGTTCGACGTTCGCCGGGTCTGACCCGCCCCGATACACTGCTTGACGTGACGATTGTTGGTGACGAGTCGCCCGACGGACCGCTGGTCGGCTCTCCGCTCGACTCGCCGCTGTTCGCCCTGTACGACGACTTCCTGCAGCAGCGTCCGGCTGCTGCCGACGAAGACGTGCACATGCTGGCCGACGTCGTCGACCACGTGATCGCTCGGTGCAGCGCGCCGGGCGACGTCGTCTTCGATCCGTTCGCAGGATTCGGCACCACGCTGGATCGCGCAGTGAGATTCGGTCGGCGCGGGCTCGGCATCGAACTGCTTCCCGAACGGGTGGCGTACTTGTGCGAGCGAGTTCCCGGCGCGCGCGTCTACGAGGGCGATGCGCGCGGGATGGTGCGTGTGCTCCGTGCACACGGTGAGTGCTCGGAGGGCCGCGTCGACCTGATTCTGACGTCGCCGCCGTACATGACCAGTGACGATCACGACGCCGACCCGCTCACCGCCTACGAGGAGGACGGTGGTGACTACTCCCGGTATCTGCGTGAGCTCGGGCTGGTGGCGGCACAGTGCGCGCACCTGGTGGCCCCCGGCGGTTTCGTGGTCTGGAACGTCGCCGACATCTGCCATCGAGGGGTGACGACGCATCTGATCGAGGACTGTCGCCGGGTGCTCGGCGAGCATCTGCGGGAGGTCGGGACCACCGACATCGTCTGGGACCGCTACCCGCACGATCTGGTGGCGGATGCGCTCCTGGTGTTCCGAAACGGTTAGTCGACAGTCGGTGCCGGGTCGGTGACGGCCGACAGCGACGCGGTGAGGTAGTCGTCTTCGGCGCTGTTGCCGCGCAACTCCAGGGCCGCCCGGTACGCCTCGGCGGCGGCCGCGGCGTCGCCCAGTTCGACCAGGGTGATGGCGCGCGCGACGTGGTACGGCCGATAGCGGGCCAGTGAGGTCTCCGCGAGGTCGTCGAGCATGCGCAGGCCGTGGTCGGCACCGAACGCGCGGCCCTCGGCGACGGCACGGCCGAGCTTCACCACCGGTCCGGCGTCGACGGCCTCCAACAATCGGTAGAGCACGGCGATCTGTTCCCAGTCGGTGCGCTCCACATCCGGACCCTCGGCGTGGACCGCGGCGATCGCCGCCTGAATCGCGTACGGCCCGGCCTCGGGTGAGCCGGCCGCCCGTTCGGCGAGCCGGAGTCCCTCGGCGATCATCGCTGCGTCCCACAGCCTGCGGTCTTGGTCGGCGAGCGGTACGGGCCGATCGCCGTCGATGCGGGCCGGTCGTCGTGCTTGGGTCAGCACCAGCAGCGCCAGCAGCCCGATGGTTTCGGCGCGCGGAAGCAGGCGCGCCAGCAGTCGTGCCAAGCGAACGGCCTCTGCGGTGAGGTCGTCGCGCACGTGCGCGGCGCCGGACGATCGAGCGAATCCTTCCGCGTACAGGAGGTAGACCACGCGCAGGACCCCGGCGGATCGTTCGGGGAGGTCGTCGGCGGTCGGGGGAGTGAACGGCACGCCTAGCGTCGAGAGTCGCTTCTTAGCCCGGACGATCCGCTGCTGCATGGTCGGGACCGGCACCAGCAGCGCGTGCGCGACCTCGGCGGTCGTCAAGCCCGCGACGAACCGCAGGGTCAGGGCGATGCGGTCTTCGGGTGTCAGGGTCGGATGGGCACAGGCGAAGAACATCCCTAGCCGGTCGTCGAGCAGAGTCTCGTCGGCCCGGTCGGCGGGGTCGGCGAACCCGGTCGGCTGCGGGTCGCGCTCGGACTCGAGGTGCAGTCTCGCCAGTTTCTCGTGCAGGACCTGCTGACGACGGATCACATCGAGCGCCTTGCGCTTGGCGGTGGTGGTCAGCCAAGCCTCCGTCGAGTCGGGTATCCCGGATTCCGGCCAGGTGACGAGGGCCTGCGCGAGCGCCTCCTGCAAGGCGTCCTCGGCGAGGTCGAGGTCGCCGAAACGGCCGGTCAGCCGGGCGATCAGTCGAGAACGCAGCTCGCGGTCGACATTCGCCACCGCCCGACGAGCCGCAGCGTCACGGTCCGCAGCGTCACGGTCCGCAGCGTCACGGGCCGTCGGGCGGCGGGATGATCCGGTCACGACTCAGTACGGGGCCAGCGGACGGATCTCGACGTGTCCGCCCGGAGCGGACCCCGGGCTGCGGCGAGCCCACGCGATCGCTTCATCGACGTTCGCGACCTCGATGATGTAGCCGCCGCCGACGAACTCCTGGACTTCGGCGAATGGTCCCGAGGATGCGACGACGCGCTCGCCGGCCTCGTCGGTGTGGACGATCACACGCTCGTCCTCAAGGGCGAAGGAACTGACGACGACGCCCGCGTCGGTGATCTCCTTGTCGAAGGCGAAGAAATCCTCGGGGCTCGCGCCGCCGTCCTCGCCGCAGGCGGGGTCGTTGACGTGGCCCATCAGCAGCAGTGCGTATTTCATGGCATCTCCCAGTGGTGTCGTTTCGAGCGGTGTCATGCCGAGCTGAACTGCCCGACACCATGGTGACGTATGGGAGCCTGCCAGATCGACAGCTCGGCGAGGCGCAGTGACTCCTACGCTTTCGCCAGCAGATTCCTCAGCACGTACTGCAGAATGCCGTCGTTGAGGTAGTACGCGGCCTCGGCCGGGGTGTCGATCCGCACCTTGGCGCCGAACTCCCGCGTCTGGCCACCGGATTCGACGGTCACCGTCACCTCGTCGGCAACGCCGTCGCCGTCGGCGATGCCGGAGACGGAGTAGACCTCGTCGCCGATCAGATCCAGCGATTCGGCGGAGTCGCCGTCCTGGAACTGCAACGGCAGCACGCCCATGCCGATCAGATTAGATCGGTGGATCCGCTCGTACGACTCCGCGATCACCGCGCGGACGCCCAGCAGTCGGGTGCCCTTGGCCGCCCAGTCGCGCGACGACCCGGATCCGTAATCCTTGCCCGCGAGGACGACCAGCGGGACTGCGTCCTTCTGGTAGGCAACGGAGGCGTCGTAGATAGTCATCTGCTCGCCGTCGGGCCAGTGCTTGGTGACGCCGCCCTCGACGCCCGGAACCAGCTGGTTGCGCAGTCGGACGTTGGCGAAGGTGCCTCGGATCATCACGTGATGATTGCCGCGCCGCGACCCGTACGAGTTGAAGTCCGCGCGCTCGATGCCGTTCTCGGTGAGATAGCGGCCCGCGGGGCCGTCGAGCTTGATGGCACCGGCGGGGGAGATGTGGTCGGTGGTGACCGAGTCGCCCAGCTTGGCGAGGACGCGGGCACCGCTGATATCGGTGATCGGTTGCGGTTCGCGAGTCATGCCGTCGAAGAACGGCGGCCGCTGGATGTACGTGGACGTCTCGTCCCAGTCGTAGACATCGCCGTCCGGGATGCTCATGCTGCGCCAGTTTCCGTCGCCGGCATACACGTCCGAGTAACCCTTGGTGAACATCCCGGCTTCGACGTTCTCGTCGACAGCCTTCTGAATGTCCTCCTCCGACGGCCAGATGTCGCGGAGGTACACCGGGTCGCCGTCGTCGTTCGCGTTCAGCGGCTCGGTGAGCAGATCGGTGTGCATGCTGCCTGCGAGGGCATACGCGATCACCAACGGCGGTGAGGCGAGGAAGTTCATCCGCACCTCCGGGTGGATGCGTCCCTCGAAGTTCCGGTTGCCCGACAGGACGGCCGAGACGTTCAGATCGTTCTCACCGATTGCGCCGCTCACCTCCGGGATCAACGGACCGGAGTTGCCGATACACGTGGTGCAGCCGTATCCGACCAGATGGAAGCCGAGCTGATCGAGGTAGGGCGTCAACCCCGAACGGTCGAAGTAGTCGGTCACCGCGCGTGAGCCGGGAGCGAGCGTGGTCTTGACCCACGGTCGGGTCCGCAGCCCCTTCTCGACGGCGTTCTTGGCCAGCAGCGCCGCGGCGAGCATGACCGCCGGGTTGGACGTGTTGGTGCACGAGGTGATCGCGGCGATGACGACGTCGCCGTGGTCGATGATGGCGTCCCGTCCGTCGATCGAGACCTCGACCGGATCGCTCGGCCATCCGAGCTTCTCGTTGGCGGTCAGCTGGTCGGCGGTGATGTGGCGTGGCGGAGCATCGTGTCCGGCCAGCGATCCCGGAGCGATCGGGTCGCTGGCCGGGAACGACGCGGCGGAGGCGCTGTCGACGCCGCCGGGGGTGCGTGATCCGACCTGATCGCCGAACAAGCCGAGCACGGTGCGCGGTGCGTCGCCGAGCGGGATGCGGTCCTGCGGACGGCTCGGTCCGGCGATCGACGCCTCGACGGTCGACAGATCGAGGTCGACGATGCGGGAGAAGTCGGGCACGTGATCCGGGTCGTGCCACAGCCCTTGGAGTTTGGCGTAGGCCTCGACCAGAGCGATCTGCTGATCGGCCCGGCCGGTCAATCGCAAGTAGTCGAGCGTGACGTCGTCGATGGGGAACATCGTTGCGGTGGAGCCGTACTCGGGGCTCATGTTGCCGATGGTCGCGCGCGTGGCCAGTGGCACATGCTGGACGCTGGGGCCGAAGAACTCGACGAACTTGCCGACCACCCCGATGCTGCGAAGCAGTTCCGCGACAGTGAGGACCAGATCCGTGGCGGTAGTGCCGTCGGTGAGTTCGCCGTTCAGTCGGACCCCGATCACCTGGGGGATCAGCATGCTGATCGGCTGGCCGAGCATCGCCGCCTCGGCCTCGATCCCTCCGACACCCCAGCCCAGCACGCCGAGTCCGTTGACCATGGGGGTGTGCGAGTCGGTGCCGACCAGCGTGTCCGGGTAGGCCTGCGTGACACCGTCGCGCTCGCGCGTGAACGTGACGCGGGAGAGGTACTCCAGGTTCACCTGGTGACAGATGCCGGTGTCGGGCGGCACCACGAGGAAGTCGTCGAAGGCCTGTTGCCCCCAGCGGAGCAGTTGGTAGCGCTCCTTGTTCCGTTCGAACTCCAGTTGCGAGTTGATGCCGAAGGCCTCGGCGCTGGCGAAGGCCTCGGCGATCACCGAATGGTCGATGACCAGCTCCGCCGGGATCTGCGGGTTGATCTTCGCCGGCGGACCGCCGAGCTCGGTCATCGCATCGCGCATGGCCACCAGATCGACCACACACGGGACGCCGGTGAAGTCCTGCATCAGCACGCGTGCCGGCGTGTACTGGATCTCCGGGTTCTGTTCCGATGTCGGATCCCAGTCGCGCACGGCTTCGACCTGAGCGGCGGTGACGACCGTGCCGTCCTCGTTTCGGAGGAGATTCTCGAGCAGGACTTTCAGACTGTAGGGGAGCCGAGCCGAGCCGACGATTCGATCGATCCGATGGACTTCGTACCTCGTGCCGCCGACGTCGAGTTGGTCCCGGCTCGCAAAGCTGTTCGTCGTCATTTGATCTTCTCCACCTTCCGCGTTTCGCACGGCGCGAGGTCGGGTCGTGCGAGGCATCCGACTACATCCGACGCTACGCGGGAAGATTGGAAAGGGGCCGGGTTCCGGCGTCTCGGCCTACTGGTGGCCGTTACGCACCACGTCTGTCTTCCGCACTTGGTCGCGACTGAGTGCGGAAGACCGAAATGGTGCGAGATGGAAACAGTGCGCGGTCTGCGTTTCCGCAGACCGCGCACTGTTCTTCGGGGTGACTGAGTAGCACGTTTGGCAACTCCGCCCCCAAGACGAAAACCCTGGTCAACCGCCTGGACCGTGGGGTCTACGCGGTCTCGCGACGGCCCGCGAGTGCCGCTCCGAGGGACGACCGCGGCCCCGTGGTGAGGACTGTCGAGACGGCTCAAACTTTTCTCACCGCCGCCGAGGTGGACGCGCTCGTCGGCGACTACCTGGCCGGGATGGGCGTGAAGGCTCTCGCTGAGAGGTACGGCATCCACCGCGCCACGGTGTTCTCCCACCTTCGCCGCCGTAACGTCCCAAGCCGCCGACCGGGGCTGGGTATCGACGAGAAGGCAGAGGCTGTGCGCCTGGCGCGAGCGGGCGTCTCGATGCGGGCGATCGGGCGCCGGATGGGTGTGGACCGCAAGGCCGTGCGGTCGGCGCTGGTCGACGCCGGCGTCATCATGGACGTCGGGCCGAGAACTACTGATCGGTGACACGCAGGACATGGGGACCCAGGGGTCAGGACAACTCGGGGAATGCTTCGTACTTGTGTCGCCGGTTGTCGAATGCCGGCTTGGTTCCTTCAAGGACGTTGAGAGCGAACTTCGCAACGTCGAGTTCAGCGATGCTCCCACTGTTTACGGTGAAGCGTCGATCGTTCATTTGGCAGTGCACGATCTGGTCGGCATCGCCGACGACGGCGAGGTTGGCGTTGTGAGTGACGACGATCGTCTGTCGGCGTCCTGCGGCTTCATGAATCGCTGGCACGAGCTTGGATGTGATGGTCTCGTTGTCCAGGTTCTCTTCGGGTTGGTCCAGCAGCAACGGAGTGGTTCTCCGGTCCACGACAAGGTAGAACAGCGCGAGCACAAGGCCACGCTGTCCGGGTGACAGCTGAGAGAGCGGAAGCCCATCACCGGTGAGACCGAACCGGACCTCCAGCCAGGACAGGTCGAACCTGCTCATGAGGAAGTCGTCGATGGTTGTGTTGTTGCGAAGTGCGGTTGCTGGGTTCCGGTACTCGCCGCCGGCCTCTCCTCGTTCATGCTCCAGACGGTCGAATGCCTCTCGAAGTTGGGTCGCGAGCTGATCCCAGCTCGTGTCCTCGACACGCTGTGGCAACTCTATGAGCCAGTCGGAGAACTCCCCATTCTTGCGGCCGTCTAGGCCGGCTGCGACACTCCTCCATGCTGGGAGGATGCGTAGTTCAGCGTTGAACTCAAGTCCCGCGTTCTTGACTACATCAGACTGTGCGATGAATGTGGATGCCGGAGCGTACAGACTCTCAACCGCGTGTAATTGCGCTTCTAGAGCCTCGTGGACTCGACGTGAGCAAAGCATGATCTCGTCACGAAGCTCAGACATCTTGGTTGGCGCTTCATCGATACGCCGCAGCAAGGATGAGAGTCCAGCATGAGACTCTTCATCATCCTCGTCTCCGACGAGCGCCGTCACCCGTTCCTCTGATTGGAGGACGCGTTGTCGAGCGCGTTCACGTGCGCTGTCGGCTGCAGCGAGTGCATCTGCGTTCTCGCGCCTTGCCTTCTCCTGAACTTCGAGGTCTTGATCAACCTGATCGCGCTCGCGCTTCAGGGCGGCCAGTGACTCTTCCTCCTTTGTGAGCCATGTCTGATATCTCCCGGCGTTGACTGTCAGTTGGAGGTAGGGGCTCCCGGTCCCTCCATCGTCGAGAAGTGCCTCGGCCTCGCTGTTCAGCGTGGCAACGTCGGCCTGAATCGCTTCGGCCCGGTGTGCGATCGCTTCCATCCCGCCCAGCCGTTGGCGGGACTTGGCCTGTTGCTGTTCGTTGGCACTTCGGCGGGTCGTCAGTTCTGACCGCGAGGTCTCGATCTCCTCGGAGCGCTGCATCAGCGCAGTGAGGTGCCCGTCATCCTTGCTTGCAGTGTCGATCTCAGCGAGCGCAGCTCTCGCCGTTTCGAGATCCTTCTTCGCCGCGTCGATATCAGCCTGCTTGAAGTCCAGACGACTCTGGACTTCGGATGCTTGATTGCTTGCTCGGAAGGCAGCGATTGCAACATAGCCACGCACCGCAGTCCGTAGTTCTGCGCGGAGTCTCGTCAGGTCGTCTTGGGAGGTTCGAGTCTTCTGAGTCAGGAGTGCGTCGAAGGTCTTCTCGCCAGCGCGTTCATCCTCGGGGATGTGAGTGAAGAGAACCGTACGAAGCTCGCGTTCAAACTCGTCGGCGTCGTCTGCCGCCGGGTCAAGGTTGCACACTCGCTCGACGAACATCTGTGGCAGGTATTCGACCAGGACGGGAGCCGCATTGTCGTGTGGTTGATTCAGTTGGGCCTGCCGTGCAGTGCCCGTGGCCCAAATGATCTCCGCGCGATACTCCCTGGCGACCTTCTGATTCTGTGCGCTGAGGAACCGAGTGGGGCTTAGGAAGGCGAACTCGCTACTGCGTGATGAGTTTCCGCCCAGGGCGATGCAGTCGAGGAGTGCGGACTTACCTTGGCCCTTGTTCCCGACTACTGCCACGAATCCTGAGTTGAGCGGGAGGTCGTGGCTGAAGAGGTCGCGATCCTCATTTTCGGAGCCGACTCGGATTCTCTCGATGAACCGCTCCGGATTCTTCCGCATTCTTGCGAGCGCGGGCGGTTCTAGTCCAACGAAGACCCGGCGATCAAACTCTTCAATCGCGTAGGCAAGGCCGGCAAGGGTTGGAGTCGTGTTGAGCCAGGTCTGGCAGGCTCCGAGGCGCATGTGTTGATCGGAGCCTGAGAAGTGATGCGCGTCGCTACAGTCCAAGAGTTGGTGGGTGACGTTGCTGTTGCGGAGGTCTTCCACGTCTGCCTGCCACCGGGTCGTGTCCTCGTACGCGGTGAAGATGAACTGAGCCGAGTTGATGACGTTCTTCTTTGCGGCAATTGATTGGTCATTCCACTTGATATCGCGCCACTCGGTCTTGCCGATCCCGATGAGCGCACGACCTTTGAAGTACGAGCCGGCGAGTATCGCCTGAACGTCATCAAGCCCGACATTCAGGTTGTTGAACCCCTCTCGGAGGTCCGAATCGTAGTTCGACAGGTGCTCGGCCGGGACAGATTCCTTGATTCTGTGGCCGAGGTCGGTCAGAGAGTCTCACCACGCGGTGCTCTGGGTCAGTGAGTGGCCGCGGTCGCTGGTGTATCCGGGGTTCTTGTCGCCGGTGCTGCTGTCCACCGGCATCCAGCGGTCGTTCTCGCTGATCTGCACCCCGATGCGCTCCGACCAGGCCGCCCGCGACATCCGCAAGAAGAAGGTTGAGCACATCTCTGACCAAGCCCAGCGCGCGAAGATCGGCCAGATCGAGGACGCCTCCCAGACCGCCGAGTACCACGACGTGCTCCAGCAGGAAGCCGACCTCACCGCCGGGCACGGCATCCTGCGCTACACCGGCCTGATCGCCGTTTCCGCGCCCACCGTGGAGGAACTCGACGCGGCGGTCGCCGCCATTGAGCAAGCTGCGATCCAGGCATCTTGTGAGACCCGGCTCCTCGTCGGCCAGCAAGCCGCAGCGTTCACCGCCGCCGCGCTCCCGCTGTGCCGGCGGGTCTAAAACAAAGGGCGTGGGAGCTACTCAGTCGCGTCCTTGGGGTAGCTGGCGGAACTCTTCCTGGGCAGGGCGATTGACTCTCGCAAGCACGCTTGCCAACTCGGCCAGCGTCTCTTCGCCGAGCATTGAAGGATCAGTGACCATCCTGGACATCAGCTCCCGCACCTCGCTGGGCGGCAGTTCTGCGATCTTCGATTCGATCTCGGCGATGTTCTCCACATCGAGGATGTCCGCGCTCCGAACCATCCTCATCTGCTCCTCGCTGAATGCGCGCGCGGCCATTGCTGCGAGATACCGGGCTTGGGCTTCTGCGCTGGACATCTTCGGGCGAGGTGCGGCTACAGCGATCTCAGCTGAGGATTGATCGGAGTCAACGGGGAGGCGGTCAGATTCGAGGGAAACGCGGTCTGCCTTCAGCGGGCGTTTTGGACGCAACTGGGACAACCGGACGCGTTGTTCGCCTACGAATGGACGAACTGACTCCGTCCACCACTTCTTGACGTGGGGTTTGGCCCGCTCGATTCCCTTGGCCATGAACGCGATGAGCACCTCGCTGATGAGATCAGCCAGCTCTTGTTGTTCTGGGGTCAGGCGCCTTTCCTCAGCCGGAACATAAACGTGCTCTGTGACGTACTCCGTGACATAGACGGGATCGGGGTCAACCTCCTCGGCAGGGACGAACCGCGCACTTCCCTTCAAGCTGCCGTCAGCATCGAACAGGTTCTGGTGAAGCCCGCCCTCCTTCTTGCGTCCCGGGGTCAAGTCATCGTCGTCCCACTCGTAATACCCCGGAATGCGTCCCACGAACCCATCGTATCGAGCGAGTTCGCGAGCCACCGGAGAAGTGGATGACTCAGCGCACCTCCCAGTCACACGCACCAGGGAGGTCCACGATGCCCACGTTCTTCGATTCGACTGCCGACGCTGCTGAGGCGTCCGAGGCGCTGCGGGGGTTGGCTCACGCGAGCCGTACGTTCGATCAGCCCGCGCAGATGTATGGGGTGATCGGCGACCTGTCGTCGGGGATGCGGTCGCTGCGGCAGGTGCTCGATCAGATCGCCGATGTTCACGAGCGCAAGGCCGCGCATGCGTTCGACGACGACGGAAGCCACGAGGTCGGGGTGCGGGATGCGCTTGCTGCTGCGGAGGAGCTGCACCAGGCTGCGAGTCTCGTCGACCGGGCCTACGAGCGGCTCGCGGAGGGTTTCATCGCGGCCGGGCGGATCGCATGGCACCCCGACCCGGCAGTCGAGGAGGCCGCGCCGTCGAGGTGGGTCAACGTGGTGTTCCTCCAGGGCGATGAGGCCGACAGGCCGTTGCGCATCCTCGATGAGCTGGGGCATGTCGATGCGGTGGACTACCTCGCGCAGTGGGACTACGGGGACGAGACCACGCAGGCTGCGCTGGAGAACGGGTACGTCTACGACGAGCCCGGCGAGGGCACCAACGATCAAGTGGCGATCTCCGGCGATTACGCGCTGGTCGTTAACCCGCACCTCGGCTACGTCTCGCTGCTGCGCCGCTACATCGAACCCGGCATCGAGGCCCAGGAAGCCGAGCAGACCGGGCCGTCTCCGATGCGGGATGGCCCGGAGTTGCTGGTGTCGTACTCCTCTCCAGGTGCTCCGAAGCCGGCCGATCTTCCGGCCTCGAAGCCGGACGGGTCGTGGTTCGAGCCGACCAAGATCACCGCGGTCAAGCGGGCGCGGGAGCTGGGGCTGTGACCCAGGATCGGGAACGGCTGCACACCGCCGTTCTGGTGGCACCGTCGAAGGAACGGCGGAAGCTCCGCAAGCAGCGCCGCCGAGCAGAAGCCCGCTTGCATGCCGAGCAGCGTAAGGCTGCGCTCGGCGCTGCGAAGGCGAAGGCCGAGCAGGAGCGGGCCGAGCGGCGCGCCACGGTCTACCTGCCGAAGGCCGGCGAGCCAGGTGCCGCGCGGTTGCGGACGCCAGGCCGGTTCCGTCTGACCAGACACCAGGACACGTCCGCCACCCTGGCGGGTGCGTATCCGTTCGTCGCCGAGGGCGGTCTCGGTGCCGATGGGGTGTTCGTGGGTCAGGACCTGTACTCGGGTGGGAGCTTCGTCTACGACCCGTGGGTGCTGTACGCACGCGGCATCATCACCGCCCCGAACGTGGTGCTGGCCGGAATCGTCGGCTCCGGGAAGTCGAGCCTCGCCAAATCGCTCTACACCCGGTCGTTGCCGTTCGGGCGGCGCGTGTACGTTCCCGGCGACCCGAAGGGCGAGCACACCGCAGTCGCCAACGCCGTCGGCGGACGTGCCATCGTGCTCGGCCACGGCCTCAACACCCGCCTGAACCCGCTCGACGAAGGCCACCGACCAGCGGGCCTCTCCGACGAGCAGTGGACCAACACGGTTGCGGCGCGGCGTCGTGACCTGATCGGTGCGCTTGCCGAGACCGTGCTCGCGCGCGGGTTGTCGCCGTTGGAGCACACCGCGATCGACATCGCCCTGACCCAGACGGTGCGGGAGAACGACGTGCCGATCCTGCCGATGGTCGTCGATCGCATCCTTGCGCCCAGCACGGATGCCGACGGCAGGCTGGCCGAGGATGGGCGTCTGGTCGGTCACGCGCTGCGCCGGCTCGTGGCCGGTGACCTGGCCGGGCTGTTCGATGGGCCGTCCACGGTCCGGTTCGATCCGTCGTTGCCGATGATCTCCCTCGATCTGTCGCGGGTCACGGAGAACTCGACGCTGATCTCGGTGTTGATGACGTGCTCGTCGGCGTGGATGGAGTCCGCGCTGCTCGACCCGAACGGTGGGCAGCGGTGGGTGATCTACGACGAAGCCTGGCGGCTCATGTCCCACCCGGCGCTGTTGCGGCGGATGGACGCGCACTGGCGACTCGCGAGGCATTACGGGATCGCGAACATGCTGATCTTCCACAAGCTCACCGACCTCGACAACGTGGGCGACCAAGGCTCGGCGATGCGGTCGCTGGCCAACTCCTTGTTGGCGAACGCGGAGACGCGGATCGTGTACCGGCAGGAGTCCGACCAGCTCGGCCCGACCGCGACCGCCCTCGGCTTGACCGGTACCGAGCAGCAGCTCTTGCCGAACCTCGGCGTCGGTCAAGGCCTGTGGCGGATCAAGGCCAGGAGCTTCGTTACCCAGCATCAGCTGCATCCGGCCGAGCTCGCCTTGTTCGACACCAGCAGCCGCGCGGCGGGAGGCCACCGATGAACCTCACCAGCCCGCGCCGATCCAACCCGAACGACGACGAGCAGCCGGTTCCGGTTGAGCTGCCGCACGTCCTCGTCATCGTCGCCGCCGACGGAACACTGACCGCGACCGTCGATGGGACACCATTCCCGGCACCCGGCGAGACCGTGTGGATGCGGGCGACGTTCGGGCCACTGATGGATGCCATTACCAGGGACCGAACCGTCGCGGTCCGGGTGGAGGTGCGGGAGTGCGACGGGAGCGTCTTCACCGACATCATCCGCCCCCGCACACCCCGACGCGCCGCACCCGTGCCCGAGATGCCGGTGCCGGAGACACGGCGCAGTCGCCACGCACGCCGGGTGCCGCGCTTGATGGAGGTCACCGCCGACGGGTTCGTCCCCGGTGAGGATGTCGCCGTCGCTGTGATCGTGTCCCAGACCGACGCCACCGGAACCGGCGCCGCCCGCGCGCTCATCGACCTCGACCCCCTCCCCGACGCCGCCGGGCAGGAAGTCATCCTGCTCGGGCGTGTCTCGGGCACGTTCGCGGTGCGGCGGCTGACATGAACCAGCGACAAGCAGGCGGCATGGGCGACGAACTCACCAACGCCGCCCTGATCGGGCTGATCGGCATGTTCGGCATCGCGCTCGTCCTGCGCGCAGCCGGCAGCATCACCGCGTTCCTCACCGGCCTGCCGCAACCAGACGCCGGCCCGGCTACGGGACTCGGGGTGCTGTTCAACCCCGCCGACCCCGCGACCGCGCTCGGTGCCGAGGGGCTCAATCCGATCCTGTACTGGCTCGTCAGTGCCGTCATGCTCGGAGGGCTCGCCGCCATCGCAGCGTGGGTCTGGATCGTGCTGCGCCGCCACACCAGGAAGACCGAGACCGACCCGCACCGCCTCGCCGGGATCGCCACCAGCCAGGAGGTGAAGACTGCCGCGTCAGCGAAGGCACTGCTCCACCGTGCCGGGACGCTGCGGCCGTCGCTGGAATCCCCAACGCCGGAGGATGTCGGCTACCTGCTCGGAGCCAGTCGCGGCACGAAGGTGTGGGCATCGGTCGAGGACTCGATCCTGCTGATCGGTCCGCCCCGCTCTGGCAAAGGCCTGCATGTGGTCATCAACGCGATCCTCGACGCCCCCGGCGCGGTCGTCACCACCAGCACGAGGCCTGACAATCTCACCGCCACCCTCCGCGCCCGTCGCCGTCGCGGCGGGCCGGTCGCGGTGTTCGATCCCCAGCGCCTGGCCGAGGGCATCCCTGCCGGGCTGCGCTGGTCACCCGTGCGCGGCTGCCACGACCCGCTCACAGCGATGATCCGCGCCAACGGCCTCGCTGCCGCCACCGGCCTCTCCGCTGGTGGGATGGAGTCCGGTGGCTTCTGGGAAGGCAAGACCCGCACCGCGCTTCAGAGCTTGCTGCACGCCGCAGCCCTCGACGGCCGACCACCCGCCGAGCTGTTCAGATGGACCCTCGACCCCTCGGCTGCGTCTGAGGCGGTCGCGATCCTGAACTCCCATCCGAACGCGGCGATGGGGTGGGACGACTCACTGGCCGCGATGATCGACGCTGATCCCAAGACCCGCGACAGCATCTGGCAAGGCGTCTCCCTCGCACTCGGCGCCCTTGCCGACCCCCGCGTGCTCGACGCGGTGTCACCTGGGCCGCACGAGCAGTTCGACCCCGAAACCTTCCTCACCGAACAGGGCACCCTCTACCTGCTCGCCACCGGAGCCGGGGCCGGCGCATCCGCGTCGCTGGTTGCGGCGTTCGTCGAAGACCTGATCGAGACCGCGCGCCGACTCGCCGCCCGCTCACCCGGAGCCCGACTCGACCCACCCCTGCTGCTCGCGCTCGACGAGATCGGCAACCTCGCGCCGCTGCCGTCCCTTCCGACACTCATGGCCGAAGGCGGCGGCACCGGGATCACGACCATGCCCGTGTTGCAGTCGCTCGCCCAAGCCCGCGACCGGTGGAGCGAGCACCAGGCCGGCGCGATCTGGGACGCCAGCATTGTCAAGATCATCCTCGGCGGCGCATCCAACAGCCGCGACCTCCAAGACCTCTCCACCCTCATCGGCGAACGCGACGAGTACACCGACAGTGTGACCCTCGGAGACCGCGGCACCCGCTCCAACCAACGCTCTGTTCGCCGCGTCCCGATCCTGCCGCCCGACCGCATCCGCACGCTGCCGTTCGGCACCGGCATCACCATGCTCCGCTCCGCACCACCCATCATCACCGACCTGCGCGCCTGGCCCACCCGACAGGATGCCACGCAACTGCGCAGCGACCGCGCCGAACTCGAAGCACTCCTGCGCCGCCCCGCACCCTGACGACTCTGGGTGCCGGGGCGCACCTGCCTGACACAGCGACTACATGCAGCTGGTCGCCCGAGTTCAGGAGGACGCCATCATGGCCATTCGCACCCACCAGTCCATCTCCGGTTTCGTTGCTTCGGACCCGCAGCTCAGTCAGACCGAACGCGGCGACGCACGCCTCTACTTGAAGGTCGGGATCGAGCACTACCGCAAGGAACCCGACAACACCTTCACGCAGTTGGAGACGACCTTCCACGACCTCATCGCGTATCGCGGTGCCGCCGAGCAGGGGGCTGAGCGTCTGACCAAGGGCGACAACATCATCGCCGACGGAAGGGTGCGCGACTACTCCTACGAGCGGAACGGCCAGCGGTACGAAGGCGAGGAGTTCATCGCGACTCGCATCGGTCACGACCTCGCCCGCACGCGCTACGAGGTGGATCGCACCGAGCGGTCTGCGGCCGGGCGCGACTCAGCCGCCTTCGCTGCACCTCAGCAGGCCGCAGCGCCGAGCGCGACCGCAATCGGGATGTGAGCAGGCATCATGACCGATCAGTTTCCTGAGCACGATGACATGCCACCCGAGCCGGTCCTGGCGGCACCCCGGTTCGACACACCTGAGCCGCCGCACCCGGTCAACTGGAATCTCCTCACCGCGAACGATCTGGAAGCCGAGCTGCTCGAACTGAATCGCTGGGTGGACTGGCTCCGTCGTACATACGGTCTTCCAGCCAGCGTCGTGCCGCCGTACTGGCACCGCCACCCCGAACTCCTGTGGGAGCTGTCCGCGCTGCACCTTCACTGGCTGTGCGCCTACGACCCCGACCAGAACGGCTCCGCCCCACTCGGCTGGCACCGCGACTTCGCCGATGCCCGCGCCAGGCTCCGCGATTGGGTGGCCGCCTGCGGAACACGCCTCGACCGCGACCGACCGACACGACAGACGAGCTGGCCGGGCGAAGACCCCGCACACCCCATCGAGGACTCGCCGATCACCGACCGCGACGAAGACTTCGTCCGGTTCGTCCTGGACGAGGTCGCGGCGCCAAGAGGCAGAGGACGCCTTCTTCGCCGCTGCCGACCCGGAGACGGGTGAGGTGTGAGTCATGGCTCGCCGCTACGCACGGAAGACCGGGCAACGCCAGCAGAGCGAGCGCGAGCTGACGATCCGCGCCGACTTCCACGATCCGCCCGACCTGGACAAGCTCAGTGAACTGCTGATCCGTATGGCGCTCCAGCAGTCGGGCTCGTGCCGTTCGGAAGATGCGACTCGACCGAAACGTCCCCGTGCTTCGGCGGGCTCGTCGTCGTAGAATGAAGACATCCGCCGCGGATGGCGGATGTTGTGGTCCTAGCGCTTCGCCACCACGGCGAGGCAAAGCAAACGTGGCCGACTCGGCCTAGTCCTACAGCCTTCGGGCTCTTCTCACGATCAACATCCGCCTTC
>NZ_JAAYXO010000011.1 GCF_012515855.1 Gordonia sp. (in: high G+C Gram-positive bacteria)
CCACCGCTCGTCGGGTACTCCTGTCCGGTGGCGACTACGAGGTCTCCGTCTCCGAACACGCTGATCAGATCGAGGCCGCGCAGCGGCTCCGGTTCAACGTCTTCAACACCGAGCCCGGCTACTCCGACGCCATCGGCGATGCGGCCACGGGTCGCGACGCCGACGCCTTCGACGAGTACTGCGAGCACATGCTGGTCCGTCACCTGCCGACCGACAAACTGGTGGGCTGCGCGCGCGTCCTGCCGCCGCCGCGTGCCATCGCTGCGGGCGGGTGGTACTCGGCGGGCGAGTTCGACCTCGACGAGCTCGGCGGAATCCGCGGCGAGACCGTCGAGATGGGACGTGCCGTCGTCGACGCCGAGCACCGCAGCGGATCGGTGACCGCGATGCTCTGGGCGGCCATCCTGAACTACCTGGAAGAGAACAGTTACCGCTACCTGATGGGCTGCGTGTCGGTGCCGCTGGAGTCGGAGATCGGCCGCGGACGCGAGCTCCGCGGGATCCGCGATCTGGCCCGCGACAAGCACCGCGCGCCGTGGCAGGTGTACCCGTACCGAGAGGTCGAGGTCGACGGCCTGCGGTTGGACGACCTGGAGCCGCCGGCCACCAACCGACTACCCGCACTGCTGCGCGGCTACGTTCGGCTCGGTGCCCGGGTGTGTGGCGAACCGGCTTTCGACGAGGTCTTCGACGTCGGCGACTTCCTCACCGTCCTTGACCGCTACAACGGCGATCAGCGGTATGCCGATCGGCTCCGCGGTGCGATGGTCCGCCTCGGACGCAGCGAATAGGGGGCGACGTGGAAGGCAGCGCGTGGTCGCCTTCGAGCCCTTGCGGCCCCCACTGCGTGCACACCTATGTGGAACCGGTGTCGCGGCTGCGGGCCTCGGCTCGCGTCACGGCCCTGGTCACCGTGGGTCTCGCCGTGGTGACTGTCGGCGTGCTCACCATCCTGCTCCCGAGGACGGCACGTCACGGCTACTGGCGGGGTAGTGCCAAGGTGGCGCTCCGGACCATGGGCGTGGTCCTGGAGATCGACGACCACCGCCCGCCGGGTGCTCGACGGCTGCGCGGCGCGCTGATGGTCGCCAATCACATCTCCTTCCTCGACATCGTTGCGTTGGCCTGTGTCTCGCCTGCGCGTTTCGTCGCCAAGCGCGAGGTGCTGCAGATGGGCGGATTCGGTGCCGTGGCGAAGCTCTTCGCCGTCCTTCCACACCGGCGCGGCGACCTCCGCCGACTGCGCCCGATGATCGACCAGGTGACGGAGATCCTCGACGCCGGTCGACCGGTGGCGGTGTTCCCCGAGGGCACCACCTGGTGCGGCACCGCATCGGGCACCTTCAAGCCCGCCTTCTTCCAGTCGGCCGTCGACGCCGGAGTCCCGGTGCTCCCGGTGCGGCTGTCGTACACCGATCAGGGGCACCGTACGACGATGCCGGGCTTTCTCGCTGATGACACCATCGGGTCGACCCTCGCGCGCATCGTCCGGTCGCGCGACCTCGCGGTCACGGTCACGGTGTTCGACCTCCTGATGCCCGCGGGCGACCGCAGGCACCTCGCGGCGCTCGCTCAGGATCTGATCGCGCCCGTGGAATCGGTCGCCGCGCTGGAGGAGTTGGCGGTCGACCTCCCGGTGCGGATGCCGACCGAACCGGTGGTCGTCTGACAGGGCGGTCACACCGCAGGCGCTCGACTGGGAGATGACCGCTCGGATGTCTATCCTGGTTAGGTCATGTCTTCTCTGTCCTCGACCCCGAAGCGGAAGCCGGTCTATCTCGACAACGCCGCCTCCACCGCACTGGTCCCCGAAGCCGCCGCCGCGATGACCGCTGCCTGGGCACAGCCGGGCAATCCGTCGTCCCTGCACGGCTCCGGGCGTGCCGCCCGACGCCTGCTCGAGGAATCGCGCGAGTCGATCGCCCGCGACCTGGGTGCGCGGCCGTCGGAGATCATCTTCACCGGCGGCGGGACCGAGGCCGACAACTTGGCGATCAAGGGCATCTACGACGCCCGCCGGCGCGAGGACGACCGTCGTCGCAAGATCCTGATCTCGGCTGTCGAACATCACGCCGTTCTCGACCCCGCCCAGTGGCTGGCCGACGACGGCGACGCGGAGCTGGTGGTGCTCCCGGTGGACGGCCACGGTTTCGTGGACCCGGAGACGGTCGGTGCGGTCCTCGCCGACTGCGCCGACGAGGTAGCGCTCATCTCGGTGATGTGGGCCAACAACGAAGTCGGGACCGTGCAGCCGATCGCCGCGATCGCTGCCGTGGGCGCCGAGTACGGCGTCCCGGTGCACTCCGATGCCGTCGCCGCGGCCGGCCATCTGCCGGTGGATTTCGCGGCCAGCGGGCTGTCGGCGATGTCGGTGGCCGCCCACAAGTTCGGCGGCCCGCAAGGCATGGGCGCGCTGCTCCTGCGCCGCGACGTCGCGTGCGTTCCGCTGCTGCACGGCGGTGGCCACGAACGCGACATCAGGTCGGGGACGCAGGCTGTCGCCGCGGCCTCCGGGATGGCCGCCGCGTTGCACCTGGCGGTCGAATCGCTCGACACCGAGGTCGTCCGCCTCGCCGCACTGCGCGACCGGCTGGCCGAGGTGCTGCGTGCGATTCCCGGCGTCCGGGCCAACGGTGCCTACGTGATCGACGCGGACCGCACGCTGCCCGGCATCGTGCACGTGTCGGTCGAGGGCTGCGAAGGCGATTCGCTGCTGATGCTGCTCGACGCGAAGGGCGTCGAATGCTCCGCGGGTTCGGCCTGCAACGCCGGGGTGGCGGCGGCCAGTCACGTCCTGCTCGCCATGGGCATGGACACGGCGACGGCCCGCGGCTCGCTCCGGTTCTCGTTCGGAACCAACAACACGGAAGAAGACGTCGACGTCGTGGCAGGCGTCATCGGCGAGGTCGTCGACCGGGCCCGGGCCGCGGGTCTGCTGTCGGCGGTCGGAGCGCGAACAGGAGGGGTGTCCCAATGAGGGTTCTTGCAGCAATGAGCGGCGGTGTCGATTCGGCGGTCGCCGCAGCACGCGCGGTCGAGGCCGGCCACGAGGTGGTCGGCGTGCACCTGGCACTCTCGACGGCACCCGGCGCGCTGCGCACCGGATCGCGGGGCTGCTGCTCACGCGAGGACGCCGACGATGCCCGCCGCGTGGCGGACATGCTGGGCATCCCGTTCTACGTCTGGGACTTCGCCGACCGCTTCAAAGAAGACGTGATCGACGAGTTCGTCGCCGCGTATGCCGCAGGTGAGACGCCTAATCCGTGCCTGGAGTGCAACGAGAAGATCAAGTTCTCCGCGCTCGCCGAGCGCGCCGTCGCCCTCGGTTTCGACGCGCTCGCCACCGGTCATTACGCCCGCCTGGACGAGGGTGAACTGCGCCGCGCCGTCGACGACGACAAGGATCAGTCGTACGTGCTGGCGGTGCTCGACCACGACCAGCTGTCGCGAGCGATGTTCCCGATCGGCGACACCCCGAAGGCACAGATCCGCGAGGAAGCCGAGCGCCGCGGCCTCGCTGTGGCGAACAAGCCCGACTCGCACGACATCTGCTTCATCCCCACCGGCGACACCCGCGCGTTCCTCGGCGCACGCATCGGTATCCGGCCGGGCGCGGTGGTCGACGCGACCACCGGCGACACCCTCGCCGAGCACGAGGGCGTCCACGGGTTCACCATCGGCCAGCGCAAGGGCCTCGGTGTCGAGGCGCCCGCGGCCGACGGCGAGCCGCGCTACGTGACCGACATCGACTCCTCGACCGGCACCGTCACGGTCGGGCCGGCGGCCGACCTCGACGTACGGACCATCACCGCCAACCGCGTCGTGTGGACGTCGGGACAGACGCCCGACGGCCCCGTCGAGTGCGTCGTCCAGGTGCGCGCCCACGGTGGGCTGGCGCCTGCGGTCGCGACACCGATCGACGGCTCCGATGGCCCGACCCTGCGGATCGACCTGCGCGAACCGCTGCGCGGTGTCGCCCGTGGTCAGGCCGCCGTTCTCTACGTCCTCGACGAAGCGAAGGGCGACCAGGTGATCGGCAGCGGTCGCATCACCGGTTCGCAGGCGTGACCGAGACGCCATTGCGGCTGCCGACCGGGGTCGGCACCGGAATCGGGTCCATGCCGGGCACCGATCCGCGCGAAGCCGTGCGGATCGCGGCAGGCGAACTGGACCTCCCGTTTCTGCCGGAACTGCCCGCCCGCGGGGTCGGCGCCGACCTGATTGGCCGGACCGGCGCGCTGCTCGTCGAGTTGCCGCTCGACATGGTGCATCGCACCTACCGGCTCGTCGACCACCCGAACAGCACCACCCGCCGATCGCGGGACTGGCTCCGGTGGGATCTGGACGCGATCGAGGAGCACTGGGAGACCGCCGGTCTCCGTGGCTCCGGCACAGTAAAGGTGCAGGCCTGCGGCCCGTTGACCTTCGCGGCACACGCGGAACTGCGCGGTGGGCACAAGATCGTGAAGGATCGCGGCGCCGTCCGCGACGTGACGGCGTCCCTGACCGAAGGCCTCCGCGAGCACGTCGCCGAGGTGGAGCGACGACTCGGGGCTCGGGTGGTGGTTCAGCTCGACGAACCGGATGTCGGCCGGGCGATCGACGGGACCGTCACTCCGCTGACCCGGCTCGATCCGATCCGGCCCATCCCGGCACCCGAAGCCGCGGAACTGCTGCAGCAGATGATCGACGATCTCGGTGTCGCGGTACTGCTGCACTCGTGTGGCCGGCCGCGCTGGGACCTGACGAGCCGACTGTCGGGCATCGCGTTGTCGCTCGACGTGACGGACCTCCGACCGGCCGCGGATTACGACGCACTCGGCGCCTACCTCGACGGCGGGGGAGTGCTGGCCGCGGGCCTGGTACCGACCAGCGGACCGGCGAAACCACTCCATGCTGAGCCGTTGGCGGGTCAGTTGGCCGGACTGATCGATCGGATCGGACTGCCGCGCGCGGTCCTCCGGGACAACGTCCTCGTCACCCCGACCTGCGGCCTTGCCGGCGCGACCCCGGAGTGGGCCGCCCGCGCGCTGGCGCTGTCGTCGGAGGTGGCGTCGGGACTGGCCGCGGATCCGGATTTCGCACCATCTGACGGCTGAGTGCGTGGCGCTAGGGACGGCCGTAGCGGTCGGCAATCGTCGTTGCCCGATCACGTAGAGCAGCGCGGAGTGCTTCGGGCGCGAGGACTTCAGCACCGGTATCCAGCTGCCAGATGGCCCAGACGGCGTGACGTAGATCCTCGAACGTCACATCGAGCCGTACCCAACCGTCGGAATCCGCTTCCTCAGCTCGCACCGCCCGCGCCGCCCCGAGCAGTTCCTCTCGGCGCGCGAGGTGAACTCTGACGACCACGGGGAGGTGATTCTCGGAGAGAAACTGGGCGCTGCGCTGCGCCCAGATGCGGTCGAGATCGACCTGGGAGGGACGGTCGGCCCGCTCAGGGAGTTCCTCGGCGATCGACATGCGTGAGAGTCGATACGTACGGTCTTCCCCGGACTTCGCCGCCAACAGGTAGGTGCGATCACGGACGGTGACCAAGCCGATCGGGTCGACCGTGTGCCACCGTGGCTCCTTGTCGGGTGCGGTGTACTGGAATCGGAGCTTGCGGCCGGTCAGCACGGCCTTGCGAACCTCGCCCATCACTCCTTTGTCGACGGACTCAGTGACCGGACGGCGGGAGAGCAGATCGGTGTCGGGCTCAACCAGAAAGCGTCTGGCAGCATCGTCCAAGCCGGCCCTATGCCCCTCTGGTAACGCATCAACGACCTTTCGCATCGCGGACGCCAGGGCCGTACTGAGGCCGAAGACTTTCTCGCCCCGGCTGGAGCCTGCGGTCAGCAACGCGAGGGCTTCCTCGTGGTTCAGCCCCGTCAGTTCGGTGCGGAAGCCCGGAAGTAAGGAGAAGCCTCCATGCCGCCCACGATCGGCGTAGACGGGTACTCCTGCGGTAGACAGCGCCTCGATGTCGCGCAGCACGGTTCGTGAGGACACTTCTAGCTCGCAGGCAAGCTCGTCCGCCGTCATTCGTCCGCGCTGGCGCAGTAGCAGCACCAGCGATACCAACCGATCCGCGCGCATGACTCCATTGTCTCCAAGAATCATGACACTAGGTGTCGTGATTAGTTGTGAGGCTGGTTGAACGGGCATTGACAACGGTGGCTGACCGGCCGGCGGATGCTCGTCGCAACGATAGGAGTGGCAATGGAACGAACCGCAGTCAATCCGGTGACCTGGTCGCTGGAGATGGGCTTCAACCAGGGGGAAGTCGTTTCTGGAGAGACCCGGACGCTCTACATCTCGGGGCAGACCGCGATGAGCAAGGACGGTCGCCCCGAACACGAGGGAGATGTTGCGGCCCAGCTCGCCCTCGCCGTCGACAATCTTGAGGCCGTGCTCAACGCAGCTGCCATGTCCTTGTCGAACCTCGTTCGACTGAACGTCTACACCACAGACGTGGATGCCCTGTTCCCGCACTACGGCGTGCTTGTCGGGCGGCTGGGAGGCGCAGGCGCTGCGCCGACCACCACGATGCTCGGCGTGACCCGGCTCGCCATCCCCGGCCAGGTGGTCGAACTCGAAGGAACCGCTGTCGCGTAGCGCGGCCGCCCTACTGCTCGTGCTGGACGGGTTCAGTGCGAACAGTAGGGCAGGGGAGGAACTCGCGCCGACTACGGAACTCCGCGAAATCCAGTACGCCAGGTACGACCTCTCAGTCGAGCACCTCCGGCCATGATGCTGGACGCCTCTGTCGGAGTGCTTCGCAGCCGGTCATCCCTCCAGCGCCGCGATCGCCCGCTTCGGCGCCACCTCGCGGAAACTCGCGTCGAGGAGTTCGCCGACCTCGTCCCAGTCGGAGTCGGCGGCGAGGTCGATGCCGAGCCAGCCGTATGCGCCGACGTACGCGGGAAGGAAGAAGCGGTCGTCCTGAATCAGGGCCTCACGTTCGACAGGGTCGGGGATGAACAGCAGGGCGGTGTCGCGGCGAACCTTGGAGCCCTTCTCGCTGCCGCCGTACATCGCGAACATCTTCCCGCAGCGAAAGGTCGGACGGCCGTGCGCCACCTTCTCGGTGGCCTCCGGCAGTGCCAGCGCGATGGTCCGCAGTCGGCCCAGAATCGGATCGTCGTCGGAGAACATGATCGGGTGCGGCATGGCAGCAAGGATAGTGGCCGGAGGGGTTTTCGCGGGGCGAGACCGTCGGAGGTCTCCGTTAGTCTGAACCGGTGAGTGAGGACAAGAGCACCGACCCGGCACGCGAATGGGCACGACTGGCGGAAGAGGTTCGCGGACACCAGTTCCGGTACTACGTGCAGGACGCGCCGGTCATCAGCGACGGCGAGTTCGACACCCTGCTCGGCCGGCTGCAGGCGCTCGAGGACGCTCATCCCGAACTGGCGGTCGCCGATTCGCCGACCAAACTCGTGGGCGGCGGCTTCTCCACCGACTTCACCTCCGTCGACCATCTCGAGCGGATGATGTCTCTCGACAACGTCTTCGACCATGACGAGATGCGCACCTGGATCTCCCGGACCGAGGCCGAGGTCGGTGCCGGGACCGAGTTCCTCACCGAACTCAAGATCGACGGCGTCGCGCTCGCGCTGGTCTACGAGAACGGCAAACTGATTCGCGGCGTCACCCGCGGGGACGGACGCACCGGCGAAGACGTCACCCTCAACGCACGCACCATCACCGATGTGCCCCATGTCCTCGACGACTCCTCGCGGCCCGTCCCGGCACTGCTGGAGGTCCGTGGCGAGGTGTTCTTCCGCGTCGAGGACTTCCAGAACCTCAACGCCTCGCTCGTCGAAGACGGCAAAGCGCCGTTCGCCAACCCGCGCAACTCAGCCGCCGGGTCACTCCGGCAGAAGAATCCGCAGATCACCGCCAAACGACACCTGCGGATGATCTGCCACGGCATCGGCAAGATCGACGGCTGGAAGCCCGACTCC
Organism: Gordonia sp. (in: high G+C Gram-positive bacteria); assembly: GCF_012515855.1. GTDB lineage: Bacteria > Actinomycetota > Actinomycetes > Mycobacteriales > Mycobacteriaceae > Gordonia. The sequence continues at coordinate 7,950 of NZ_JAAYXO010000011.1, forward strand.
CTGCACGACGCCTACCTTGCGCTCGCCGACTGGGGACTGCCGGTCTCGCAGCACACCCGCCGGGTCACCGGAGCCGACGAGATCATCACGATCATCGACCACTGGGGCGAGAACCGGCACTCGGTGGAACATGAGATCGACGGACTGGTGGTCAAGGTCGACGACGTCTCCCTGGAACGGCGGCTCGGCGCCACCTCGCGCGCGCCGCGGTGGGCCATCGCCTACAAGTATCCGCCGGAGGAGGTCACCACCAAGCTGCTCGACATCATGGTCGGCGTCGGTCGTACCGGCCGGGTGACGCCCTGGGCGCTGATGGAACCGGTGCTGGTGGCCGGCTCGACCGTCGCCCGCGCCACCCTGCACAACGCTTTCGAGGTGAAGCGCAAGGGCGTGCTGATCGGCGACACCATCACCATCCGCAAGGCCGGCGACGTGATCCCCGAGGTGCTGGGACCGGTGGTGGAGCTGCGCGACGGCAGCGAGCGCGAGTTCGTGATGCCGACCAACTGCCCCGAATGCGGCACCGAACTGGCACCGGCCAAGGAGGGCGACAAAGACATCCGCTGCCCCAACCAGCGGACTTGCCCGGGCCAGCTCCGCGAGCGCCTGTTCTACCTCGCCGGCCGCGGCGCCTTCGACATCGAAGCGCTGGGCTACGAGGGCGCGCAGGCATTGCTGTCGTCCGGTGCGCTGGTCGACGAAGGCGATCTGTTCTGGCTCACCGCCGACGACCTGATCAAGACCGACCTCTACACCACCAAGGCCGGAGCCCTCTCCGCCAACGGCAAACGCTTCCTGCAGAACCTCGATAAGGCCAAGCAGGTCCCGCTCTGGCGCGTGATCGTCGCGCTCTCGATCCGGCACGTCGGACCCACGCCCGCGCGCGCCCTCGCAACGGCCTTCGGCGACCTCGAGGCGATCCAGAACGCGTCGGTGGACGAGCTCGCCGAGGTCGACGGGCTCGGACCCACCCGCGCTGCCAGCGTGCACGACTGGTTCGCCGTCGACTGGCACCGCGAGATCGTCGCCAAATGGCGGGCGGCCGGCGTCTCGATGTCCGATGAGCGCGACGAATCGATCGAGCGCACCCTGGAGGGCAAGACGATCGTCGTGACCGGCTCCCTCGTCGACTTCTCGCGCGACGGCGCCAAGGAGGCGATCATCGTCCGCGGCGGCAAGGCGTCAGGGTCGGTGTCGAAGAAGACGGACTACGTCGTCATCGGGGATTCTCCCGGCAGTAAGGCCGCTAAGGCCGAGGAGCTGGGTGTGCCGATTCTCGACGAGGAGGGGTTCAAGGTGTTGCTGGCGACCGGGGGTGTCGGCGAGGTGTCTTCGTAAGTCCGTTGTGCGTGGCTGCGCCACCGCGCGCGTGCTGTCTTCGGTGTTCTGCCCGCTCGCGGTCGGGGTCGCGGTGATTTCGCCGCCTCCGCAGTCCTCACTCCTCGGCTAGCGCCTCGTCGCTGCGGAGAGGTCGGCGGTCGAAATCACCGCGACCCCGACCGCGGGCTCCTTTTGGGATCTGCGGCATGCGTTCGCTGGCGTCGCTCGTGCCGCTGCCGGTTGCGTACGCGCAGCGATTAGGTTCAGGCGTCGGGCTTCTTTGACTTCTTGGTCGCGATCGTGGCGATGATGCCGGTGAGGTAGCTGAGGCGGGCTACTTCGGCGGGGCGGAAGTCGGGGCCGCCGATCCGGCCCAGGAGGAGGGCTTTGCCGTCGGTGCCGAGCGGGGCGGCGGCCAGGCGGGTGTCCATCTCCTTCCAGGCATCAGGCACCCAGTCGGACTCGGGATCGAAGGCCGTCGCGGTCTCGAGGGGCAGCCAGTCGGCGTCGGTCAGGTGGGTCTCCGGTGCGCCGGAGCTTCCATACAGCCGAATCACCTCGGTCCCGGGTTTGGAGAGGATCGAGGCCCATGACACCCGCAGCACGCGGGGAGCGTAGTCGGCCAACACCTGGAGGCGGTCCTTGCCGCCTGCCGCGACCAGATCGATGAGCTCCAACTCCTGGTGGGTGTCGAGCACCCCGGCGAATGGGCGCAGCGAGTCGACGTGAATGCCGGCGACCTTCTCGGCGGCGGTGATCAGAGTGTCCGGAAGCGATCCCGAGGGCAGGTCGACGACGATGTCGTCGACCACGTAGCCGTCGCCGCGCTCCACCACCTCGAGGGAGCGGATGTCGGCACCGATGGTGCCGAGCTGCACGGCGAGCATGCCGAGGCTGCCGGGGCGGTCGTTCAGGAGGACACGTAGCAGGTACGACACCGTCAGATCTGCTGCTGCTCGAGCGGACGGACACCCACTGCGGTGCCGTAAGCGCAGACCTCGACGCCACCGGTCCCGGCGTACTCGTTGGTCTCGAAGCGGAAGGCCACCACGGCATTCGCGCCCTTCGCCTGGGCCTCCGCGCCCAGTCGAGCCAGGGCCTCATTGCGCGCCTCGTGCAGCAATTCGGTGATGCCGCGGAGCTCGCCGCCCGCGATCGCCTTGAAGCTCGCACCGATGTTGGAGCCGATATGTCGGGACCGCACCGTGAGGCCGAAGACCTCCCCGAAAACATGCTCGATCCGGTATCCCGGCAATTCGTTGGTGGTGACGATCATCATGCGTACCAAAGTACGTCGTGTCGTCTCATCAGGCCACCGGAAATCGGACATCGGCGCGGAGGCATCCCTGCCCGGGAAGTGCTCGGGGCGGGCGCATATCCTGGTCGGTGAACCCTACTGTCCCAGTACTTGCGCGGCCGCTGCCGCGAGAGTGTGTAGAGAGGTCGACGATGTCCACCGAATCCCAGCCGGCGATCAGCCGGGACGAGGTCGCGCACCTGGCGCGACTGTCCCGTTTGGCGCTCGACGACGCCGAACTCGACCGTTACGCGTCGCAGCTCGACGCGATCCTGAGCCACGTCGCGCAGATCTCCGAGGTGGCCGCCGACGACGTGCCGCCCACCGCGCACCCGGCCGAGCTGAGCGACGTGCTCCGCGACGACGTGGTGCTGCCGTCGCTCACCGCCGAGCAGGCGCTGTCCGGCGCGCCGGCCGTTGAGCAAGAGCGGTTCGCTGTGCCGCAGATCCTGGGGGAGGAGTGACCGTGAGCAACACCCGTACCGCCGGTGACATCACCGGACTGACCGCTGCCGAACTGGCAGGCAAGATCGCCGCCCGCGAGCTCTCCTCCGTCGAGGTGACACAGGCGCACCTGGATCGCATCGCCGAGATCGACGGCGAGCTCGGCGCCTTCCTGCACGTCGGCGCCGAGGAGTCGCTGGCAGCGGCCAAGGCCGCCGACGACGCGATCGCGGCGGGCGAGGCGCCCTCGGGTCTGGCCGGCGTCCCGATCGCCCTCAAGGACGTCTTCACGACGGTCGATGCCCCGACCACCTGCGGCTCCAAGATGCTCGAGGGCTGGAAGTCGCCGTACGACGCGACCGTCACCGCGAAGCTCCGCGCCGCAGGCATCCCGATCCTCGGCAAGACCAACATGGACGAGTTCGCGATGGGATCCTCCACCGAGAACTCGGCGTACCAGGTGACCCGCAACCCGTGGGACGTCACCCGGATCCCCGGCGGCTCGGGCGGCGGCAGTGCCGCGGCGCTGGCCTCGTTCCAGGCGCCGTTGGCCATCGGCACGGACACCGGCGGCTCCATTCGCCAGCCCGCGTCGGTCACCGCGACCGTCGGTGTGAAGCCGACCTACGGGACCGTCTCCCGCTACGGCCTGGTGGCCTGCGCGTCGTCGCTCGATCAGGGCGGCCCCTGCGGTCGTACCGTCCTCGACACCGCGCTGCTGCACGAGGTGATCGCCGGACACGATCCGCGCGACTCCACCTCCATCGACCGCGCGATCCCGGACGTCGTCGGTGCGGCTCGCGCAGGCGCCACCGGCGATCTGACGGGCGTGCGCATCGGCGTGGTGAAGCAACTCCAGGGCGACGGCTACCAGCCGGGCGTCGTCGAGTCGTTCCAGGCGGCGTGCAAGCAGCTCACCGACCTCGGCGCGACCATCGTCGAGGTGGACTGCCCGCACTTCTCGTACGCGCTCGGCGCCTACTACCTGATCCTGCCGTCGGAGGTGTCGAGCAACCTCGCACGCTTCGACGCCATGCGTTACGGCCTGCGCGTCGGCGACGACGGCACCCACAGCGCCGACGAGGTGATGGCGCTGACCCGCGAGGCCGGATTCGGCGCAGAGGTCAAGCGCCGCATCATGATCGGCACCTACGCGCTGAGCTCCGGCGCGTACGACGCCTTCTACGGCCAGGCGCAGAAGGTCCGCACGCTGATCGCGCGCGACTTCGCGAAGGCCTACCAGGACGTCGACGTGCTGATCTCGCCGACCACCCCGACCACCCCGTTCAAGCTGGGCGAGAAGGTCGACGACCCGCTGTCGATGTACCTCTTCGACCTCTGCACGCTGCCGGTCAACCTGGCAGGCACCTCCGCGATGTCGGTGCCGTCGGGACTCTCGTCCGACGACGGACTGCCGGTCGGACTGCAGCTCATGGCCCCGGCGTTCGGCGACGACCGCCTGTACCGGATCGGCGCGGCCTACGAGGCGGCGCGCGGCCCGATCGGCTGACAGCCCGGCGGCAGATCGCCGAAGGCGAGGCCCTGTTCGAGGCCGTAGCGATGGCCGTGCCCGGTCGACACCGACAGGGCCGCCGGTAGGTCGAGTGCGGTCGCGAGCAACGACGCCACCGGCAGCCACGGACGGTGGTCGATCGGCCGCCACAGGAGCGAGACGCCGAACGCGGTGACCGGATCGTCGTCGTTGGCGAGCACCACTCGGCGCTCGCACGCCGGAACCTCTTCGATGGTTCCGGCGGGTGGGCCGGCCAGTACGGTACCCGCGAGGTCGACGCCCGTTCGTCGAGCCCACCTGCGCGCGGCGTCAGCACCCACCGCGCCGAGGCTCTGCCCGGCGAGATACATCTGCGGGCGTTGCGTCTGCGGCGACCGATCGATGCGTCGCGCGACGGCGGCCACCAACGCCGTGGCGCTGTCGCCTGCGCGGGCCGGCGACGACACGAACGCCTTCCACGAGGCGACGTCGTCGTACTGCAGTGCGAGCACTCGCACCGACCCGTCGAAGTGACGTCGAGCGCCCTCGACGGTGCCCGCATCCACCCACCCGGAACCGGTGGGCACCGCGACCACCACCGCGCGCTCGGCCAAACCGCCCGCTGCGACCCACCGGGACACCAGCCGGTCGGCGCGCTGGGCGAACGATCCGGGCTCGGTGAGCGGCCCGTAGAGCATCGCTGCACTGTCTGGGACGGACGGGGCGGTGGCGACGGCGGGGCCGGACAGCCCGATCGCCGAGGTCACCAGGACGGTGGCCGCGGCCGCGGTCAGCAGCACGCGGGGCCGAATCGCGATGACCGCGGCGGCCGTGAGCACCGGGACGACGGTGGCGGCGACAATCCAGCCGACTCCGATGGGCGGGACGCCGAGCGCGGACCGGACGGCGAGCTCGTGGCGTGCGGCGAGGCCGACCGCCGAGCCGACGATCAGCAGGCCGACTCCGAGCCAGAAACCCGGCACCGGGCGTGGGCGGTCGTCGCGCAGGCGGTCGCGTGCCATGCCGATGACGGCTCCGATTCCGATGCCGATCAGCGTCAGGACCGTCCCGGCGACCGCGGTGATCAGCGCCGATCGCGGCATCATGCCGGGCGACAGCGCCAGGAGTCGTCCGACGAGCGCACCCGCGGCGACCGCCGGTCGGATCTGGAAGATCGCCGACCGGCGAACCCGCGGGCTCATGCCGCATCGCCGTTCGTCATCGGGATCGCCGTCTGGACGGTCCGCGTGAGAAGTGTTCGGACGATCTCGGTACCGGATTCGCGGCGGGGCGGCCCGGACCGCTGCCGCCAGGTGTTGAGCGACAGTCCGACCCGGGCGGTCTCGGCCGCGGCGTGACACAGCAGGTCGTCGCACGTCGCGTGCATGTCGTCGATCAGCATGCGGTCGAGGGCCGGCCGTGCCCAGGGCGCCGCCGGGCGCCCCACGGCATCCGCGTAGCGGAGCAGGTCGTAACCGAAGTCGTGGACGCGGCAGGCATCGGCGAACCGGTCGGGGAGCGGGACCGGCGAGGAACAGTCGCCGTCCGGGTTCATCGCGCGACCGTCGACCACCACCGGGCGATAGCCGAGCCGGGTCTCGAAATCGGCGGGCAGGAAGGCGACAGTGTCACCGCGGTCGTAACCGACCACGGTGGCATCGACCAGGGAGGCGATCGCACGCTCGGGCGCGGTGGACGGAAAGGCAGGCGCCTGCGCCGGTTCTCCAGCGGCCAACGCCGAGCTGAGCGGCAGCGCGGCCAGCAGGCCGACCGCGAGGACCAGTCCGACGACGCCGCGGATGAACCAGCGCATCGGGCCGATGCGGGGAGTCGATGTCGGTTCAGTGGCGGTGGGATTCGAAGTCATGCAACGAACGCTAGGAACGG
>NZ_JAAYXO010000108.1 GCF_012515855.1 Gordonia sp. (in: high G+C Gram-positive bacteria)
GGGATCACGGTGCTCAAGGCGATCTCCGAGCCGATCCTCGCCGCCGCCCGCGCAGGAAAGAAAGTGCTCATCGTCGATGACCTGGTGGACACCGGCGCGACGGCGCGCGTGGTGCGCGACATGCTGCCCGGCGCGCATTTCGCCACGGTCTACGCCAAGCCCAAGGGCCGCGAGATGGTCGATACCTTCATCACCGAGGTGAGCCAGGACACCTGGATCTTCTTCCCCTGGGACCTCGACGTGGCTTATGTCGCGCCGATCTCGGGCGGCACGGACTGATGAAGGCAATCGGCTTCGTCGAGACGGGGCCGATTGGCCGGCCGGATTCGCTGATAGAACACGAGCTGCCCGATCCGGTGGCGAGCGGCCGCGATCTTCTGGTGCGGGTGGCGGCGGTATCGGTCAATCCCGTCGACACCAAGGTGCGTGGTGGTTCGCCCGGTACTGTCGGCGATTTCAAGGTGATCGGCTGGGACGCCGCCGGAACCGTCGAGGCGGTTGGACCGGATGTTACCTTGTTCCGCCCCGGCGACCGGGTCTTTTATGCCGGCTCGATCATTCGCCCCGGCTCCAACGCCGAACTGCAGCTCGTCGACGAACGGATCGTCGGCCCGGCGCCGCAATCGCTCGGCGACGCCGAAGCGGCGGCGCTCCCGCTGACCGCGCTAACGGCCTGGGAAATGCTGTTCGACCGGCTGGACGTGAACCGTCCCGTACCGCGCGACAACCGCATGCTGCTCGTCGTCGGCGGCGCGGGCGGGGTCGGTTCGGTCGCCATCCAGATCGCCAAGCGGATCGCGAGCATGACCGTGATCGCAACCGCCTCTCGTCCCGAGACGGTGGAGTGGGCCGGCGCCATGGGGGCCGATCATGTGATCGACCATTCCAAACCGCTGGCGGCGGAAGTCGCCGCGCTTGGGACAGGGGCGCCCGGTTTCGTGTTCTCGACGACCAGCACCGACCGGCACTTCGACCAGATACTCGAACTGATCGCCCCGCAGGGCCGATTGGGGGTCATCAGCGGGATCGGTGCGGCCAATCACCCCGATGGGTTCAGCGGCAAGTCGATCACGCTGTGCTACGAGCTCATGTACACGCGCTCGCTGCACGGGACCGACGACATGATCGAGCAGCACCGGATACTGTCGGAAGTCTCGCGTCTGGTCGACGCCGGCGTGCTCAAGACAACGTTGAAGACGAACCTCGGGACGATCAGCGCAGTGAACCTGCGCGAGGCGCACCGGATGCTCGAGAGCGGCAAGACTATCGGCAAGGTTGTGCTCGAAGGCTGGTAGCCACCCACCTGCGGCGCTCGAGTCCGAAAAGAAACCGGGCGGCAAGGCCGCCCGGTTCGCGTCATGGTCCGGATGGAATCCGGGTGCTATTCAGCCTTTGTCGCCGCCCCAAATCGCCCTTCGACCTGAGGAGCCACTGGTGAGTTGGCTTTCAGATAGGCTTCGAGGATTTGCGGTGTGTTGCCGTGGCGAGAGATCAATGTTCCCTCGCTGATTCCAGGCCGGCTCAGCGCACCGACGACGACCGCCACCGAATAGGTGTCCTCGGGGGACAGAGGCGCCCCCTCGACCGTGAAGCTGTGGGCCTTTGTTCCCTCGGCGTCGGGGTCGATGCGATAGGTACCTCCGCTCACGTGCAGTAGCGATCCGGAAGACTCAGGGAATGTGCCGACCGTACTGTCCACGAATGCGACCACCTGCTCTCCCGTGAGCTCCATCTTGACGATCTCAACTTCGATCCGGGCCATCGTCTGGACAGTCCGGCGGTCGATCGGACCAGGTTCGGTCACGCCACCAATATAGCCCGCCGGCAAGAACGCCAGTTGCGCCCCGGCCGCTTCACGCACGGCGTCCGTGAACAGGTTTCCCAGATTGGTTTCCTGGGTTCGCACAACGTCGCGGGTGCCCTCCAGAGTGACGTCGGTTGAGCCGACAATCTCATTGAAGAACTCAGTCGCGGTGGCAAGAAACACATCCAGGGCAGCGCGGGTCGCCGCCTTCTCCGGTACGTTGTCGAGGGAGGCGCGATCGAGCAGGCGTGCCTCGGCGCCGGTGAACTTGCCGTCGACGAACGCGAGGTCGACGACTCCGACAGTCTCGCCGTTGCCGCTGGTCTGGGCGATAAGCACGTCGTTGTGGATCAAGCCGGACGGGTGTCCAGTATGGCTGTTCCCATCGATGATGACATCCAGGCCCTCAACCTGCTCGGCTACCGCGAGCGAGTTGGAGTCTTCCTCGAGTTCGCCGAGGTGCAGCAGGCCGACGATGAAGTCGGCGCCAGCCTCTGTGGCTTCGCCGACGAGACGCTCCGTCGCGGCGACCGCATCCACGTACTCGAGGTCGGTCGACGCCATCACCCCGGACTGGTGGGTGGTTACTCCGACAATACCTGCCGTCATCCCGTTAGGCAGTTCCACGAGAGTGAAACCCTCGCTGAAGGGTTCACCGGTGGCGGTGTACACCATGTTGTCGACGAGCAGCGGGTAGTTGAGGCCCGCCGCAAACGTCTTCAGGTGATCGGAGCCGTACGCGAACTCGGAGTTGCCCGCAGTCATGGCGTCGATGCCGAGGGTGTTCAGTATCGGCAGGAATCCCAGTCCCCGATCGATCGACGCATAGGGGTCGCCGGCGATGGCGTCTCCCGCGTCGAGGAAGAGGGTGTTGGGGTTCTCGGCTCTCGTCTGTTCAACGAACCCGGCGATCTTCGGGTAGCCGATCTGCGTGTCGGTCCCGTCGATGTGGGCGTGGACGTCATTGATGTGAACGATCGTCACGGTCCCCGTGAAGTCGGCAGCAAGACTGGCAGTGCCCAAGGCGGCGACGCCGGCCAGAGCAGTCGAAGCGATAAGCAAAGTGCGTTTGGTAATCATCGGATCCCCCGAATTGATAATCGAACTGCTTACGGTGTAGCGGGCGGGCCCGAACGCTGGTTCGGTCCCTCAGGCGCACTTGCCGGCACAGCCGAAAAAGGCAAACGGGCCGAGATCGCTGCTCCAGTCCGGCAGCATCGCAGCTCCTCCCGAGGCGGGACTTCAGACGCCGACTGGTTGCGACATCCCACGCTCAGACTGCGATACTGTTATACAGTATAACGATTTCGGCAGGGCGTCAAAGGACCGCTTCGAAAGCGGTGTTTGACAAGGTTTGGGACGGCGGGCGACCGCCGCCGGGGCAGGGAGCAGACCGTCGTTCGCCCGTCGCTAGTCCGCGCCGCGCGCCAGGGCCTCGGGTTTGACGAGGCGCTTCTGGATCGCGAAGACCACGACCCCGACGCCGATGCCGGCGAGGTCGGTCCACAACCCACCCTCGATCAGCGTCAGCGCGCCCACGA
>NZ_JAAYXO010000109.1 GCF_012515855.1 Gordonia sp. (in: high G+C Gram-positive bacteria)
AGTCGCGGATGTACTGCTCGATCGGGTAGTCCTGCAGGAAGCCGGAGCCGCCCAGGGTCTGCAGCGATTCGGTGAGCTTCTCGTAGGCGCGCTCGGAGCCGACACCCTTGACGATCGGGAGCAGCAGATCGTTGACCTTGTGCGCCAGCTCGGCGTCGGCACCGGAGACGATGTTCGCCGCGACGGCGTCCTGGTGCGACGCGGTGTAGAGGTACACCGCGCGCAGGCCCTCGGCGTACGCCTTCTGGGTCATCAGCGCACGACGGACGTCCGGGTGGTGGGTGATGGTGACGCGCGGGGCGGCCTTGTCCATCATCTGCGTCATGTCGGCGCCCTGGACGCGCTGCTTGGCGTACTCGAGGGCGTTCAGGTAGCCGGTCGACAGGGTCGAGATGGCCTTGGTGCCGACCATCATGCGAGCGTGCTCGATCACGTCGAACATCTGGGCGATGCCCTGGTGGACCTCGCCGACCAGCCAGCCCTTGGCGGGGGTGCCGTGGAGACCGAAGCTGACCTCACAGGTGGAGGAGGCCTTGATGCCCATCTTGTGCTCGACACCGGTGACGAAGGCGCCGTTGCGGTCGCCCAGCTCGCCGGTCTCGTGGTCGAAGTGGAACTTCGGAACGAAGAACAGTGACAGGCCCTTGGTGCCCGGTCCGGCGCCCTCGGGGCGAGCCAGGACCAGGTGGAAGATGTTCTCGGTCATATCCTGGTCGGCCGAGGTGATGAAGCGCTTCACGCCCTCGATGTGCCAGGTGCCGTCTTCCTGCTGCGTGGCCTTGGTGGTGCCTGCGCCCACGTCGGAGCCGGCGTCCGGCTCGGTGAGGACCATGGTGGCGCCCCAGCCGCGCTCGGCGCAGATGGCGGCCCACTTCTTCTGCTCGTCGGTGCCGTTGTCGTAGAAGATGTTCGAGAAGCCCGAACCGGCGGCGTACATGAAGACCGGCGGGTTGGCGCCGAGGATCATCTCGCCGAGCGCCCAGTACAGCGAGCGGGGTGCCGGCAGACCGCCGAGCTCCTCGTCGACGCCGACCTTGTCCCAGCCGGCTTCGATGAAGGCGTTGTAGGAGGCCTTGAACGACTCCGGAATGGTGACCGTGTGGTTCTCCGGGTCGAAGACCGGCGGGTTGCGATCGACGTCGGTGAACGACGCGGCGATCGGGCCTTCGGCGAGGGTGCGGACCTCGCGCAGCATGTCGACGGCGGTCTCATGATCGAGGTCGCCGAACTCTCCGGACTCGAGCACCTTGTCGAGCTCGTACATTTCGAAGAGGTTGAAGTGCAGGTCCCGCAGGTTGGACTTGTAATGGCCCATGGTTTTCCTAACTCGCTGTTTTCTCGAAGATCGTCTGCCGGTCGGAACTTCCGGGGGCTGACCCGGAGGTAAGTTACTTGCCGGTAACTATTGCCAGAATACCGGCGACATGCCTGCGGGACAATACGGGGGCGTGTGGTCCCGCTAACAATTGCAAGCGAGCCGTGCGACCAGGAGGGGCGTGCGACTCAGTGCGAGCGCAGGTACTCGAGGTCGGTGGCGATGCCCTCGCCCGGTGTCTCCAGGACCCCGGGGGCGTCGGCGGTCTTCATCAGCTCGGCGAGCACCTCCGCGTCGATCTGTCCGGACTCCAGGTTGGCGTGCCGGTCGCGGCCGGAATCGAACTCGTCGCGCGAATTGTTCAGGTGAATCAGGTCGATCCGTCCGGTGATCGCCTTGATCCGCTCCACCAGTCCGACGAGGTCCTCGCCGCCCGCCCACGCGTGACAGGTGTCGAGGCAGAAGCCGGCCTGGCCGAAGTCGCCGACCGCGTCCCACAGCCGCTCGATGGACTCGAGCGTGCGAGCCATCGCGTGGTCGCCGCCCGCGGTGTTCTCGATCAGGATCGGCACGCCGAAGCCACCCTTGTCTTCCTGTCGTTCGAATAGCTTGCGCCAGTTGGCGAAACCTTCGGCGGCGTCCTCGCCGTCCTTGAGGTGACCGCCGTGCACCACGAGCCCGATGGCACCGAGCTCGGCGGCCGCCTTGGCCTGCTCCTCCACCGCCTTGCGCGAGGGCATCCGCAGCCGGTTGTTCAGGCTCGCGACGTTGATCTGGTAGCTGGAGTGCACGACGACGTCGATCGGCGACTCACGGATCTCGGTGGCGTGCGGATGCGGTTGCGGCTTCTTCCACGACTGCGGATCAGTGACGAACATCTGGAAGATGTCGATGCCGAGTTCCTCGGCGGTCACGATGGGGTTCTCGTCCTGGCGTAAATGGGCTCCGACACGCATGCGGCCAGCCTACCGGTGATCGGGCGCCTCAACCTGGCCTCGAGCGGGCTCCAGCCGACTGGCCGACGGGTGCTCCGCCGTCGCCACGCCGACGGTCCCGCTACAGCGGAGAATCGAACGCCGGTTCCGTCTCAATCGTGATCGGCACGCCCGCCGCGATCAGCAGGCGGCACTGCGCCTCGCTGTCCGGATAGAGGCTGAGCCACTCGTGCCCGCTGCTGCCGTGCGCGTAGACCTTGTTCAAGGCGCGGTCCAGGCGCGCCTCGGTCTCCCGGGTGATGATGAAGCGGCGGTCGCCGTATCTGAGATATCTGTTCGTCACGTCCAGTCTCCCGTCACGTTGAGCCTGAAGACTCAACAGCTCCAGTGACTGCGAACGCTACCGGGAGAGACCGCCGATCGGGCCGGGTTCGACGAGGTCAGCTGAGTTCGGGGGCGCGCATCGTGCCGCCTCGGACCTTGCTGAAGTCGATCATCGCCCGGGTGTTGTCGAGGGCCGTCACCAGGCCGACGCCGATCGGACCGTGTTCGTCGTACAGATTGGCCGTGCCGACCGACAGTCCGTCGTTCTCGATATGGGTGTCGGCCTGCAGGCCGACACGGACGCCCTCCGGCAGACGAGCGAGCGCCACGGTGAGGTCGCAGTTGATGAAGCCGATGCCGCCGTCGCCGATGTTGGTGACCAGGCTGCTGGACTCGGCGGCAGTCACCGCGCGCTGGAACGGCGTCGGCTCCTCGCCGGACACCGCGGCGAAGGGGCGCGACCACAGGGAGAGTCGGCCGGAGTTCTGGAACTGGGTCATGTCCTGCGACCATTCCTGGTCGTCGGTCCGGAACCACGGACGGTAGTTGTCGGAGGTCGCCGCGGGCGGGGTGAACGCGCTGGCTTCCGGCGACCGCTCCCACCGCTCGCCGGGCGGGTTGGTGGAGCTCTTCTTGAGGAACACGACGTTGCCGCGCGCGACGAGGATCTCCTGCTCGCCTGTCTTCTGCGTGTCGTCGTACTGGATCACCGACACCTCGACGACGCGGATGCGGTGGCCGTCGCGCAGGACGGTGGTGGTGGCGGCCATCGGCAGCCGCCGTGCGCTCTTGAAGAGCTCCAGGGTGAACCGTGCGGGCGCGAATCCCTCACGACTGCCTGCCTTCTCGGCCGCGTACGCCGCGATGGCGCACACCGCGGGCCCGTTGAGTGCATCCGGGCCCCACAGGCCCATCGCGAAATCCGTGGGGAGGTATCGGCCTCGATCGCCGACGGTGAAGAAGCTCATATCCGCCATATGGCCTCACGCTACGCTGCGTGTATGACCACTCAAGCAACACCGTCCGTTTTGCCGAACGACGCGGTCGGCGCGGTCCGCACCTTCGTCATCTTCTCCGCGCTGGTCGGCCTCGTCATGGGCGTTGTCGCGCTGGTCTGGACCGAGGCCTCGCTGGTCGCGATCGGCATCCTGTTCGGTGTCGCATTGGCGGTCGCGGGCATCACCCGCCTGTTCCTGGCCTTCGCGGTCACTCGTGCCCCCGCGGGCATGCGCATTCTGCTCGGCGTCCTCGGCGCGGTGGTCCTGATCGTCGGCGTCCTGGCCATGCTGAACCCGGCCAAGTCGCTGGTCCTGCTCGGCGTCTTCATCGGCGTCGGGTGGATCGTCGGCGGAATTCAGGATCTGTTCGGTCTGCGCCTCGCGTCGACCCTCGCGCCGCGCTGGCTGGTCATGGTCTCCGGTGTCGTCTCGGTACTGGCGGGAATCGCGATGATCGTGCTGCCCGCGGTGTACACGCTCAGCACCATCCTGTGGCTGCTCGCGGTGCTGCTGATCGTGGTCAGCCTCGTCACCCTGTTCACGGTGCCTGCCAAGGTGACCGCCCTGATGGACACCGCCGACGACCAGCGGGTCGTCGACGCCTGACCGTTATCCGGTCAGCGCCAAGCCGTCGAGCGTGATCGTCGGCTCGGCGAATCGCCGCTCCGACAACTGCTCGGTCCACCCGGTGAGCACGTTCAGCAGCTCGTCGGTGTGCCGCAGCGCGACGCCGTCGACGAACCCCTGCCACAGCAGGGCCGCCGGTCGGACCGCCGGGATGGTGGCGGCCGCGCCGATCAGCCTGCGGGCGCCCGACTGGTCGAGGTCCCACATCGCATCGGCGGTCGTCAGGTAGAGACCGATCGCCGGACGCAGGTCGCGCAGGTGCATCATCGACCACGCCCAGTGCTTGGCGACGTCGACCGTCACCGACTGACCGCGACCCAGCGTCCGGACATACTTGCTGTGGAGTTCGCTGCACAGCAGATCGGCGTCGGTCCACAGCTGCAGCTGCGACATGCACCGGACGCTGTCGTGCATCGCCGCTAGATACTTGACCGAATAGGGGCCCTCTCGCCTGGCGCGGAGTTCTCGGAGGACCGAGAAGCCGGCGAGCGCACTGCTGAACTGGCCGGCGGCGTAGTCGGCCTGAGCTTGGTCGTTCAACTCGTCGAGCATGCCTACTATGATCCCCGTCACACTCGGTTTCCGCAGCGCAATCAGGCTTTCGTCGTCTCGGTGCCGTCTTGGTGGCTCCTGGGCGGCCCGGGTGCGCCAAGATGGAGTGGTGGCCGACAACACGCGGGACCTGAGCAAGTGGGCGTTGCTGAGCATTGCGGCGTCGATCGTGGTGATCGGCCTCAAGGTGCTCGCCTGGCAGCTGACCGGTTCGGTGGGTCTGCTGTCCGACGCCGCGGAGTCGGTGGTCAATCTGGTCGCCGCCGTCATCGCGTTCATCGCACTGCGGATCGCCGCCAAGCCGGCCGACGACGAGCACAACTTCGGGCACGTCAAGAGCGAGTACTTCTCGGCCGTCGTCGAGGGCGTGCTGATCGTGGTGGCCGCGATCGTCATCATCGCCACGGCAGTGGAACGACTCATCAACCCGGTGGAACTGGAGCAGGTCGGCATCGGTCTGGCGGTCTCGGTGCTTGCGTCGGTGATCAACGCCCTCGTCGCTTGGCAACTGATCAGAGTGGGCCGCGCCTACCGCTCACTGACGCTGGAGGCCGACGGCAAACACCTGATGACCGACGTGTGGACCACCGCGGGCGTGGTGCTCGGCGTGGCCGCGGTGGCGCTGACCGGATGGCTGGTGCTCGACCCGCTGATCGCCATCGCCGTCGCGATCAACATCATCTTCGTCGGCTATAAGCTGATGCGGTCGTCGACCATGGGACTCATGGACTCGGCGATCCCCGCCGAGCAGCTCGCCGCGATCGACGAGGTGCTGGACCGCCACCGCAGCGCGGAGGTCGACTTCCACGACATCCGCACCCGCGAAGCCGGGCACCTGCGCTTTGTTCAGATGCACATGCTGGTGCCGGGGGCCTGGACGGTCAAGCGAGGCCACGACCTGGTCGAGGAGATCGAGACCGAACTGCACGACGCCGTCGAGGACCTCGTTCCGACGGTCCATCTGGAGCCCATCGACGATCCGCGCAGTTACGAGTCCTGGCGGCGGTGACGCGCGCCGGGGCTACTCTGCGCCGGTCGTCCGCTCGAACGGAACTTGCTGGTAGACGCAGTGGTTGAGCCAGTTGGCGTACACCAGGACGCCTGCGCTTCGCCAGGTGACGCCGGGCTCGCGCGTCGGGTCGTCGTCCGGGTAGTAGTTGGTCGGCACGGTCGGGTTCATCCCGGAGTCGGCGTCGCGCCGGTACTCGCGGTCGAGGGTGTCGCGGTCGTACTCGGGGTGGCCGGTGATGAACACCTGCCGCAGGTCGGGGGTCGCGGCCAGCAGCACGCCCGCGTCGTCGCCGACGGCGAGCACATCGACCGCGCCGGTGGCCTCGATGTCGGCGGCGTGCACGTCGGTGTGGCGCGACTGCGGCACGGTCAGCGTGTCGTCGAGCCCGCGGAGCAGCGCGGACTGCGGCGCCAGCACGCGGTGGTCGAAGATGCCCGAGAGCTTGCTCGGCAACTCGTACTTCGGCACGCCGTAGTGGTGGTAGAGCGCGGCCTGCGCGCCCCAGCAGATGTGCATCGTCGAGTAGACGTGCTCGCGGCTCCAGTCCAGGATCCGCTGCATCTCGGGCCAGTAGTCGACGTCCTCGAAGTCGAGGAGCTCGATCGGGGCGCCGGTGATGATCAGGCCGTCGAAGTATTGGTCGGCGACGTCGGCGAAGGTGGTGTAGAAGGCCTCCAGATGCTCGGGCGTCGTGTTGCGGGACGAGTGGCTCGCCATGTGCAACAGGGTGACCTCCACCTGCAGCGGGGTGCTGCCGAGCACGCGCAGCAGCTGGGTCTCGGTGGCTTCCTTCGTCGGCATCAGATTCAGGATCGCGATGCGCATCGGGCGGATGTCCTGCGAACGGGCCCGGTCGTCGGACATCACGAAGATGCCCTCGTCCTCGAGAATGGCGCGAGCTGGAAGGTCCTGCGGGATGTTCACCGGCATGGGTTCAATAGTGCCATTGCGGAGGGAGCCGGTGGCCGGGCCGGTGGCGGCGCGACGCTGGGACTGTCCGACTCTCGCGTCGACGCCGCTCATCCGCGTTAGCCTGAAACCATGAGCGCGCAGGATGCCTACGACGACGGCGAGTACGACCGGGACGACACCGATCAGCTGCAGCCCGAGGACACGTTGGAGGACACCGAACTGGCGGATGTGCTCGACCGCGGCTACTCGCCGCCCGAGTACGAACCCGCGAACCACGAGCACGAGACGCTCGACTCCCGCCTCGCGGAGGAGGAACCCGACACCTCCTACGACGACGCAGACGGCGACCCCGACTTCCCCGAGCGCGCCGAAGTGGGTCGCCGCCGCGCCGGCCGGTTGATCGCGCCCGACGAGGGCACCGGACCCGACGTCGACAATCAGCTGCTCGCCACCGACGCGGGCGTCGACGGTGCGGGCGCCTCGGCCGAAGAAGCAGCGATGCACTACATCGACGAAGAATGACCGCGACGGCCAGTGGCCCGCCTCGCGTTCGATAACGTTTAAGCCATGGATCGTGACCGGTTGGTGGACGTGGGCGTGGCGCTGGTGTCCCGTTTCGGAGCCAAAGCCCTCAGCCTGACGTCGGTGGCCCGGCAGGCAGGCGTCGCCCGCGCTACCGCGTACCGCATGTTCGGTGGCCGCGACGCGCTGGTGGATGCCATCATGTCGCGCGAATTGGAGCAGCTGCGCAAGCAACTCCATGCGTGGGGACAGGAACAGGACGACCCGGCCGAACGGATCCGCGAACGGGTCAGTCGCAGCCTGCAGTACATCCGCGAGCACGAGGCGCTGCAGTACGTGCTGCGCAACGAGCCCGAAGAAGTGGTGCGCGCGCTCATCACCACTACCGATTCGGAGAACCGTTCGCTGATCGACCTCATCGTCGATGCGACGCTCCCCGATGCGGAGGCTGATGAGGCCGCCGCGCTCTACCCGACCGCCCGCGCGGGCAGCGAGTTCATGGTGCGCGTGGTCTACTCCTGCATGCTGGTCCCGGGCAGCGTGATGTCCGACGACGAGATCGCCGACATGGTGGTCCGCGCCGTCATTCGGTGATGGCTGCCCGCGCCTGACGAACGACTATTGTCGGACGCATGACTGGCACCAGCGCCCGCAGTATTTACATCGCGTCCGCAGAAGGCGACACCGGAAAGTCGACAGTCGCGCTCGGTGCGCTGATGGTGCTGACCGCCGCCGGCGGTCGGGTCGGCGTCTTCCGTCCGATCTCCCGCGCCTCGGCGGGCAAGCGCGACTACATCCTCGACCTGCTGCACCAGTACGCGTCGGCCGACGTGACCTACGAGGACTGCATCGGCGTCACCTACGACGACGTGCACTCCGACCCCGACGCGGCGATCGGCGAGATCGTCGCGCGGTACCACGCGCTGGCCGAGCAGTGTGACAACATCCTGGTGATCGGCTCGGACTACACCGATGTCGCATCGCCGTCGGAGTTGAGCTTCAACGCGCGGGTGGCCGCCAACCTGTCGGCGCCGATCATCCTGGTGGTGAAGGCGTTCGAGCGGGAGCCGAGCGAGGTCAAGGCCGTCGCCGATCTGCTCCTCGCGGACATCAAGAGCGAACACGCCAGCACCGTCGGCATCGTCGCCAACCGATGCGATCCCGACGATCAGCCCGCGGTGGTCGCGGCGCTGAGCAGAACCGGGATCCGCTCGTGGGCGCTGCCCGAGGAGCCGCTGCTGGTGGCGCCGACCATGGGCGAACTGTGCGACGCGCTCGACGCCACCCTGTACTCCGGCGATCGCGACCTCCTCGATCGGGAGGCCCTCGACGTGATGGTCGGCGGCATGACGGTCGAGCACATTCTCGAGCGGCTCAGCGAGTCGCTGGTGGTGATCGCGCCGGCCGACCGGTCGGACGTGCTCCTGGCGCTGGTGAACGCCGACGTCGCCGAGGGCTTCCCGCGGCTGGCAGGCATCGTCATCAACGGCGGTCTGCGCCCGCACCCGATGATCGACGCGCTGGTGAAGGGTCTGCGGCCCACCTTGCCGATCATCGCGTGCGACCACGGCACCTACGAGACCGCGCGGATCGCGGCGAACACCCGCGGCGCGATGGCCCGCGGGTCGTACCGCAAGATCGACGCCGCCCTCGCGCTGATGGAGAAGTACGTCTCGCCGGCCGAACTGCTGGCCGAGCTCGACCTCCACAAGCCGGAGGTGGTCACGCCGCAGATGTTCGAGTACCAGCTGATGACGCAGGCCAAGTCCGACCGCCAGCACATCGTGCTTCCCGAGGGCAACGACGACCGCATCCTGCGCGCCACCGAACGGCTGCTGCGCCGCGGTGTCGCCGAGCTGACGCTGCTGGGTGATCCGGTCGCCGTCCGCCGACGCGGCAACGAACTCGGCATCGACCTCGGCGACGTCGACATCATCGATCCCGCGACGTCGCCGCTGGCCGACGAGTTCGCCGAGGTCTACACCGAGCTCCGCAAGCACAAGGGCATGACCCTGGAGCGGGCGTTGGAGGCGGTGCGCGACGAGTCGTACTTCGGCACCATGATGCTGCACACCGGGCGCGTGGACGGCATGGTCTCGGGCGCCGCGCACACCACCGCGCAGACCATCCGGCCCGCGTTCGAGATCATCAAGACCAAGCCCGGTGTCTCGACGGTCTCCAGCGTCTTCTTCATGTGCCTGTCCGACAAGGTGCTCTCCTACGGCGACTGCGCGATCGTTCCCGATCCCACCGCCGAAGAACTGGCCGACATCGCGATGTCGTCGGCGCAGACCGCGGCCGCCTTCGGCATCGAGCAGCGGGTCGCGCTGCTGTCGTACTCCACCGGCGCGTCGGGCACCGGCAAGGACGTCGAGAAGGTGGCCGCCGCCACCGCGATCGTCCGCGAACGGGCGCCGGAACTGCTGGTGGAAGGGCCGATCCAGTACGACGCCGCCGTGGAGCCGACGGTCGCGGCGTCGAAGATGCCCGACTCGCCGGTCGCCGGTCGTGCGACGGTCCTGATCTTCCCGGACCTCAACACCGGCAACAACACCTACAAGGCCGTGCAGCGCAGTGCGGGCGCCGTCGCGATCGGGCCGGTGCTGCAGGGGCTCAACAAGCCGATGAACGACCTCTCCCGCGGCGCGCTGGTGTCGGACATCGTCAACACCGTGGCGATCACCGCGATCCAGGCCCAGAACAACAAGAAGGCACAGAACAACAAGAAGGCGCACGCGGAGACGGCGAAGACAGAGTCGGCCCCGGTGTCCGAGGAGCAGAACGCATGAGCGCGGAGCGGATCGACGGCAGTGTCCTGGTGGTCAACGCGGGATCGTCGTCGCTGAAGTATCAGGTCCTGGATCCGACGACCGAAGAGGTGATCGCCGACGGGCTCGCCGAGCAGATCGGTGAGGGCTCCTCGCGCATCAAGCACCGGTATCGCGGGCACGACGTGGTGGTGGAGGGCGTGCTGCCCGACCACGAGGCGGCCATTGCGACGGTGCTGGAACTGTTCGCGTCCGACGGCGTCGACATCGCCGACTCGGGCCTCGCGGCGGTCGGACATCGGGTGGTGCACGGCGGACGGTCGTTCTTTGCCCCGACCCTGATCGACGAGACCGTCCGGTCGGAGATCGAGCGGATCTGTCCGCTTGCACCGCTGCATAATCCGGCGAACCTGGTCGGCATCGAGGCAGTCACGGCGCTGCTGCCCGACGTCCCCGCCGTCGCAGTCTTCGACACCGCGTTCTTCCACGACCTGCCCGCGGCGGCGTCGACCTACGCGCTCGACGCGGAGGTGGCCCAGCAGTACGCCATCCGCCGCTACGGCTTCCACGGCACCAGCCACGAGTACGTCTCCCGCAAGACCGCCGAGACCCTCGGCCGCGACTATGGCGAGCTCAACCAGATCGTCCTGCACCTCGGCAACGGGGCGTCGATGTCGGCCGTGGCCTGCGGCAGACCGATCGACACCACCATGGGCATGACGCCGCTCGAGGGGCTGGTGATGGGCACCCGTACCGGCGACATCGACGCGGGCATCGTCTTCCAGCTCGCGCGCGTCGCGGGCATGTCGATCGACGACATCGACACGCTGGTCAACAAGCGCTCCGGCCTGAAGGGCCTCTGCGGTGAGAACGACTTCCGCTCGGTCCTCGAGCGCGCCGACGCCGGTGACGAGTCCGCGCGGCTGGCGTACGACGTCTACCTGCACCGCCTCCGCCGCTACATCGGCGCGTACATGATCGAGCTCGGTCGGGTCGACGCGATCGTCTTCACCGCGGGCGTCGGCGAGAACGCCGCCCCGGTCCGCGCCGACTCCCTGGCGGGGTTGGAGAACTACGGTATCGAGATCGACGCCGAGCGCAACGCGATCCGTTCGTCGGAGCCGCGCGTCATCTCCACCGACGCGTCGAGCATCACGGTGCTGGTGGTCCCGACCAACGAGGAGTTGGCGATCGCTCGGCAGGCGATGGCGGTCGCGTACGGGGACTGAACGATCGGTGCCGCTGCACTCGAGTGTGGTCTCGACCGGGTGCTCCGCACCCCCTCTTCGGGGGGTGGACCGAATCGTCCTGTGACGTGGATCATGTGAGCATGACCACGAACACTGAGCGTTACCGCGCCAGCCGCGACCAGATGATCGACCTGATCGGCGACTACGACCGCGCCGTCGCCGAGTTCCGCTGGCCGGAGATCACCGGCCGGTTCAACTGGGCGATCGACTGGTTCGACGACTTCGCCCGCGGCAACGACCGCCTCGCGCTGTGGATCACCGAGGAGGACGGCTCCGAGGTCAAGGTGACCTTCGATGAGATGGCGCGGAACTCCGATCGCGTGGCGACGTGGCTGCGCGGCCTCGGCGTCGGCAAGGGCGACCGCGTCATCTTGATGCTCGGCAACCAGGTGGAGCTCTGGGAGCTGATGCTGGCCATCATGAAGCTCGGCGCCATCGTCATGCCGACCACGTCGGCCCTCGGCCCGGCCGATCTCACCGACCGCATCGAGCGCGGCGGCGCGGGCACCGTCATCGCCAATGTCGGCGACACCGGCAAGTTCGACGACGTCCCCGGCGACTACCGGCGGATCGTCGTCGGTGGTGATGACGGCGGTGGTGACGGCGGTGGTGACGGCGAGGGGTGGACTGCGTATGCGGGCGCCGCCGACGCGGAGTCGGCGGGACCGTTCCAGACCGACACCGAGGTCGACGACCCGATGCTCATCTACTTCACCTCCGGAACCACCAGCAAGCCGAAGCTGGTGGAGCATTCGCAGGTCAGCTACGCCGTCGGGCACTTCACCACGATGGCCTGGATCGGCGTCAAGCCGGGCGACGTGCACCTGACGATCAGCTCGCCCGGCTGGGCCAAGCACGCGTGGAGCCTTTTCTTCGCGCCGTGGATCGCCGAGGCGACGATCTTCGTCTACAACTACTCCCGATTCGACGCCGCGGCCCTGATGCAGCAGCTCGATCGCGCGCAGGTCAACACCTTCTGCGCACCGCCCACCGTCTGGCGGATGCTGATCCAGGCCGACCTCGGCGACAAGCCCGCCGGGCTGCGCGAACTCCTCGGTGCCGGCGAGCCGCTGAACCCCGACGTGATCCGTCGCGTCGAACAGTCGTGGGGTCTGACGATCCGCGACGGCTTCGGCCAGACCGAGACCACCCTTCAGGTCGGCAACACCCCCGGTCAGCCGCTGAAGGCCGGCTCCATGGGACGACCGATGCCCGGCGTTCCGGTGGTCCTCGTCGATCCGCTGACCGGGGAGCTCGCCGACGAGGGCGAGCTCTGCCTGGACCTGAGCGTGCGTCCGGTGAACCTGATGACCGGCTATCTCGGCGACCCCGAGCGGAATGAGCTGGTCATGGCCGGTGGCTACTACCACACCGGCGACGTCGCCTCGCGTGACGAGGACGGCTACATCACCTACGTCGGTCGTACCGACGACGTCTTCAAGTCGTCCGACTACAAGGTCTCGCCGTTCGAGCTCGAGAGCGTGCTCATCGAGCACCCCGCGGTGGTCGAAGCGGCGGTCGTGCCTCAGCCGGACGACACCCGCCTCGCCGTCCCGAAGGCCTACGTGACCGTCGCCGAGGGCTGGGCCGCGGACGCCGCCACCGCGAAGGCGATCATGGAGTACGCGCGAGACCATCTGGCCCCGTACCTCAAGGTGCGACGCGTCGAGTTCTTCGAACTCCCCAAGACCATCTCCGGCAAGATCCGCCGCGTGGAACTCCAGCAGCGGGAATCGTCGGCGTCGTCGGCCGGCGAGGCGATCCCGACCGAGTACCGCTACGAGGACCTGCTGACTTAGGGCGTAGTGCTTGCTCCGTAGATCGTGACCCGCCCGCGGTCAGGATCTACGGACTAAGCGATCCTGGTTGTCCACAGGTGGTCGATTGGGACTGGCGCTCAGCGCAGACCGGGGCCAGACTCCCTTCATGGGGGCTGTAGCGACGGAGGAATTACGGGATCTCGTTCGCCGACAGGACGGGGTGGTGTCCAGGACACAGGTGCTCGCGGCGGGGCTCGACTCGGCGTTCATCCGGCGGATGACGCGACGCGGCTGGTGGGTGCCGGTGTATCCGGGCGTCTATTTGACGCATACCGGGACGCCGACCCGAAGACAGCGGTCGTGGTGCGCGATTCTCGACGCGGCTCCGGCAGCGCTCAGCCACCATTCGGCGATCGAGGCGGTCGGAACCCCGCGCGACGATCGCGCGCGGTCGGGCGAACCGATCCATATCGTGGTCGACGCCGGTCGACGGGTGACGCGACGGCCGGGGGTCGTCGTTCATTACAGCAGCCACATGGCAGCGCACGTGCTCCTGCACTCTTATCCGCCGCGGGTGCGGTTGGAGGAGGCGGTGCTCGACGTTGCTGCGTCGGCGGGTGACGAGCTCGCCGCCATCGCCGTGCTCGCCGACGTGGTGCAGGCTCGGCTCACTACCGCCGACCGATTGCTCGAAGCGCTGGAGCGGCGATGTCGCCTTCCCCGACGAACCTTCCTCCGCGGAGTCCTGGAGGATGTCCGCAGCGGCGCCTGCTCGGTGCTCGAGCACCGATACCTCACCAGAGTGGAGCGCGCCCACGGGTTGCCGACGCCCGAACGGCAGGCGCCGACCGGCGTCGGTCGGTCCGGATTTCGCGATCTCGACTATCCGAGCCTGCGGCTGGTGATCGAGCTCGACGGCAGGCTGCACCACGACGACGCCCGGGCTCGCGACCGAGACATGGACCGCGACCTCGACGCTGCGGCTTTCGCCGAACGTCGCACTCTCCGCCTCGGTTGGGGACAGGTGGTGGTGCGCTCATGCGTCACTGCGGGAAAGGTGGCGCTGGCGATGACGAGGCGCGGATGGTCGGGCACCCCGCGCCGATGCTCGTCGAACTGTGCGATCGGCGAGGTCGTCGCCGCTGCTCCGTAGATCGTGACCCGCCCGCGGTCACGATCTACGGACTAAGCGTTCAGAACAGCGTCGCGGGGCGGATCAGGTTCGCCAGGTCCACCAGGAGGAAGCGGTGGGCGCGGTTGTCGCGGGTGGCGCGGGCGAGGTCGCGCAGCGAGCGCTCGGTGCCCGCGCGGAGACCGTGCTCGTTGAACGGCAGGCCGAGGAAGTCGTCGCCGGACTGCTCGTCGTCGGGGTGCGCGTCTATCCAGCCGAGGGCGGTGCCGAGAATGATCAGTTGCAGACGACCGCGGCGGGGGTCGTCCCAGCTGATCTCCTCGAAGCGCTCAGCGGCCTCGAACAACTCGGCCTGTTTGACGTCGTTCGGCTTTCGGCCGTGGACGAGGGTGACGATCGCCGAGATCTGCGCGGTGCCGTAGTGGCGGCTGGTGGTCGGGACTTCGTCGAGCGGCTCGATGGCGACGTCGAACCGCCCCTCGGCCAGCAGCATCCGGGCCA
>NZ_JAAYXO010000110.1 GCF_012515855.1 Gordonia sp. (in: high G+C Gram-positive bacteria)
ATCTTGACGAGGTAACCGGCCCACAGTGGCACGGTGACGGCAACAGCCAGGAGGTTGCGAAGCCACGGCTTGGCGAGTTTCGCCATGAAGATTGCAAGCGGCACCGAGAAGATGGCGCAGATGATGGTGACGGCTGCTGCAATACCGAAGGTGCGCACGGCTGCGGCAAAGTAGGCCGGCACGGTGAAGATGCTCGCGAAGTTATCGAGCGTGAAGCCCGGCTTCACCTTCGAAGTGAAGGGGTCGGTCAGCCAGAACGCGGTGAGGAGCATCAGCGCGAGCGACAGAATGTAGACACCCACCAGCCACACCATGGGCAGGGTCAGCAGTGACGCGAGACGCCCCTTCGGGTGCCGGTGTAGGGCTGACGACAGCGGCTTTGGCTTGCTGGTGAACGAGAGCTGGGTGGCCACGGCGTTCCTCATCTGGTGCGATTGGCGGGTGAGTGGGGGTGGGGCGAGCTTTGCCCCGCTTGGGGGCGGTGGTGACCCCCGCGAAGCTGTGGCTCTTGTGGCCACTGCTGCGGTGCGAGGATCACCACCGCTGGGTGCTTATCCCTTGACGGTCAACCAGGCGTCGGTCCACTGCTGGAAGTTGGTGCAGGTGACGTCGGTGCGCCCGTCGATGCACTGCTCGATCGGGGTGGTCCAGAACCACACATTCGAGAAGTACTCTTCGTCGGTTGCGTTGAAGAGCTCACAGTGTGCGGCTGCTTCTTCGCTGGTCTCGCAGAATGCGGCGTTGGCCGGAGCCATGCCGAAGTTCATTGCGATCGCGCCGTTGACCTCAGGGGTTGAGGTGTAGTCCATCCACGCGTAGGCGCAGTTGGGGTTCGCTGACTTCGAGGAGAGCATCCACGCATCTGACCAGCCGGTCGAGCCTTCAACGGGGAGGGTGCCCTGCAGTGAGGGGTTCTCGCTGAGCTTGCGCAGCACTTCCCATGAGGTGCCGACGACCACGTCGCCGCCGTTAAATGCGGTGATCTGCTTTACCGGATCAGCCCAGTAGTCGCCGATGATGGCGTTCTGCCGCTTCAGCAGGTCGATTGCGGCAGCGAGCTGCTCCTCGTCGAGCGCGTAGGGGTTGGTGATGCCGAGCTCAGGCTGGTGGTGCATGAGGTAGACCGCTGCGTCAGCGATGTAGATCGGTGCATCGTACCCGATGATCTTGCCGGCGTAGGGTGAGTCTGCTTCCCAGACGACATCCCAGCTGGTGACGTCGCCCTCAACCACAGTGTCGTTGTACTGCAGGATGTTGGCGCCGCGACCAATCGGCACCCCGTAGGAGAGACCATTCAAGGTGTCGTAGATCTGACCCTTCATGCCCGGCACAATGTCGTCGCCGAAGTTCGGAATGAGCTCGGGGTTCAACGGCTGCACATCGCCGCCGACGATGAGACGCAGGCTGGCATCGCCCGACGCTGAGACGAGGTCATAGTTGCCGGTGCGCATCAGCTGCACCATTTCGTCTGAGGTACCTGCAATCTTGCGGTTGACGGTGCAGCCGGTCTCTTCCGTGAACGTATCTGCCCATGCCGGCTCGACGAAGCCTGACCAAGCCACAATGTTGACCTCGTCTTCGAACTCGCCGAGCTCTTCAATCATGGGAATATCGGGAACGTCAATTTTCAGTTCTCCGCTCCCGGCGTCGTCCGAGCCTGCGCTCGAACAGCCTGTGAGCACCAGTGCGAAAGCCGCTGCTGCTGCGGCCGGCACTGCCAGCATTTTCTTCATCGCTACTCCTTTGTGATGGTTCGCCCGGATGGGCGGTGAAGGTAAAGGTGGTAAGGCTTTATGGAATGGGCACGTTCATCGGGTTCGCGTCGAGGTCAGGGTCAACCTCATCGTTTGCCTCGCTGACGGCGCGAGGCGCCTCGCTTGCCACGATCGGCATTGCATGGTCGCGCTGAAACTGCACGGCCACCCGGTCGCCCCTGCTGACGCTTGGTTCGGTGCGGGGAGTGTGCGTGTTCTGTTTCTCGACGATGAATCGCACGCCTGGCTCCCCGCCCTGACCTTCCGTGTCAACGAGGTAGCGGGTATGAGCACCTGCGTAGACCGTCTCGGCGACGACCCCCGGCACGGTGACGGTGCCGTCGGTTTCGTTCGCAGTGTTTTCTTCGGTCGTTCCCGTGGCCGTAGCGGTGGGGCCA
>NZ_JAAYXO010000111.1 GCF_012515855.1 Gordonia sp. (in: high G+C Gram-positive bacteria)
CCGGCCGAGGGTCGGGAGCCTTCAGCTGCAACGCGTGCAGCACCGCCAGGGACCCGATCGGCCGTTCCGCGATGTGTTGCACGTAGTCCGTCAGTGCCCGCTCCACCTGCTGCCGCGACGCCTCGTCGAGCTGCAGGGACAGCAACCGCCGCAGGCCATCCCGCTGCATCGTCCGCAGGTACTTCTGCGCATTTACCGACAACGCCACCGCTCCCGGATCGCTCGCCCGGCAGCGCGGACAGATCACGCCACCCTCACGCACCGAAAACGCGTTGGCCTGCTCGGTGATCGCCTCGCGGCAGGTCGGGCATTCATGCAGCTGTGCCTGAAAACCGCTCGCCTCCAGAAAGGCGTACTCGAAGTAGCGGGTCAGCGACCACGGATCGACCCCGTCCGACAGCAGCGCAAGTGTCTCCGCAAGCAGTGCGTACACACGCTCGTTCGGCTCGTCCTCCTGCGTCATCACCCGCACGAGATCGGCGAGATAGCTCGCCGCCGCGAATGCCTGCAGCCCGTCACGCAGACCGGGATGCGTCGCCACTGTCTCGACACCGCGCACGCCGTCGAGGCTTCGTCCCCTGTAGAGGTGGACGACGACTCTGTTCAGCAGGTCGAGCGAGCGACCGTTGCGACTCTCGGCCTTGCGCGCGCCCTTGGCGATGATGGATTTCCGGCCGCTGCGGACCGAGAATATATCGTAGATGCGATCCGCCTCGCCGAGGTTTCGACGCGCGAGCACGATTGCCTCGGTGGAGTAGAGTCGGTCGCGAAGGGTATCGGGCATCGGCGTTGTCCGGGGGTCGGCGAAGGGGAAGCGCGGGGTCGAATGCGGCAAGGCTGCAGGTGTTTCGCGCCACGTCACGTGTCGTCTATTGTACCGGGTTTTCGCGGAATGGTAGGGTTTTCGGGATGACTGACGTTACGTTCCTCACCGCGTTCGTCGCTGGTGTCTTCTCCATTTCGTCGCCCTGCGTCCTGCCCCTGATCCCGATCTACCTGACCCACATCGCGGGGGTCTCGGCGGGGCAGTCGGGACCGCGCGCTCGCGCGATCGTGCTGCGCAACGCCGCCGCCTACGTGCTTGGCTTTTCCGTTATCTTCATCGCGCTCGGCGCCGCCCTCGGCACGGCCGGCGCGCTCGCCGGATCACTGGATTTCATCACGCAGAACCGCCTCTGGCTGGTCCGCATCGGCGGCGTGCTGCTGGTGCTGCTCGGCCTTCACCAGATCGGGTGGATCAACATCCCGTTCATGAACCAGACTCGCCGCGCGGAGATCGACACCGGCAACCCCGGCACGGTCACCTCGTCGTTCCTGATCGGCGTCACCTTCGGCGCGGGGTGGTCGCCCTGCGTCGGACCGATTCTCGGCGCGATCCTGACGATGGCCGCCGGCCAGGGCAGCATCGCCGAGGCGACCTGGCTCCTGACCGTCTACTCGCTCGGTCTTGCCGTCCCGTTCATGCTGGCCGCGCTCGCCTTCGGCACAGCGCCTGCGATCATCCGCAGGATCAACAGCCGCCTGGGGATGGTCACCACCGTGACCGGCGCGGTCATGATCGGCGTCGGCCTCATCATGGTCCTCGGCGTCTACGAGCAGATCTTCACAGAAATCATTCGCAACGCGCCCTGGCAGCCCTACGAGCCAACCATATAGTCGTACACTGATCAGCAGCGCCTGCTCGTTTCCGGATCGGACCTCCCTGACGCATGGCCCAGCTCACCGCGACAACCGGCACCCCATCGCGCTCTCCGCTCGAGATCGCCGTTGACCGCATCTGGCGATTCTTCTGCTCGGTGCGCGCCGCGGTCGCGGAGATCGCGTTCCTCGCGTTGCTGGTGCTCATCGGCACCCTTCGCGGCAGCGACGTGCCCCAGTGGATGGCCAACGCCTGGCCCGCGCTCCAGCCGCTCGTCGACCGCTGGTACGACTTCGATGTCTTTTCCAGCGCCATTTTCGCCGCCACGCTTGCCGTGATCGCGGTCGCCATCGCGATCTGCACCATCAACCGCGCCCCCGGCATCTGGCAGACGATCAGCTCGCCACGGATTCGCACCTCGCCCGGCTACATTCGCAACGCCGAGGTGAACGCCGTCTACAGCACCGCCACCACTCCTGGCCAGCTTCAGGAAAACATCGAGGCGGTGTTGCGCCAGAAGCGATACCGGTTCATCACGGAACAGGTCGGCGACCAGATTCACTTCTACGCCGACAAGAACCGGTGGTCGAAGCTCGGCACCTATCCCTTCCATCTCGCGCTCATCCTGCTCCTCGTCGGTGGCATCGTCTCGTCGATGTGGGGCTTTCGCGACGTAGAGTTCGCGGTCGCCGAGGGTGAAACCCGCCAGGTCGGCCACGGCACCGACCTGAGTGTCGAGCTGGTCCGCTTCACCGACACCTACATGGCCACCGGTGACGCCAGCCAGTACCGCAGCGACGTGGTCATCTACGACGGCGGCGAGCAGGTGAAGTCCGGCGAGATCACGGTCAACAACCCGATGAGCGCCGGTGTCGCGACCTTCTATCAGGCCAGCTTTGGCATTTCGGCCGACATGGTTGTCACGGACGCCAACGGCGTCGAGCTCTACAACCAGCCTCTCGAAATGGGGTTCTTCAACCTCCGGGTCAACCCCGACGCCCCCGCCGGCCTGATCCGCCTGCCCGCCCTGAACAAGCAGATCGTCGTGGTCGGTCCGGACACCAACCGCTCGAACCAGCCCGAGCTGGACACCCTCGGGCTGGAGAACGGGCAGGTCTGGGTGCAGGTGACGCCGATCGACGGTCCCATGAGCGAAGACGCCATAGACCGCGCGGTCATCGACCAGGGCTCGTCGACGGATATCGGTGGGCTCAACATCACCTTCGAGCGCGAGTCGCGCTTCACGGTGCTGCAAGTCGCCTACAACCCCGGCATTCCCATTTTCATCATCGCCGCCATCATGATGGTTGGTGGGCTTGCGGTGACCTTCTACTTTCCGCTGCGGCGCATCCGCGGCATCATCCAGGAGTCGGCCGAAGGCGGCACGCTGATGATGACGCCGCTCGCCAAACGCGACTGGGGCGGCAAGCGCGAGTTCTTCGCCCTCGTCGACAACGCCGACAAGCGTCTCGGGACGAAGGGCGACGTCAAGCGTCCCGACGACGAAGGCAACTGGCACGACACGACCGACGGCGAAAGCCGGTAGACTGATTTCGGCACGAGATATGCGGCGGCTAACCGGCACGGCCGTCGCGGGAATCGGGGAGAAGCCCATGGAAGCGCTCGTCAAGCTGTCCTTTTACATGTTCGCGGCCAGCTCGGTCGCGGTCGGTGCCGCCAGCCTCAGCTATATCGCCTACACCATCGGTCGGGTCCGGGTTCGCCGGGC
>NZ_JAAYXO010000112.1 GCF_012515855.1 Gordonia sp. (in: high G+C Gram-positive bacteria)
CCCCATGACCAACATCGACTACGACGTCCGCGACCAAGTAGCGCATGTCCGCCTCAATCGGCCGGAGAAGCACAACGGGCTCACCTTCGACATGATCGACGACCTCGCCGCGGCGGCCGACCGGGTGGCCAAGGACCGCAGCGTCCGCGCGGTGATCCTCTCGGGCGAGGGGCCGTCGTTCTGTTCGGGCCTCGACTTCGCGTCGGCGGGCAAGGAACGCGGCCGGATGCTGCGGAACATGGTCCCGAAGCGGTCGTCGGCCGCCAACAACTTCCAGGCCGCGGGCTGGGCGTGGCGCAGCGTGCCGGTGCCGGTGGTCGCAGTGATCGACGGACACTGCTTCGGCGGCGGCCTGCAGATCGCGCTCGGCGCCGATTTCCGTTACAGCACCCCGACCGCCGACTACTCGATCATGGAAGCCAAATGGGGTCTGATCCCCGACATGTCACTGTCGGCGAGCATCGCCCAGTTGACCACCATCGACGTCGCCAAGCGGCTGACGATGACCGGCGAGACGTTCTCCGCCAAGCAGGCACTGGACTGGGGTCTCATCAGCGAGGTGCACGACCACCCGTACGCGGCGGCCGAGGCCTTCGCGGAGATCATCAAGCAGCGGTCGCCGGACGCGGTGGCGTCGTCGAAGACGCTGTTCGAGAACACCTGGTACAGCGGCTCGCGGCTGGGCTTCCCGGTGGAGCAGGCACTGCAACTACGGCTGCTGCGCGGCAAGAACGCGGCGATCGCCCGCAAGGCTGGCATCGCCAAAGAAACGCCGCAGTTCGTGGACCGTGAGGTGTGAGGCGGGTCGGCCTACGGTCGGCCGACGGTACGCTCCAACCGCAGCAGCTCCCGCGAGAGTCCCTGCGCGCCCTGCTCCAACAGTCGTCGGACGGCGATCTTCAGGACCGGTTCGACCATCGCGAAGACGCCGTTGAACTCGAACGCGACGGCGTAGGTGACGGCTACCCGCGCGGCGCCCTCGACGATCGTGATGGTGTCGACGGCGGTGATCGCCTTCTTTTCACCGCGCAGCCGGATCAGCTTGTTCGGGTCCAGGTCGGTGACCCGGTAGTCGAGCAGGGTGCTGCGCCCGGCGAACAGGCTCTCGACGCGGTACTCGGTGCCGACCCCGCCGTTGCCGGACAGTCGGGTCACCGCGATCGCGTTCGGATCCCAGTCCTCGGCGTTCCCGAAGTCGGCGAGGTAGGCGTACACGGCGCTGACCGGTGCGTTGGTGTAGACCGTGCGTTGCATCTCGATCATGCGATGTCCTTGTCCGAAATGGTGGGAGAGGCCTCGGCCTCCCCGGTGATGTTGCGGGCCATACCGCTGAAAACCGCGTTGTGGAAGGGAACGATGAACGCCCAGTAAAGGTGCCCGGCCAGGCCGTTCGGCCGGAAGAGCGCCCGCTGGCGATAGGTGGAGCCGCCGCCGTCGTTCGGGATCACCGAGAGCTCCAGCCAGGCGTCGCCCGGTACCTTCATCTCGGCGCGCAGGCGCAGCAGGCGCGGGCGGTCGAGCGCTTCGACGCGCCACCAGTCCAACGCCTCGCCGACGCGGAGTCGTCGTGGGTCGCGGCGCCCGCGACGCAGGCCCACGCCACCGGTCACCCGGTCGATCCACCCGCGGACCGACCACGCGAGCGGGAAGGAGTACCAACCGGTCTCGCCGCCGATGGCCTCGATGACGTTCCACAGCGCGTCGGGGGAGGCCGACGTCGTCGTCTCCCGCTCGTCCTTGTAGAGGGTGCCGCCGGACCACGACGGGTCGGACGGGAGCGGATCGGACGGCGCAGGCGACGTGTCGGCGTCCGACCATCGTGTCGGCACGTCGAGATCCTTGATCCGAGTGAGCGCCAGCTCCACTGCGCGCTCGTACCCGATGAACCCTTCGGGCGGATCCGGGATGTACTCGGCGATGTGGTGCTCGCGGCACACCACCTCGTGGATCAGCGATTCCATCAGCGGCACGGCGATGGACCGCGGCACCGGCGTCACCAGGTTGACCCACTGCGCGGACAGCCACGGCGTCAGCACCGGCACCGGTACGACGACGCGTCGCGGCAGCCCGGCGATGACGGCGTACTTGCGCATCATCGTGAGGTAGGTGAGGACGTCGGGGCCGCCGATGTCGAAGCTGCGGTTCACGTCGGCGGGCAAGCCGGCCGCGCCGACCAGGTAGTAGAGGACGTCGCGGACCGCTATCGGCTGGATGCGGTTCTTGACCCACCGCGGCGTGATCATCGCGGGCAGTCGTTCGGAGAGGTAGCGGAGCATCTCGAAGCTGGCCGATCCCGACCCCAGGATCACCGCGGCGCGCAGTTCGGCGGTGGGGACGCCGCTGGCGCGCAGCGTCTGACCCACCTGGGCGCGCGACGCCAGGTGCGGTGAGAGTTCCTCGGCCTCGGGCACCAGCCCGCCGAGGTAGACGATGCGGTGCAGGCCCGCGGCATGGGCCGTCTCACCCACGAGGAGCGCCGCGCGGTGGTCGACGTCGACGAAATCGCGCTGCACCAGCGAGTGCACCAGGTAGTAGAGCACCTCCTGACCAGTGAGCGCGGCGGCGACCGACTCGCGATCGGTGACGTCGCCGGCCACCACCTCGACGTCGTCGCGCCACGGGACGTCGTCGAGCTTGGTGGGAGTCCGCGCCATCACGCGCACCTGATGACCGGCGCGCAGCAGCTCCGGCACCAGGCGGCCGCCGATGTAACCGGTGGCGCCGAAGACCACCGCCCTCATCGGTCGCTGCCCGTCTCGTTGCTGCCCGTCTCGTCGTCTAGGTCGTCGAGCTGCGCGGCCTCGCGGATGCGGTCCCAGACGAGGCGGCGGTCGTGCTCGGTGACGCGGGTGGTGGGCAGGTAGTTCTCGGGGCGCGGCCGGCGGTCGTGCCAGAACAGGCCGGTGTCCGGTCGCGGCTGCGTGGCCGTCAGCCAGACCGCGGTGTCGGCGCCCTGCTCGGCCGTCCGCAGCAGCGGCGAGGCGACCTTCTTGAAGCCCGGGAGGGAGTCGGCGACGCCGGGGGTGTCGACCCATCCCGGGTGCATGCCTGCCACCAGAATTCCGGCGGCGCCCCAGTGGTCGGCGAGGATCGGCAGCAGTGCGGTCTGCACGCGCTTGCTGCGGGCGTAGGCGCGGGCGCCCCGATAGTCGGGGTCGGCACGGTACTCGAGGTCGTCGACCGGCAGACCTGACGTGTACATCCCGCCGGACGACATGAAGATGA
>NZ_JAAYXO010000113.1 GCF_012515855.1 Gordonia sp. (in: high G+C Gram-positive bacteria)
CTGGCCTTCGGCCTGAATCCGCTCGCGGCCAATGTCACCAACACGGTGGCGTTGGTCGCGAGTGGTATCGGGAGCTTTGCGAAGTCGGGCCGCGAACTCACCAGCGGCGACGGTGGTCGTTCGCTGGCTAAGTCGGCGGTCGTCGCTCTTGTCGGCGGAGCCGTCGGCGCGGCGCTGCTCCTCCTGGCCCCGGCCGACACGTTCGACTACGCGGTGCCGTACCTGGTCGCGCTGGCGGCCATCGCGATGCTGACCCAACCCTGGCTGCGACGGGTGATCGACCGCGGTGCGGACCGTGAGTCCGACCGTCCGATCCTCTGGGCGGTCGGAGTCTTCGTGGTCTCGATCTACGGCGGGTATTTCGGGGCCGGTGCCGGGGTCATCTTCGTCGCGCTGGCTCTGCTGTTGACCGACCTGCCGCTGTGGAAGTCGGTGCTGCTGAAGTCGGCGCTGCTGGGTGTGGCGAACGCGGTCGCCGCAGTGGCGTTCATGTTCTTCGGCCCCGTCGACTGGACGGCCGCGCTCGCGATGGGCGTCGGCTGCCTCCTGGGCGGATGGATGGGTCCGCCCCTGGTAGCCCGCCTCCCCGCCGAACCCCTGCGCATCGCGATCGGTCTCGCGGGCTTGGGCCTGGCCGTCTGGCTGGGAGTGTCGTAGGGCGCTGCCTGCGGGGCTTTTCACGAAGATTTGTGCGGGGGTCTCGATATTTGGCGGGTTCGCTGCGCTCACTCGCCGACTCGACCGGCGTGGGGCGGTGGGTTCGCTGTTACGGCGCGGGGGCTTTCCACGGTGATCGAGTGCCGCGGCGTGCGAAGCCGCATCGGTCTATCGAGATCGGGGCGTCCGGAAAGTGATGGATCTGCGCCCTGTGGGGGCGCAGATCGATCAGGATTCTTGGGTTGCGGTGGATTTGTGCGGGGGTCTCGATATGTGGCGGGTTCGCTGCGCTCACTCGCCGACTCGACCAGCGTGGACCCGCCTTCGCCGACTCGACCCCTACGGGACGGCGCGGCGGAGCGTCAGGTACGACAGCCCCGACAGGGCGGCCGCGGCGACCAGGCCGCCGAGGGCGACCTTCAGCGGGGTCAGGTCGACGAACCACGATCCGATGCTCGGCCAACCGCCAGCGAGGCTGATGCCGAGGATCGCGATGGCGAGGGCGGCGGCCAGGCTCACACCGAGCAGCACCAGCCACAGCATGCCGAACCGCTTGTAGATGGCCGCGGCGAAGAAGCCGATCGTGAAGGTCAGCAGCGGCGCCATGAAGTAGAGCAAGGTGGCGGGGAGCGCGCCGTCGTCCCAGATCCACGGGACGGCGAAGAAGTAGCCGTTGATGCCCCAGCCGTCGGTGGCTTTCTCGATCAGCCCGCCGAACAGATAGATCACGGCCAAGAGGGCCGACGCGCCGATCGCGGTGAGGGTGGTCCCGACATAGAACTCCCTCCGCGTGACGCTCATGGCCTGCGAGAACGGAAAGGTCATCGACAGCGCCTGGATCCCGATGACGGCGAAGTACCAGAGCGGGGCCTGCGAGCCGCCGCCGAACATCGGCTCATCGAGGTCGGTCACCGAGATGTTGATCGCGAGGTAGATGATCATCGAGATCGCGAACGACGCGCCGAAGATGATCAGCGGCAGCCACACGAAGATCTTTCGGTTCACCAACTGCATCCGGACGACGTTGAGGGTGCGAGACATGATCATGCTCCTTTCGAGGTGGCGGCGCGCTCGGCGTCGGCATGCTGGGTGAGCCGAACGATCAGCTCCTGGAGTGAGACGGGCGTGGTGCTGAGTCCGCTGCGCGACATCTCCTCGTGCTCGGCGGGCGTCAGTTGCCCCATCACCGTTGCCGAGGCGATCGGCCCGAGGTGGTCGCGGTGGAGTTCCTCGCGCTCGCCGATCAGCGCATCGACGGCCTGCTCCGGTCCGACGACCGTGAACGCTCGGCCGCGAAGATCGTCGGCGTCGTCGTCGAGGACCAACTTGCCCTCGTCGACCACCAGGACCCGTTCGATGAGATCGGCGACCTCGTCGATGAGGTGGCTCGACAGCACGATGGTCCGCGGGTGCTCGGTGTAATCCTCGAGCAGGCGGTCGTAGAAGATCTGGCGGGCGACGGCGTCGAGGCCGAGGTAGGGCTCGTCGAAGAAGGTCACCTCGGCACGCGACGCGAGTCCGATGATCACCCCGACCGCGGAGGCCTGGCCGCGCGAGAGTTTGCGAATCCGCGTGCTCATCGGGAGACGGAAGTCGGCGATCAGCCGCTCGGCGAAGTCCTGATCCCAGTTCGGGAAGAACAGTCGGGCCATCGCGAACGCGTGGACGGCGACGGAGTCCTCCGGGTACCGCTGGCTCTCGCGGACGAAGCAGATGCGGGGGAGGACGCGGGTGTTCTCGTACGGCTCCTCGCCGAAGATGCGGGCCTCGCCGGCGGTGGCGAAGTTCTGCGCGGTGAGGATCGACATGAGGGTGGTCTTGCCTGCGCCGTTGCGGCCGAACAGTCCGCAGATGGTGTTCGCGGGGAGGTCGAAGGTGACGTCGTCGAGCGCGGTGGTCGATCCGTAGCGCTTGGTGAGTCCTCGCGCGCTGATGGCGGGTGAGCCGGTCATGGCCGGTCTCCTTTCGGCGGTTGGTCGATGGTGGTCGAACGGTCGTGGATGAGGGCGACGACGTCGTCGGTCGTCAGGCGGAGCCTGCGCGCCTCGATGAGCAGCGGGCTGATGTATCGATCGGCGAAGGCCTCTTGTCTGCCCCGACTCAGCAGCGCCCGGGCTCCGGTGGAGACGAACATCCCGACGCCGCGCTTCTTGTACAGAACGCCCTGATCGACGAGGACGTTGATGCCTTTGGCGGCCGTCGCCGGATTGATCCGATAGAACGCGGCCAACTCGTTGGTCGACGGCGCTCGCGACTCCTCGGGCAGAGTGCCGTCGATGATCGAGTCGGCGAGGTGATCGGCGATCTGGTGAAAGATCGGTCTTCCGTCGTCGATCATCAGCCACCTCCGTTACTTGGTTAGTTACTCGACTAACTAACCATGCAACTGTTTGGCCGACGCTGTCAAGGGGTGGGGCCGAATCGGCACCGGTACCGTTAGCGGCATGGACGACCGGAGATGCCCGTGCGGATCGGGTGAGACCCTCGCGGCGTGCTGCGGCCGCTACCTGACCGGCCTCGGCCAAGGGAAGGCGGCGCCGACGGCGGAGGCGCTGATGCGCAGTCGGTTCACCGCTTTCGCGCTCGGCGACGAATCGCATCTGCTGGCCAGTTGGCATCCCGACACCAGGCCGCAGTCGTGCCCGCCCGATCCGGGCACTCGCTGGCTGCATCTGACGATCGACGACACGGTCGACGGATCGCCGTTTCACCGAGAGGGCGAGGTGGAGTTCACCGCCGTCTATCGGGACGCCGAGGGTCGCGGCGAACTGCACGAGCGCAGCAACTTCGTCCGCGTCGACGGTCGTTGGTACTACGTCGACGGGGTGCATTCCGCCGGGCGGGGTTAAATCCGCGGCGCGTTTTAGCCTGGGCTGATCGCCGCGGCAGGCGTAGGAATCAGGGGTCCGACGCACCGCTGTGAAGGAGAATCCCCGTGACCGTCGCACTCGACCGTACCCCCGCTCTCACTCTCGAGCGCCTCGGCCCGACCATCGGCGCCGAGGTGTCGGGGGTCGATGTCATGTTCGCCGACGATGTGCAGATCGCCGCGCTGCGGGCGGCCCTGGTGGACCACAAGGTCTTGATTCTGCGCGGGCAGAACCTCGACGACGAGCAGCAGATCCACTTCGCTCGACGACTCGGCGAGGTGACCTACGGACATCCGGTGTGGGACAGCGGCGACGTGCCCGACGAGGTCTACTCGCTCGACAGCACTGCCGACGGGTTCGCCGATACCTGGCACACGGACGTCACCTTCATGGCACGACCACCGGCCGCTTCGATCCTGCGGCCGATCATCCTGCCCGGGCTCGGCGGCGACACCAGCTGGGCCGACGGGGAGGCTGGTTACCGCTCGCTGTCCGAGCCGCTGCAGCGACTCGCCGACGGACTCGTCGCCGTGCACGACGGCAATCGCGAGTTCGGCTACTACCTGCGGCACCGCCGCGGCGGGGAGGGTAACAGTTGGGACGGTCGCCGCGTCACCGAACTCGAGCCCGTCCGACATCCCGTGGTGCGGGTGCATCCGGAATCCGGCCGCAAGACGTTGTTTGTGAACCCCGGATTCACCTCGCACATCGAGGGGGTCTCGGACGCGGAGAGTCGGGGCCTGCTCGATGCGTTCTACGCACACCTCACCAAGCCCGAGCACATCGTGCGGCACCGGTGGCGCCTCGGCGACGTCGTGCTCTGGGACAACCGCTCGACGCTGCACTACGCGAATCGTGACTACACCGAGCGCCGACGGATGCACCGCGTCACGCTGCGCGGCGACGTGCCGGTCGGGGTTATTTAACCAAACGGTTGACAATCGAGGCTTTGGGGCGTCTACTGATAATCAACCATTTGGTTGAACAAAGGGAAGTCGGATGTCAGACGCATTGTCACTCGCTTTCGCAGCACTCGCGGACCCGACGCGACGGGACATCGTCGCACGGCTGACGACCGCCGACGCGACCGTCGGCGAGCTGGCAGAGCCCTACGACGTCAGTGTTCAAGCGGTGTCGAAGCACCTCAAAGTGCTCGAAGAAGCCGGCCTGGTCTCGCGGAGTCGCGACGGTCAACGTCGACCGGTGCACCTCGAAGCGGAGGTCTTCGACCTGATGACCAAGTGGATTGAGCGGTATCGGCGTCAGGCAGAGGCCCGATACCAGCGGCTCGACGCGGTGCTCGCCGAGATGGCTGATGCGCAGGACGGCGCCGACCCCAACCGAACTCGACTCGAAGGGAATGCATCATGAACACCGAAACCTACGCCGAGGCCACGATCGAAGCCGACCCCACGCTGCCGATCATTCGCGTCACCCGCGACTTCCAGGCCACCCCGGCGCAACTCGCCAAAGCCCACCTCGACCCCGACCTCTTCATGCGGTGGGTGGGGCCGGACGCCATCACCTCGCGCACCATCGTCTGGGATGCGCGCAGCGGCGGGGAGTGGCGCTATGTCTCCGAGCACGAAGGTCAGGAGTTCAGCTTCCGCGGCTGCTTCCACACGGTCAGCGACGCGCTGATCGTCCAGACCTTCACCTTCGAAGGCATGCCCGACGAGGTCTCGCTCGAAACTCTGCGGTTCGTGGACCTCGGCGATGGTCGCACCCGACTGGAAGCGCAGTCGCTGTGCGACTCGATCGAGTCGCGTGACGCCTGGCTGCGGTCGGGCATGGAGGTCGGCGTCGACCAGGGCTACGCCAAGCTCGACCGCCTGCTCGCGTCCGGGGGTGTGTCGGCATGACCGCACTCAGTGACCTGAGCGCCGCCGATCGGCACCGGGCGATCGCCGCGGACTTCGCCGCGGAGGCGGACGCCGTCACCGACTGGTCGGCGCCGTCGCCGGTCGACGGGTGGGCGGCGCGCGACGTGGTGGCGCATCTCATCGACTGGTTCCCCGGATTCCTCGCCGCAGGCGGGGTGACCCTGGAGTCGGTGGAGATCGGCGACGATCCCGCCGCGGCGTGGAGGCAGCGCGCCGACGCGGTCCAGCGACTGTTCGACCGCGGCGACGACGACTTCACCCACCCGCAGATCGGGACGTTCCCGCTGGCCGACGCGATCGACCGCTTCTACACCGCAGACGTGTTCATGCACACCTGGGACCTTGCTCAGGCCGACGGTCGGCGCCCGGACCTCGACGGTGCCTTCGCCGAACGGTTGCTCGCCGGGATGAGCGGCATCGAGGAGATGCTGCGGTCGTCGGGCCAGTACGGTCCCGCCTTCCCTGCGCCCGACGGCGCCGACCCGGTCGTGCGCCTGGCAGCCTTCATCGGCCGCGATCCGGGGTTCGTGAGTCAGTCGGCCGCCCACTGCGGGTCGCGGCCGGCGAATGCGAGGACCTGGTCGGTGTCGTCGCTGCCGGCGGTGGCATCGACGGCGGCGGCGAACACGCCGGGTCGTCGCGTCGCCTCCTCCGGAACGTTCGCGAAGACGCCGCGGATGAAGGTGACGGCCTCGGTGGGAAAGCGGACGGACTGACCGGTGGCCGCCGCGATGTCCCAGCCGTGGATGAACAGGTCGACCGCTGGGAACGACAACCCGTCGCGCACCGTCCGACGACCGGCCGGGCTGTCGATCTCGCGGTCGAGGTCGGTGGCGTTCAGCAGGGCTTCGGCGGCATCGGTCGCCGCGCCCGCCCACCACGTGGACGGGTCGCCCTCGACGATCGACGACGGGGGATCGTGCCGGACCAGGTTCAGCTCGTCGCCGCGCAGAATCTGTGCGCCGACGGTCGTCGCCTCGCCGACGTGGCCGAGCACGTCGAGGGCAGTCCATCCCTCGCAGGGCGACGCCGACCGCCATCGGTCGTCAGGGACGCCGTTCACCACATCGGTGAAGAAGCGCAAGCCGTTCTCGTAGGTGTCCAGTGCGTTCCAGTCCATGGGCGGAACTCCTTCGATAGGCGGTGACCACAGACTAACTCTCGCCTCCGACAAGTCGTGGCGTGATTCACCTGCCCCGGGCGCAATCCAGGTAGCGTGGAGCCGTGGCTGTCACTGATA
This sequence comes from Gordonia sp. (in: high G+C Gram-positive bacteria), assembly GCF_012515855.1. Lineage (GTDB taxonomy): Bacteria > Actinomycetota > Actinomycetes > Mycobacteriales > Mycobacteriaceae > Gordonia. The sequence goes on from NZ_JAAYXO010000113.1 coordinate 6,651, forward strand.
TCGACACTCCTGCACCGGCTCTCGGCACCGTCGGCGAACTCCGCGCCTCCGACCACGTCGAGCGCGAGATCCGCGACGAGATTCGCAACAACCTGCTGACCGCGCTGCGCGCGGGCGATGACCCGTGGGAAGGCATCGTCGGCTTCGACGACACGGTGATCCCGCAGCTCGAGCGCGCCCTCATCGCCGGTCACGATGTCGTGATGCTCGGCGAGCGCGGCCAGGGCAAGACCCGTCTGCTGCGCACCCTGGTGAACCTGCTCGACGAGTGGACGCCGGTGATCGACGGATCCGAGCTGGACGAGCATCCCTACCGCCCGATCCTGCCCGCGTCCATCCGTCGCGCCGCGGAACTCGGCGACGACCTCCCGATCGCCTGGCGTCACCGCAGCGAGCGCTACCGCGAGAAGCTCGCGACCCCGGACACCTCGGTGGCCGACCTCGTCGGCGACATCGACCCGATGAAGGTGGCGGAGGGCCGCAGCCTCGGCGACCCGGAGACCATCGCCTTCGGCCTCATCCCGCGGTCGCACCGCGGCATCATCGCGATCAACGAGCTTCCCGACCTGGCCGAGCGCATCCAGGTGTCGATGTTGAACGTGATGGAGGAGCGCGACATCCAGGTTCGCGGCTACAGTCTCCGACTGCCGCTCGACGTCCTCGTCACCGCCAGCGCCAACCCCGAGGACTACACCAACCGCGGTCGCATCATCACCCCGCTGAAGGACCGCTTCGGTGCCGAGATCCGCACCCACTACCCGCTCGATCTGGGCGACGAAGTGGACGTCATCGAGCAGGAGGCCGACCTCGTCGCCTCTGTGCCGACATACCTGATCGAGGTCCTCGCGCGGTTCACCCGATACGCCCGCGAGCACCCGTCCATCGACCAGCGCTCGGGCGTGTCCGCGCGCTTCTCGATCGCCGGCGCCGAGACCGTCGCCGCGGCCGCCCTGCACCGCTCCGCGGTGGCCGGCGAGGAACTCGCCGTCGCCCGACCCGTCGACCTCGAATCGGTGGTCGAGGTGCTGCGCGGCAAGGTGGAGTTCGAGTCGGGCGAAGAAGGCCGCGAGCTGGAGATCCTCGAGTTCCTGCTCCGCAAGTCGGTGGCCGACACCGTCCGCGCTCACCTCGGCGGAGTCGACATGCGGCCGCTGGTCACCGCATTGGAGGCCGGCGAGGAGGTCCTCACCGGCGACCGCGTCCCGGCCGCCGACGTCTTGACGGCACTGGGCGACGACGGCGCCGTCGCCGAGGTCCTCGACGAGGTGGCCCAGCGGCTTGAGGTCAGCGACGACGCCGAGCGCGCCAGCGCCGCCGAATTCGCGTTGGAAGGCCTGTACCTGGCACGTCGCATCGGCAAGGACACCGACGAGTACGGCCGCACCGCCTACCTGGTGGAGCGAGCAGAAGACGAGGACGCGGGTTAGGCCATGAGCAGACGGCGCTTCCACCGCTCGGCGTACCGGCGCTACACCGGCGGGCCGGATCCCCTCGCGCCGCCGGTCGACCTCCGCGAAGCCCTCGAGGCCATCGGCGACGACGTGATGTCGGGGGCCTCGCCCGACCGCGCACTGCGCGAGTTCCTGCGCCGCGGCAGCGAGAGCACCCGCGGACTCGACCGCCTGGCGGAGATGGCCAACAAACGTCGGCGCGAACTGCTTCGCAACCGCAACCTCGACGGCACCTTCCAAGAGATCCGCGAACTGCTCGACTCCGCGGTCCTCAACGAACGCAAGCAACTCGCGCGCGACCTCGACGACGACGCACGCTTCGCCGAGATGCAGATCGAGAACCTGCCCGCATCGACGGCACAGGCCGTCCGCGAACTCGCCGACTACGACTGGCGCAGCCCCGAGGCGCGGGCCGACTACGAGAAGATCTCCGACCTCCTGGGCCGCGAGGCCCTCGACCAGCGGTTCGCCGGGATGAAGGAGGCCCTCGAGGGCGCCACCGAGCAGGACCGGCAACGGATCTCGGAGATGCTCGACGACCTCAACTCCCTCCTCGACGCGCACAACCGGGGTGAGGACACCACCGAGCAGTTCGACGAGTTCATGGACAAGCACGGTGAGTTCTTCCCCGAGAACCCGGAGAACACGCAGGAGCTGGTCGACGCGCTGGCGCAGCGGTCGGCCGCCGCGCAGCAGTTCTTCAACTCGTTGACCCCGGAGCAGCAGGCCGAGCTCGCCGAGCTGTCGGCGCAGGCTTTCGGTTCGCCGCAGCTGATGTCGCAGCTCTCGCAGATGGACAGCGCGTTGCGGCAGGCCCGCCCCGACCTCGACTGGGACGGCGGGCAGCGGTTCTCCGGCGACCAACCGATGGGCCTCGGCGAGGGCGCCGCCGCCTTGCGCGACATCGCCGACCTGGAGAACCTGGCCGAGCAGCTGTCGCAGGGCTATGCGGGCGCGCAGTTGGAGGACATCGACCTCGACGCCCTCGCGCGGCAGCTGGGCGACGAGGCCGCCGCCGATGCGCGCACCCTCGCCGAACTCGACCGAGCGATGCGCGAAGAAGGTTTCTTCGACCGCAATCAAGACGGCCAACTGCGGCTGAGCCCGAAGGCGATGCGCAGACTCGGGCAGGCCATCTTGCGCGACATCGCCCAGCAGCTGTCGTCGCGCGGCGGCGACCGGCAGACCGACCTGGCAGGCCGACTCGGCGAACCGACCGGCTCCAGTCGCGAATGGCAGTTCGGCGACACCCAGCCGTGGAACGTCACCCGCACCGTCACCAACGCCGTGCTGCGGACCGTCGTTGAGAGTCCGACGTCGGCGGCCGACCTCCGTGCGGGATCCGGCGTCAAGATCGACGTCGGCGACATCGAGGTCATCGAGACCGAGGCGCGCACCCAGGCAGCGGTGGTGCTGCTGGTCGACACCTCGTTCTCCATGGTGATGGAGGGCCGCTGGACGCCCATGAAGCGGACCGCGCTGGCCCTCAACCAGCTGATCTCCACGCGGTTCCGCGCCGATGAACTGCACGTCATCGAGTTCGGTCGCGTCGCCCGCGACACCACGGTCGAGAAGCTGACCGGCCTGGAGCCACGGATGGAGCAGGGCACCAACCTGCACCACGGACTGCTGCTGGCGCAGCGGCACCTGCGTCGGTTCCCGAACGCGCAGCCGGTGGTCCTCATCGTCACCGACGGCGAGCCGACCGCCCACCTGGAAGCCAACGGCGAAGACTTCTTCTTCTACCCGCCGCACCCGCGGACCATCGGCCTCACGGTCTCCGAACTCGACCACCTGTCGCGAATGGGCACCCAGGTCACCTTCTTCCGGCTGGGCGACGACCCCGGTCTGGCCCGATTCATCGATCAGATCGCCCGCCGGATCGGCGGTCGGGTGGTGGCGCCGGAGCTCGACGGCCTCGGGGCCGCCGTGATCGGCGACTACCTGCGCGCGCGTCGACCGCGGTGAGGCCGGTCGGCCGGCGCGTCGGCCTGGCACTCGGAATCATCGCGCTGATCGTCGCGGTCGGCGCACTCGTCGTCCGGTACCTGTCGTGGCCGCACACCCTCGTCGTCGCGGCGGCGTCGGTGTCGCCGCTGGTGCTGGTGGGCGCAGGCGTCGTCGCCGTGGTCGCGTTCGCGACCGTCCGCTCGTGGGCGCCGCTGGGGCTTGCCGTCGCCGTGCTGGTGGCCGGGCTCGCGGTCCAGGCGCCGCTCGTGCTGTCCGACGACGACCCGCCCGAGCATCCGATCACCGCCCTCACCTCGAACATTCAGCTCGGCAAGGGCGACGTGGAACAGCTTGCCGACCTGGTGCGTTCTGAGCGCGTCGACATCCTGGCGGTGCAGGAGCTGACTCCCGACGCCGCCGACCGTATCGCGCGGTCGACCATCGCCGCGGACCTGCCGAACTCGTTCGTGCGGACGGGGCGGCTCGCCGGTGGAACCGCCCTCTACAGTCGGTATCCGCTCTCGGCGGCGGCTGCGCTCGACGGATTCGCGTTGACCAACGTGACGGCGGTCGTCGACGTCCCCGGCCGCGGTGACGTCCAGGTCTTCGTGGTTCACCCGGTACCGCCGACGTCCGCGGGCTGGGCGGAGGAGTTGGCGCGGATCGGCACCGCGATGGCTGCTGTCGCACCGGAGCGTCCGGTGATCGCGCTCGGCGACTTCAACGCCACCACCGACCACGCCCGCTATCGGCGGCTCCTCGTCGACGGCTACCGCGACGCGGGGGAGGTCGCCGGGGCGGGCTGGCTCCCGACCTATCCGACGGACAAGACGTACCCGCCGGTGGTCGGCATCGATCACGTCGTGGTCCGCGGACTCACGGCGGCCGCGGTCACCTCGCACCACATCGCGGGTGCCGACCATCGCGCTGTGCTGGCCGAGGTCGGCTGACGGTCAGTAAACCCGAGAAGCTGCAAAGATCAGTCCGACGGTCGACGCTGGAGGGAAGATTGCCCTCGGCGGGCGATGCCAGGACTGATCCTGACACCGGGTCGCTACGCCAGCGTCGCGGCGATCAACGCGATCACCGGGATCGACAGCAGGGTGGTGATCAGCGCGGAATCGCGCGACAACACCTCGCCGCGCTGGTACCGCGTCGCATAGACCAGCACGTTCTGCGCGGTCGGCAGCGCAGCGATCACCACCTGAGCGAACAGCGCGTGCCCGGACATCCCGAATCCCCACTTGGCCAGTGCGAACGCCACCGCGGGCATCGCGGCCATCTTCATCACCGAGGCCAGCGCGATGTCGCGCCGCGGACTCTGCCCCTTCTTGAACACCGCGACACCGGTCAGCGTGAGGCCGAAGGTCAGCAATGCGAGCGGCACCGACGCCTGCCCCAGCATGTCGAGGGGCTCCATCACGGCCTGCGGAGGCGTCCAACCGATCAACGAGATCGCCAGCCCCACCACGCCGCCCACCAGAATCGGGTTCTTCAGCGGTGTGGTCACGGTCTTCAGCGTCGACGTCCGCCGCGGCCCCGACAGCGCCGTCAGATCCAACGCGGTCAGCGCCACCGGCGAGTAGAACACGATCTGGAACAGCAGCAGCGGCGCGATGAATGACGCGTCGTCGAGCACGAAGATCGCGATCGGCAAGCCGAGATTCACGCTGTTGACGTACGACGACGACAGCGCGCCGATCACGATCTCCGGCACCGCCCGGTGCAACCACAGCCACGCGATCAGCGCATACGCCGCTCCGACGAGCACGGCTGACGCCGACGCGATCGCCAGCGTGGGGGAGAAGATGACCGACAGGTCGCTGGTCGCCAGCGAATGGATCAGCAGAGCGGGGGTGCAGACGAAGAAGACGACGCGGGCCAGGACGGAAGCGGCGTGTTCTCCCAAGCTTCCGGTGCGGCCTAGGAGGTAGCCGAGGGCGACTACCAAGAAGATGACCGTGAAACCGGAGATTACGCCTGACACGTCGTGTGATTATGCCGTGTGCGGGTCGTCGTGTGGTTGGTCGTGCGGTTCGTCGTGCGTGTGGTCGTGTGGGCGTGCGTGCGACGGGGGTGCCGCCAAGAAACCAATCGCCTCCGCAGTCCTCGCTCCTTGGCTAGCGCCTCGTCCCTGCGGAGAGGTCGGCGATTGGTTTCTTGGCGGCACCCCCGTCGCGTTCCAGCGTGATCGTTCGTTTCGGCGTTCCGGCGATGTCGTCGTTCGTCGCTGGCTCGCCGCTGCTCGGCTGCTGTCGTCTTCTCGGCTTCACAAGGTGCTCAGCTGACGCGTTTTGCGTCAGGTGGGCTCGGGCGGCTAATCTGTTCAGGTTGTGTGCCGCGGTCGCTAGCCGTGGTGGCAAAGCGATCCGCGGGTCAGGCGGGTCGGGATTACACGCCCGAACCCACCCGCATAGGTAGAGAAGGGCTGGAACCATGGCAGTACCCAAGCGCCGGATGTCGCGGGCCAACACCCGTAGCCGTCGTTCGCAGTGGAAGGCAGACAACGTCGCCCTGCAGGAAGAAAAGATCGACGGCGTCGTGCAGCGCATCCCCCGTCGTCTCGTGAAGGCGGCGAAGCTCGGACTGGTCGACCTCGACCGTCGCTGAGCTAGCGCAAGCTAACCGAACAACGACTGTGACCGGCGAGTAATCGCCGGTCACAGTCGTTTCTTCACGCCCTCAGAGCGGCTCGCCGCCACCCAGATCTGATAACGGTGCGGTCTCGGATCGAGACCTGCCTCTGTGACCTGACGGTCTTCGCAGTACCGTGACGCTGAATTCGAAACTGAAGTGTTGCGTAACTGTCAAGAGCTCGTCAGGGATGTGATCGTGGCTGCTACTACTAAATCTGCCGATTCCGGGACCGGACCGATACGCGTCAACAAGACGGTGTTCATCGGGTCCAGCATCGGGATCATCGGCATCATCATCTGGGCTTTCCTGGACCAAGAAAGCGCCGACCGGATCATCGGTACGGCGGTCGGCTGGGTCGCGCGGGAACTCGGCTGGTTCTACATCCTGCTGACGGCCAGCGTGCTGGCCTTCGTCATCTGGGCCGCGGCGTCGAAGGTCGGGCGGGTGAAGCTCGGCCCCGACCACTCCAAGCCGACGTACAGCGTGTTCTCCTGGACCGCGATGCTCTTCGCCGCGGGCATCGGCATCGACCTGATGTTCTTCTCGGTCTCGGAGCCGATCACCCAGCGCGCCGCACCGCCGATCGGCGACGGCGCCACCCTCGAAGCCACCCGCATGTCTGTGGTCTACACGCTGTTCCACTACGGACTCATCGGCTGGGGCCTGTACGCCCTGATCGGGATGGCGCTGGCCTACTTCGCGTACCGCTATAACCAGCCGCTCAGCCTGCGCTCGGCGCTGCGTCCGATCTTCGGCGATCGCGTCAACGGGATCCTCGGCGACAGCGTCGACATCGCAGCCCTGCTCGGCGCGATCTTCGGCTTGGCCACCAGCCTCGGCATCGGCGTCGCCCAATTGAACGTGGGATTGGAAGATCTCTTCGGCATCGCCGAGAGCACCTGGGCGCAGGCCGGCCTCATCGCACTCGCTGTCGGCATCGCAATCTTCTCCGCGGTCTCGGGCGTCGACAAGGGCGTCAAGCGGCTGTCGCAGATCAACGTTCTCATCGCCGTCGGCCTGATGCTGTTCGTCCTGATCTTCGGCGCCACCACGTTCCTGATGAACGGCCTGGTGCAGAACACCGGCGACTTCGTCTCCCGGTTCCCCGGCATGGTGCTCGACACCATGGCCTACGACCACCCTGACCAGTGGATGGCCGACTGGACGCTGTTCTTCTGGGCCTGGTGGATCGCGTGGGCGCCGTTCGTCGGACTGTTCCTGGCACGTATCTCGCGCGGCCGCACCATCCGGCAGTTCGTCACCGGCACGTTGATCATCCCGTTCCTCTTCATCCTGATGTGGATCTCGATCTTCGGAAACAGCGCGCTGGCGATCGTGCGCGGCGGCAACACCGACTTCGAGCAGACGGCGATGAACGAACCCGAGCGCGCCTTCTACGCCCTCCTCCACGAGTACCCGGGCGCGCCGGTCCTGGTGGTCATCGCCACCTTCACCGGCCTGCTGTTCTACGTGACCAGCGCCGACTCCGGAGCCCTGGTGATGTCGCACTTCACCTCGCACATCACCGACAACGAGTCCGACGGCCCCAAGTGGGTGCGGATGTTCTGGGCGGCCGCCACCGGTCTGCTGACCCTCGCCATGCTGATGATCGGCGGCATCTCGACACTGCAGCAGGCCACGGTGATCATGGGCCTGCCGTTCGCGGTCGTGGTGCTGTTGATGATGCTCGGCCTGTTCCGCGCCTTCCAGGTGGAAGTGCTGTGGGTCGACTCGCGGCGCACCGCGATCACCCGCGCACTGTCGAGCCGAGCCTCCGGCGGCACCGCGCTCAACTGGCGGCAGCGGGTGGCGCGAGCGGTGCGGTACCCGGACCACGACGACATCGTCCAGTTCACCGACGCGGTGGTCGCGCCGGCGTTGCGAGACGTCGCCGAGGAACTCGTGCGGTCGGGCATGGAGGCGTCCGTCGGCGTCACCCATGTCGACGCCTACGACCTCGACGCCTACCACCTCGACGTCGACTTCAACGGCAAGAAGGCCTTCCACTACCAGGCGTTCCCCACCACGCATCCGACGCCGGTGTTCGGCCGGAATCCCGATGTGTCCGACACCTTCTTCCGGTTGGAGGTCTGCACCGCGCAGGGCAGCGAGGGCTTCGACCTCTACGGGTTCACCAAGACCCAGATCAGCTCCAACGTGCTCGACCACTACGAGCGCCACATCGAGTACCTGCACAGTCTCGGCGACGCGGAGTCGTCGCACACCGAGTCCGATGCGACCCTCGACTGGTCGGCCGACTTCGTCGACGAGACCGACGAGGTAGAACCGCGCACCGGCGATCTGCCGGTGATCGAGCTGCCCGCCAACGATCAGTCCGACCCCGCTAACGATCAGTCCGATAAGGAGACGATTCGTGAATCCTGAAACTCTGTTCATCGACGGCGAGTGGGTCGGCGCGTCCGACGGCGGCACCCGGGAGATCCGCTGTCCCGCCGACGGGAACCTGGTGGCGACCGTGAGTGAGGCGACCGCCGCCGACACCGAGCGCGCCATCGCCGCCGCCCGCCGCGCGTTCGATGCGGGCGAGTGGAGCGCGCTGCCCACCCAGGAGCGCTGCGACATCCTCGGTCGCGTCGCGGCCACCATCCGCGAACGCCGCGAGGAATGGGCCCGCGCCGAAGCCCTCGACACCGGCAAGCGGATCGTCGAAGCCCGCCTCGACATGGACGACATCGCCGCCTGTTTCGACTACTTCGCGCACATCGGCGCGCAGGACGCGGGCCGCCTGGTGGACGCCGGATCCGCCGAGGTCGTCAGCCGCATCCAGTACGAGCCGGTCGGGGTGTGCGGGCTCATCACCCCGTGGAACTACCCGCTGCTGCAGGCCGCGTGGAAGATCGCGCCCGCCCTCGCCGCCGGGTGCACCTTCGTCCTCAAGCCCGCCGAGCTGACACCCCACACCGCCATCCTCACGGTGGCGCTGCTCCACGAACTCGGCGTGCCCGCGGGCGTCGCGAACCTGGTGACCGGTGCCGGTGCGAGCGCAGGCGCGCCGCTGTCGTCGCACCCGGACGTCGACCTCGTCTCGTTCACCGGCGGACTGGTGACCGGCCGCGCGGTGGCCGCCAGCGCCGCGGCCACCGTCAAGAAGGTCGCCCTCGAGCTGGGCGGCAAGAACCCGAACGTGGTGTTCGCCGACGCAGACTTCGACGCCGCCCTCGACAACGCGCTCAACGGGGCCTTCGTCCACTCCGGGCAGGTCTGCTCGGCCGGCGCGCGGCTGGTGGTGCAGGAGTCGATCGCCGAGAAGTTCGTCGACGCCCTCGTCGAGCGGGCCCGGCACATCGTCCTCGGCGGACCGTTCGACGACGCCGCCGAGACCGGTCCGCTGATCTCCGCGGCCCATCGCGACAAGGTGCACGCCTACGTGCAGGCCGGTGTCGCCGAGGGCGCGCGCGTGCGCTGCGGCGGCGAGTTCGCGACGGGCAGGTCGGGGGAGTCGGACCTCGACGCGGGCTTCTACTACCTGCCGACCGTCATCGACAACGTGCGGCAGGGGATGTCGGTGGTGGTCGACGAGGCCTTCGGGCCGGTCGTCACCGTCGAGACCTTCACCGACGAGGACGATGCCGTCCGGATCGCCAACGACACCGTCTACGGTCTCGCCGGCGCCGTCTGGACGCAGGACGCGGGCAAGGCCCAGCGGATCGCGAACCGGCTGCGGCACGGCACCGTCTGGATCAACGACTTCCACCCGTACCTCCCGCAAGCGGAGTGGGGTGGCTTCGGCCAGTCCGGCGTCGGCCGGGAACTGGGGCCCACGGGACTCGACGAGTACCGCGAGGCCAAGCACGTCTATCACAACATCGCACCGGCGGTCACCGGATGGTTCGCCGACCGGACTCACGAGGAAGGCTGATGAGCACAGTGTCTGAGGCAGGGATCAGGGAGTTCGATTACGTCGTCGTCGGCGGCGGTTCCGGCGGGTGTGCGGCGGCCGCGCGGTTGTCGGAGGATCCGTCGGTCACCGTGGCGCTGATCGAGGCGGGCCCGGACGATCGCGGCATCCCCGAGGTGCTCCAGCTGAACCGCTGGATGGAGCTGTTGGAGTCGGGCTACGACTGGGACTACCCGATCGAGCCGCAGCGCAACGGCAACTCCTTCATGCGCCACGCGCGCGCGAAGGTGCTCGGCGGCTGCTCGTCGCACAACTCGTGCATCGCCTTCTGGCCGCCTGCCGAAGACCTGAACGAGTGGGAGAGCAAGTTCGGCGCCACCGGCTGGAACGCCGAGGCGATGTGGCCGGTGCTCAAGCGGTTGGAGACCAACGAGGACGCCGGACCCGACGCGCCGCACCACGGCGACAGCGGACCCGTGCACCTGATGAACGTCCCGCCGGTGGACCCGTGCGGCGTCGCGCTGCTGGAGGCCGCGAGCGAGTTCGGCATCCCGACGGTCAAGTTCAACACCGGAACCACGGTGACCTCCGGCGCCAACTTCTTCCAGATCAACTCGCGTACCGACGGCACGCGGTCGTCGTCGTCGGTCTCGTACATCCACCCGATCGTCGACCGGGAGAACTTCACCCTCCTCACCGGGCTGCGCGCCAAGAAGCTGATCGTCGAGGGCCTGCGCTGCGTCGGCGTCGAGGTGGTCGACAACCAGTTCGGCAAGACCCAGACCATCCGCGCCGGTCGCGAGCTGGTCCTGGCCACCGGTGCCATCGACACCCCGAAGCTGCTGATGCTCTCCGGCATCGGCCCGGCCGAGCATCTCGCCGGTCGCGGCGTCGAGGTGCTGCTAGATTCGCCGGGCGTCGGCAGCAATCTGCAGGACCACCCCGAGGGCGTCCTCTCATGGGAGGCCAAGCAGCCGATGGTCACCGACTCCACGCAGTGGTGGGAGATCGGGATCTTCGACATGGTCGACTCCGGCCTCGACCGGCCGGACCTGATGATGCATTACGGCAGCGTGCCGTTCGACATGCACACCGTGCGACGCGGGTTCCCGACCGTCGACAACGCCTTCTGCCTGACGCCCAACGTGACGCACGCGCGCTCGCGCGGCACCGTGCGCCTGGCCTCGCGCGACTTCCGCGACAAGCCGCTCGTCGACCCGAAGTACTTCACCGATCCCGAGGGCTACGACCTGCGGATCATGACCGAGGGCATCCGGCGCGCGCGGGAGATCGTCAAGCAGCCCGCGATGGCCGAGTGGGCCGGTCGGGAACTGTTCCCCGGTCCGGACAACAACAGCGACGCCGAACTGGCGAAGTACATCATGCGCACCCACAACACCGTCTACCACCCGGTCGGCACCGCCGCGATGGGCTCGTCCGACGACGCCCCCGTCGATGCGCAACTGCGGGTCAAGGGCGTCGACGGCCTCCGCGTCGCCGACGCCTCGATCTTCCCCGAGCACACCTCGGTGAACCCCAACATCACCGTGATGATGGTCGGCGAGAAGTGCGCCGATTTGGTGAAGGCCGCGCGCTAGCGGTTCCCGCGTTCGCTCACGAAAACGACGCTCGCTCACCTCCGGAGGTGAGCGAGCGTCGTCGTAGGGAGCGAACGGCGGCGGACGACGCGGACGGCTACTGCGCGATCAGCTTGTTCACCGTGCGGTTCAGGACGTTGGGGATGAACTTGGCGGCGTTGCCGAGGACGGTGGTCTGCAGGCCGACCGAGTAGCTGGTGCGGCTCAGGGCGCGGTCGGCGACGGTCGGGTGGACGGCCTCCCAGACCTTGTCGGCCACCTGCTCGGGCGTGATGCGGACGCCGAGGGTCTTGGTGGACTTCGCGTCGTTGTCGGCCAGTGCGGTCTTGGTCCAGAGCGGCCAGATGGAGACGGCGCGGATGTCGTCGGGCGCCCATTCGAGTTCGAGCGCCTCGGTGAGCCCGGCGACGTAGAACTTGGACGCCGAGTAGGTGGCGATGCCGGGCTGGCCGTAGATGGCCGACGCCGAGGCGATGTTCACCAGGTGGGCGCCGGGAGTGGCCTTCAGGTAGGGGTGGGCGGCCTGCGCGCCGAAGGTGACGCCGAGGGCGTCGATGTCGATCTGCGCCTTGATGGCGGCGGGGGTGATCTCGGTCAGCTGTCCGGCCACCAGGATGCCCGCGTTGTTGTCCAGAACGTCGAGCTGTCCGTCGGTGTGGGAGGTGAAGTCGGCGAGCGCCTGCGCCCACTGCTCGGGCTCGCGCACGTCGAGGGCTCCGGTGATGAAGTCGGGGTGCTCGGCCGACACGGCGGCCAGTGCCTCGGCGCTGACGTCGTAGACGCCGACGGTCCATCCTTCGGCGGCGAAGCGCTTCGCGGTCGCCAGGCCGATGCCTGCGGCTCCGCCGGTGATGAAGATCGAAGGCATGGGTGCTCCTGACTGTGACCTGCGGGAATGCTTCTCGCAGCAAAGTTACTGTGTAGTAAGAGTTGCAGACAGTTTACGACGTCGCAAGGCGGTGTTACCGTGACAATAGTTGTTGTTACAAAGCTTGATGGAACTGTGTAGCGGAGGGTCAGCGATGACTGCAGCGATGGAACGTCCCGAGTCCGACCACACCGTGGTCCGACTGCACGATCGCAGCCGTACCGATCAGGGCACCGAACAGGTCTCCGAGCGCCTGCTGAAGTCCGCAGCCCGACTCTCCCGCAACGCGATGACCGAGATCGACTGGTCGCTGCCGATGGACCCGACCAAGTACGGGTGCAGCCCGGAGTGGTCGTCGCTGTACGGCACGGACTACTGGAACGAGCTGACCGAAGAGCAGCGGATCCGGCTCACCCGCCACGAGTTCGCGTCGATCATGAACATCGGGATCTGGTTCGAGATGATCCTGCAGGAGATGGTCCTTCAGGATCAGTACGTCGGCGACTACCACTCGGCCGAGTTTCAGTTCGCGCTGATCGAGATCGCCGACGAGTGCCGACACTCGCTGATGTTCGCCAAGGCCTCGGAGAAGATGGTCGGGACGTCGTACCACCCGCATCCGAAGGTGGCGCGGATGGGCAAGTACTTCAAGCTCGCCGCCAAGAAGGAGGTCGCGTACGCGGGCATCCTGGTCGCCGAAGAAGTGCTCGACGTGTTCCAGCGCGGCTGCATGCGCGACGACCGCGTCCTCCCGTTCATCCGGACCGTCAACGAGATTCACGTGCTCGAAGAGTCCCGCCACATGAAGTACGCGCGCGAGCAGGTCCGCGACTCGATGCAGGGCATCGGCCGCGTGCGTCGGGAGTCGAGTGCCCTCGCGGTCTCGCTCGGGGCCTACCTGATCGTCTCGAGCCTCATCCAGCCGCAGGCTTACGCCGACGCCGGGCTCGACCGTTCGCGCGCCTATGCCGAACGCGAGGCGAACGCCCACTTCCACTCGATGATCCGCAGCAGCTGCGCCCACCTGATGGAGTTCCTCGATGAGGTCGGCCTGCTCACCAAGGCCTCGATGAAGTGGTACCGCAAGGCCCACATGATCTGAGCGTCGCCGCACCATCCCGCCAGAAAGGCTTGCTGTGCCCTTCGTCATCACCCAGTCCTGCTGCAGCGACGCCGGGTGCGTCTCGGTCTGCCCGGTCAACTGCATCCATCCCACGCCGGAGGAGCGGGGTTTCGGCACGTCCGACATCCTGCACATCGACCCGGAGGCCTGCATCGACTGCGGCGCATGCGCCGACGCCTGCCCGGTCGACGCGATCTTCCCCGCCGATCGGCTCGGCGAGCGCGACCAGATCTTCATCGAGATCAATGCCGCGTACTACCGCGACAACGCTGACGTCTCGTCCGGATGGACGGACGTGGTGTACCCGGTGATCCCACGACTGCCGCGGGATCTGCGGGTGGCGATCGTCGGCACCGGACCGTCGGGCGGCTACGCCCTGCGCACGGTGCTCGACCGGACCGAGGCGTCGGTGACGGTCTTCGACAAGCTCCCGACGCCCGGCGGCCTGGTGCGTGCGGGCGTGGCGCCCGACCACCCCAGCACCAAGGACGTCATGAAGACCTTCGACATCCTCTACCGCGACCCGCGAGTGAGCATGGCGACCAACGTCGAGATCGGCGGCGACGTCGCGGCCGGCCAGATCACCCCGGACGAGCTGTCGCGCCACTTCGACGCCGTCTTCTATGCGGTCGGCGCCTCGCAGTCGCGGTCGCTCGGCATCGCGGGCGAGGACCTGCCCGGCAGCACCTCGGCCACCGACCTCGTGGCCTGGTACAACGCGGTGCCGGGGGCGGCGGGCCCGGTTCTCCCCGCCGACGGCAGCGGCCGCGCGGTGATCGTCGGCACCGGCAACGTAGCGCTCGACGTCGCCCGCATCCTGGTCTCCCCGCCGGAACTGCTCGCCGCCACCGACATCGCCGACCGCGCGCTGGAACTGCTTCGCCGCCAGGACATCCACGAGGTGGTGCTCCTCGGTCGACGCGGACCCGAGACGGCGGCCTACACCGCGGCCGAGTTCCGCGCGCTGTCGGTGATCCCCGGCGTCGAGGTGATCGTCCACGACGCTGCCGCCGACGACCTGCCGGACCTGTCGTCGCCGCCTCCGCACGACCGCCGGCGCATCGTCTTCGTGTTCAACGCCGCGCCGGAGTCGGCGCACGGCGACCGCGCGCTGCGATCGGTGACCGTGAATGCGGCCGGGAACCGCCGGGACGTCGCCGCGGATCTGCTGGTGCGCTCCATCGGCTACCGATCCGCACCGATCGACGGCCTGCCCTTTGACCATTCGTCCGGCCGGTTTCCGGTGCGCGACGGCCGACTGCTCGACGCCGACGGCGTCGCGGTTCCGGGGGCATACGTGGTCGGTTGGGCCGCGCGTGGATCGACGGGCGGCATCGGCGCCAACAAGTTGCACGCCATCGAGACGGTGGAGGCCTTCCTCCACGACGCCGCAGCCGGCCTGCCCCGAGCCGCCGCGGCGCCCGATGCATTCGCCGACCTGCTGGCGCGGCGTCAGCGCAAGGCGGTCGGGTACCGGGGAATCGCGGCGATCGATCGCCGGGAGCGAGCCCGCGGCGAGCGGGAGGGCCGACCTCGCGTCAAGTTCACCGAGGTCGGCGAGATGCTGTCGGCGGCGGGGCGACGGCGGCGCTGACTCCGCGGGCGACGCGGGCTGCGCTCAGGTCCGCTGAGTCCGGAACGGCGTGTTCGCTTACTCGAATCTCAGCCGCGGGGTTAAGTATGTAAGCATGCGCATCCTGGTGGTGGACGACGATCGTGCGGTCCGTGAATCCCTGCGACGCTCGCTGACTTTCAACGGTTACACCGTCGACACTGCGGGCGACGGACTCGAAGCCCTGGAGAAGGTCATCGCCGACCGTCCCGAGCTGATGGTCCTCGACGTGATGATGCCGCGCCTGGACGGGCTCGAGGTGTGTCGCCGTCTCCGGTCGGCGGGCGACGACCTCCCGATCCTGGTGCTGACCGCCCGCGACTCGGTGTCCGAGCGGGTCAGTGGCCTCGACGCCGGTGCTGACGACTACCTGCCGAAGCCCTTCGCGCTCGAGGAACTGTTGGCCCGACTGCGGTCGCTGCTGCGTCGCACCACGCGGGACGAAGACGAGTCGGAGGCCGTCGAGTTCGCCGACCTGCGTCTGGATCCGGTGACGCGCGAGGTGACGCGCGGCGAACGCCACATCAGCCTGACGCGAACCGAGTTCGCGCTGCTGGAGATGCTGATGACCAACGCCAAGCGGGTGCTCACCCGCAGCCGGATCCTGGAAGAGGTCTGGGGTTACGACTTCCCGACCTCGGGCAACGCGCTCGAGGTCTACATCGGCTACCTGCGACGCAAGACCGAGGCCGACGGCGAGCCGCGGCTGATCCACACCGTGCGCGGCGTCGGCTACGTGCTCCGCGAGGGCACCCCGTAAGAGCTATTTCCCCGTAGGAGCCAGTACTCAGTGCGCAGTCCTCTTCGCCTCACCCGCGCGGTGTCGCTGCGACGTCGCGTCGCGCTTCTCGCCTCCGCGGTGGTCCTGTTGTCGGCGGTCGTGATGGCCGGCGCGGCCTACTTCGTGGTGTCGCGCTCGATGTACAACGACGTCGACACCCAGCTCGTCGCCCGGGCCGACGGCCTCACCGCGCTCGCCAAGCTCGGTCGCCTCAGTGAAGGCCCCGAAGCGCTGGTGGCGGGCACGGTCTTCTCGACCACCATCTCGATCGCCCTCGTCGAGCCGAACGGCCACGCCATCATGGTCGGCGAGGTGCCGTTCGGCGATCCCGAGCGCGACGTCGCGAACTCCACCAACCCGCCCGGCAAGCTCAACCAGAGTCTGCGGACCACCGGTAACCACCGGGTGCTGGCCCGCAAGCTCACCGACGGCAGCACGCTGGTGCTGGCGCAGTCGCTCGACCGGACCGACGCGGTGCTCGCCCGGCTGGCGTCGGTGCTGTTCGTGGTCGGCGGCGCGGGTGTCGCGTTCGCCGCGATCGCGGGCACGGCCGTGGCGCGCACCGGTCTGCGGCCGGTCACCCGGCTCACGGCGGCGGCCGAGCGCGTCGCCCGCACCCAAGACCTCACGCCGATCCCGGTGACCGGCAACGACGAGCTCGCCCGGCTCACCGAGAGCTTCAACACCATGCTGCGGGCGCTCGCCGAATCCCGCGATCAGCAGGCCCGCCTGGTGGCCGATGCGGGGCACGAGCTCAAGACCCCGCTGACCTCGCTGCGCACCAATCTGGAGCTGCTGATCGCGTCGTCGGAGCCGGGTGCGCCGCCCGTGCCCGCCGCCGACATGGTGGAACTGCGCTCGGACGTGATGGCCCAGATCGAAGAGCTCTCGACGCTCGTCGGCGACCTCGTCGACCTGGCTCGCGACGACGCGCTGGAGGCCGTCCACCAGGAAGTGGACATGGAAGAGGTCATCGACTCGGTTCTGGAGCGCGTCCGACGCCGTCGCGCCGACATCGAGTTCGACGTGCAGACGGTGCCGTGGTTCGTGTTCGGCGAGGAGCACGGTCTGGCCCGAGCCGTGCTGAACGTGCTCGACAACGCCGCCAAGTGGAGCCCGCCCGGGCGCGCGGTGCGCGTCCGGCTGCAGCAGGTGGGGCAGGCGTCTGCCGAGCTGACGGTCGCCGACGCCGGGCCGGGCATCCCGCCCGAAGACCGCGAGCTGGTGTTCGAGCGCTTCTACCGCGCCGACTCCACCCGCTCCATGCCGGGCTCCGGCCTCGGCTTGGCGATCGTGCGCCAGGTGATCACCCGGATCGGCGGCTCGGTGTCTGCGGACGTGTCCGACGAGGGCGGAGCGCTGATCCGTCTCCGCCTCCCGGGCCTGCCGCACCACACCGAGCCCGATCCGATCGTCGTCCGCCGCTGAGGAGGCCGCCGCTGACGCGGTCACCGGGCGGGGTTCACAGCGAGTTGACAGCAACCGGGCAGGGGACAGGCACCGGGGCTTCGGGGAGTTCACAGAAAGGTGCAATACGCTGAATTCCATGACGAACGGCGAGTACCCCGGCAACGATGAATGGCGACAGGCGCCCGGCGCCTCTCCGAGCGGTGCTTCCCAGCCCCCGACCGGCGGCTTCCGCGCGACCCCGTACGGCCCGCCCGCCGGCAACCCGGCGGGCGCGAACTACCCCGGACAGCCGGCCGCACCCGGCTCCACCGGCCAGTTCCAGGCCGCGCCGTCGACGACGCCGTACCAGTCGCCGGCGGGCACGGGACAGTTTCCGGCCTTCGGCGGCCAGCCGCCGTACGCGGGCGCGCCCGGGACGACCTCCATGCCCGGGACACCACCGCCGCGCAAGAACAACACCGGTAAGAAGGTGCTCGTCGGCGTGGCCGCGGTCGGTCTCCTCGCGGGCGGGATCGGTGGCGCCACCGGCGCCTGGCTGGCGAACGGATCGGACGACTCGTCGTCGTCGGTGATCGCGTCGGGTCCCACGATGACCGAGCAGCCGCCGGCTGAGCCGGGGTCGGTGCAGGCCACTGCGGCCAAGGTGCTGCCGTCGGTGGTCTCGATCACCGTGGTCGTCGGCCAGCAGAGCGGTTCCGGCTCGGGCGTCATCCTCTCCGAGGACGGCGTCATCCTCACCAACAATCACGTGATCAGCGCGGGCGGCGGCCGTCCGGCCGATCGGATCCTGGTCAGCTTCAACGACGGCAGCCGGGCGCCGGCCAAGGTGCTCGGCACCGACCCGACGTCGGACATCGCGGTCATCCAGGCGGAGAAGACCGGCCTGCAGCCGATCACCGTCGGCTCGTCGAACAATCTGTCCGTGGGCCAGGAGGTCATCGCCATCGGTTCGCCGCTCGGCCTCGAGGGCACGGTCACCACGGGCATCATCAGCTCGCTCAACCGACCGGTCTCGACCTCGGGCGCCGACGGTTCGGTGGAGTCGGTGATGGACGCGATCCAGACCGACGCCGCCATCAACCCCGGCAACTCCGGCGGCGCGCTGGTGAACGCGAACGGCGCGTTGATCGGTATCAACTCCGCCATCGCCACGGTGAACGGATCGTCGGAGACCGCGGGCAGCATCGGCCTGGGCTTCGCGATCCCGGTCGACCAGGCCATGCGCATCGCCAACGCCATTCGCGACGGCGGCACCGCCAAGCAGGCCAGCCTCGGCGTCAACGTGCGGCCGAGCGCCGACATCAACGTGCCGGGCGCACAGGTGGTCAACGTGGTCGACAACGGCGCTGCCAAGCAGGCGGGTATTCCCGAGGGCGCGGTGATCACTCAGGTCAACGACCGGAAGATCTCGTCGTCGGACGCGCTCGTGGCCTCTATCCGTTCGCATGCCCCGGGCGATACCGTGAAGATCACGTACTCCGTGGGAGGGCAGAGCAAGTCTGTCGATGTGAAGCTCGGCACCAGCTGAGCGGGCGCGTACCGGCTGTCTGTCGGCGCAACGCCGACGCCGTTCGAGGAAGGGTTGATGAATGCTTGAGGCCGTAGAGAACGAAGCCGAGGCAGCGGTTCAGGGAATCGTGACACCGCGCGCGCTGGTGGTGGTGGTCGACGACCGCGC
>NZ_JAAYXO010000114.1 GCF_012515855.1 Gordonia sp. (in: high G+C Gram-positive bacteria)
CTGTCTGCGGCGCAGCTGGTGACGGCGCTGCGAGCTCGCTACCCGGAGATCACCGTCGCCGACCTGTACGACCATCCGCGGCTCGGGTCGCTGGCCGAGCTCCTCGAGGCGCGTGACCCGGCTGCGGGCGTCACGCCGCGCGAGGTGGCGCCGGTGCCGCTCGCCACCGGGTTCGTGCAGGCTGCGGCATCGATCCCCCTCGCCACCCTGACCGGCATCCAGTGGATCACCTGGCTCGGCGTCGCCAACAACGTCGGCCGCAGCGTCGCCGATGCCCTCGGCTACTCCGCGCCCTGGCTGATCCAGGTGAACTGGTGGGTGCTGATCGCGGCGTTCATCGTCTTCGTCACGCCGTTCGGCCGCCTCGTTCTGGCCGCGGCCGGCGCCCGACTGCTGCTGGCGGGCGTCAGGCCCGGGACCTACCCGCGCGGTCGTTCCGTGCACGTCCGCCTGTGGCTGGCCGAGCGGCTGATGCAGGCGAGCGGTGCGTACAACCTCTCGGGCGCCCCGTGGCTGCCCACGCTGGCCCGCGCCCTCGGCGCCAAGATCGGCGACGGCGTCGATCTCCACTCGCTGCCTCCGGTCACCGGTCTCTTGGAGATCGGCGACGGCGCGGCCATCGAACCCGAGGTCGACCTCGCCGGATGGTGGCTCGACGGCGACGAACTCATCATCGGGCAGATCGTCGTGAAGGCCGGCGCCACCGTCGGATCGAGGTCGACGCTGTTCCCCGGCGCAGTGATCGGTCGAGAGTCCGTCATCGATCCGGGTTCCGCGGTGCGCGGCCGGGTGAAGCCCCGCCAGCGGTGGTCGGGCTCCCCCGCCATCAAGGTCGGCAAGGCGAAGACCCAGTGGCCCGACCATCGGCCGCCGCAGCGCAAGTGGTGGGTGCCGATCTACGCCCTCACCGCCCTGCTGATCTCCGGCATCCCACTGGTCTCGCTGGCCGCGGGCCTCGCCGTGATCGGCGCCTGGGCGCTGCCCGCCGAGCGCATGCGTGACGCCGCGATCCGCGGGATCGCTCTCGCACCGGTCGCCGCACTGGTCGCGATGGCGGTGTTCGCGCTCCTGATCCTGATCGCGGTCCGACTGCTCTCGATCGGCATGACCTCCGGCGTCCACCCGGTTCGGTCGCGCATCGGCTGGCAGGTGTGGAGCACCGGCAGGCTGATGGACGCCGCACGCACCTATCTGTTCCCGCTGTACGCGAGCCTGCTGACGCCGTGGTGGTTCCGCGCTCTCGGCGCCCGGATCGGCAAGGGCACCGAGATCTCCACAGCCCTGGTGATCCCGAAGTTCACCACTGTCGGCGACCATTCGTTCCTGGCCGACGACACCCTGATGGCGTCGTACGAGCTCGGCGGCGGCTGGATGCGCGTCGGTGAGGCCAAGGTCGGCAAACGCGCGTTCCTCGGCAACTCCGGGATGGTCGCTCCGTCGCGCAAGCTGCCGAAGAACTCCCTCGTCGCGGTGCTGTCGTCGGCGCCGGTCAAGTCGAAGAGCGGTTCCAGCTGGCTCGGCAGCCCGCCGGTTCGACTCCGACGCACCGCGTCCGAGAACGACACGTCGCGCACCTTCACGCCGTCGCGCGGACTGCGCGCCGCCCGCGCGACCGTCGAGACGCTCCGCATCCTCGCGGTGATGGTCTCGTTCGGCATCGGCATCACCGTGCTCTTCGCCCTCCAGACGTTCGCCGTCAAATGGGGCGTGGTGGTCGCGGCACTGTGCAGCGGCCTCATTCTGCTGACGGCCGGCGCGCTGGCGGGGCTCATCGCCACCGTCGCCAAGTGGACAGTGGTCGGGCGGATTCACGCGGCGGAGCACCCGCTGTGGAGCTCGTTCGTCTGGCGCAACGAGTTGTCGGACGCGTTCGTCGAGACGGTCGCGGCCCCCTGGTTCGCCAATGCCGCGGCAGGGACCCCCGTCCTCAACCTCTGGCTCCGGTCTCTCGGTGCCAAGATCGGTCGCGGCGTGTGGTGCGAGTCGTACTGGCTCCCCGAGGCCGACCTCGTCGAACTCGGCGACGGCGCCACCGTTCAGCGCGGCTGCGTGGTCCAAACGCATCTGTTCCACGACCGCGTCATGGCCATCGACACCGTCACCCTGGCCCCCGGCGCGACCCTCGGACCGCACTGCGTGGCGCTCCCGGCGTCGGGCGTCGGGGTGTCGGCGACCGTCGGACCGGCGTCGTTGGTGATGCGCGGCGACGTCGTCCCCGACCACACCCGATGGCAGGGCAATCCGATCGCTCCGTGGCCGCGATGACCCGTGCGGCCGCGACCGCCCACCGGCGGTAGGCTCGACTCACCGACCGAACCGATAGGAAGGCTGCTGTGCCCGGCAAACTCGGGAAGACCACGTGGCATGCGCCCACTCTCAGCGCGGCGTCGCACGAACTGGATCCTTACCTGCCTCGCAGCGGCAACCTCGGGTACCGCGTCTCTCGGTACGACCTAGCGCTCGAATACAAGGTCAACAGCAACCGGTTGTCGGGCACCGTGACGATCACCGCGTCGTCGTACGAGCATCTGACCCGCTTCAGCCTCGACCTCAGCTCGGGCATGCGGGTGGAGCGGGTGACGGTCAACGGTCGACGCGTCCGCTACACCCACCGGTTCGGCAAGCTGACGATCACGCCCGCCTCACCCGTGCCCACCGGCGGCGCGATGACCGTGGAGGTCCGCTACTCCGGTACCCCTCGACCGGTCCGCACCGACTGGGGAACGGTCGGCTGGGAGGAGTTGGAGAACGGCTCGCTCTGCGCCAACCAGCCCAACGGGGCGCCCTCGTGGTTCCCGTGCGACGACCATCCCGAGGCCAAAGCTCCCTTCCGGATCGAGATCACCACCGACTCGCCGTACTACGCACTGGCCAACGGCCGTCTGGTCTCGAGCCGTCGACGCGCGGCACAGACCACCTGGGTGTACGAGCAGGTGGAGCCGATGGCGACCTACCTCGCCGCCATTCAGATCGGTCAGTACGAGCGGCGCACCATGACCGACGGACCAGTGCCCATGCACGGGTTGATCCCCCCGAAGTTGAGCGCTCAGTTCGACGTCAGTTTCGGCCGGCAGCCGCAGATGATCAAGGCCTTCACCGAGATGTTCGGCCCGTATCCGTTCCCCGAGTACACGGCTGTCGTCACCGAGGACGACCTCGAGATCCCACTCGAATCACAGGGCTTCTCGACGTTCGGCGCCAACCACTGCGACGGCACCTTGGAGCACGAGCGACTGGTGGCCCACGAGCTCGCGCATCAGTGGTTCGGAAACTCGGTGACGGTGGCCCGCTGGCGCGATATCTGGCTGCACGAGGGTTTCGCCTGCTACGCGGAGTGGCTGTGGAGTCAGCACTCCGGCGGCAAGTCCGCCGACGAATGGGCCCACCACTACTACGCCAAGCTGGCAGCGTCGCCAGTGCGGATGCCGCTCGCCGACCCGGGCGCACGCACGATGTTCGACGACTGGGTCTACAAGCGCGGCGCCATGACCCTGCACGCCCTGCGCTTACGCATCGGCGACGGCGACTTCTTCGCCCTCCTCCGCCGGTGGACCGAGAAGTACGCCTACCGCTGTGTCACCACCGAAGACTTCATCGCCCTGGCCTCGACCTTCACCAAGGCCCCGTTGGGCGACATCTGGCAGGACTGGCTCTTCACCCCGGACCTCCCGCCCTTCCCGACCATGTCGTAGACGAGGCACCTCGCCCCGCTGGTCGAGTCGGCCCCTGCTGGTCGAGTCGGCCCCTGTTGGTCGAGTCGGCGAGTGAGCGCAGCCGAAGGTGCCTCCCCCTGTTGGTCGAGTCGGCGAGTGAGCGCAGCGAATCCGCCCAAGATCGAGACCGAAGCGACCACGCGCGGGGGTGATCTCGATAAACCGTTGCGTGCTTCGCTCGCAGCGGCACTCGATCAACGTCGGGCACGAGTGCGTGAAGCCGCGGGCGCGCCTCCCCCTTGTTGGTCGAGTCGGCGAGTGAGCGCAGCGAACCCGCCCACAATCGAGACCGGAGCGACGGCGCGCGGGGGCGATCTCGATAAACCGTTGCGGGCTTCGCTCGCAGCGGCACTCGATCAGCGTGGGGCGAGCCGGCGAGTGAGCGACGCTGAAGGCGCCTTCCCCTGTTGGTCGAGTCGGCGAGTGAGCGCAGCGAACCCGCTCAAAATCGAGACCGGAGCGACGGCGCGCAGGGCGATCTCGATAAACCGATGCGGGCTCCGCGCCGCAGCGGCACTCGATCAGCGTGGGGGTGGCTCTGACCTGCGCAAACA
>NZ_JAAYXO010000115.1 GCF_012515855.1 Gordonia sp. (in: high G+C Gram-positive bacteria)
ACAACCCAAAGGAGCCACCACAAGTGGGACAGGTAACAGCCACCGCGAGCATCGCCATCAATGCAGCCCCGGAAACGGTCAGCGCGGCTCTCGCCGACTACGCGACGGTGCGTCCGGCGATCCTCCCGGAGAACTACCGCGACTTCCGCGTCGAGTCGGGCGGCACCGGTGCGGGAACCGTGGTCCACTGGATCCTGCAGGCCACCGAGAAGCGTCAGCGCGACGTGACCGCCGATGTGACCGTCAGCGGTGACACGATCACCGAGACCGACCGCAACTCGACGCTGGTGACCACCTACCGCGTCACCCCGTCCGGTACCGGTTCGCAAGTCGACGTCAGCACCTCGTGGAAGGGTGCCACCGGCATCGGCGGCTTCTTCGAGCGGACCTTCGCGCCCAAGGGCCTGAGCCGGATCCAGACCGCGCAGCTCACCAACCTCAAGACTCGACTCGAGGGCTGAGCTGAGCCGTCGGGGACGCCGTCGCGTCAAACCGCTTGCCGCCCGGGATGGCATCGATGCCACCCGGGTGGTGTTGCGTCTGCCCGACACTGGACTCCACGGAAACGGTGTCCGGCCGTGGGCGGTCGTCGACTCGCTGCTGGCCGCGCCGTCGTTGGCGGGCCTGACGGACGCCGACCTCCGACAGCGGGCGGCCGCGGGCGAGCTCGTCGACGCCGACGGCGGTCCGGTGAACCTCGACAGTCCGGTCACCAGACCGGTGTCGGTGTACCTGTACCGCGACCTTCCGCGGGAGTTCGACGTCCCGTTCGAGATGCCGATCCTGCACCTCGACGACGATCTCGTGGTGGTCGACAAACCGCACTTCCTGGCGACGATGCCGCGCGGCGCGCACGTGGCGCAGACCGCGTTGGTCCGACTGCGCCGGCAACTCGACTCCGACGAGGTGGCACCCGCGCATCGGCTCGACCGGCTGACCGCGGGCGTGCTGTTGTTCACCCGTCGCCGCGAGGTGCGGGCGGCCTACCAGGAACTCTTCGCCGAGCGCCGAGTGCGCAAGGCCTATCGCGCGCTGGCGCCCGTCGATCCGTCGCTGGCCGCAGGCGTCCGGGTGGAGAATCGCATCGTGAAGACCGCGGGCGATCTCCGCGCGCAGGTGGTCGCCGGTGCGGTCAACGCGATCAGCGACATCACCCTGGCCCGCACGCTCGACGGCGGCGTCGGCGAGTACCTGCTGCATCCGACCACCGGCCGCACCCACCAATTGCGGATGCACATGGCCGGCCTCGGCGTGCCGATCCTGGGTGACCCGCTGTACCCGGACGTCGACGCCGACCTCGCGACGGCCCCCGAACGCGGGGACTTCTCGACGCCGCTGCGGTTGATCGCCGCCGAGCTGGAGTTCGACGACCCGTTCACCGGCGAGCCGCGCCGGTTCAACTCGGCACGCTGATCCGCGTACCCTCGCGGGCATGGCGATCATCGGTTCCTACGAACGGCACACGGACCTGGGCTGCGAGGCCGTCGTCTTCTTGGACGAGGAGTCCGACGCCTGTTTTCAACTGCAGCGCGACCTCCCCGGAAGCCCGCGCGCGGGTGAGTACTGCATCACGACCGGGGCCAGCGCGCCGGTCTTCGCGGGCGTGCAGGCGTGGCGACGGGTGGGCGCCGACCGGTTCGAGTTCGCGCTGGTCCCGCAGGCCGCGCGACTGTTCGGCGACGAGGTGGTCTCGTTCGCGCTGGCGGCCGACAGCGACACCGACATCGACGAACTCGCCGGGCACGTCGAAAGGCTCCTCGGCATGGACCGACTACCCTGATGACTGTGACTGATGCATTCGATCCCAGCGCACTGTTCGGCGGCGGAGCCGACGGCGAGAATCCCATGGCCGGGCTGCTCGCCCAGGTTCAGCAGATGCAGACGCAGATGGAGTCCGCCCAGCAGGAGATCGCTGCGGCCGAGGTGACCGGCACGGCCGGCAACGGCCTGGTCAAGGTGACCGGCAACGGCACCGGCGACATCACCGCCGTCGAGATCTCGCGCGACGTGGTCGACCCGGAGGACATCGAGACGCTGCAGGACCTGGTTATCGGTGCGCTCGCCGATCTCGCCGCGCGCCGCGACGAGTTGGTCTCGGAGAAGATGGGACCGCTGGCAGGCGGCATGCCCGGACTGGGCTGACGGCACCACCATGTACGAAGGCCCGATTCAAGATCTCATCGACCAGCTCGCGAAGCTCCCCGGCCTGGGCCCCAAGGGCGCCCAGCGGATCGCCTTTCACCTGCTGGCGGGCGAGAACGTCGAGATCGACCGATTGATCTCGGCGCTCGGCCACGTGCGCGACGACGTCACCTTCTGCGTGGAATGCGGCAACGTCGCGGCCGAGAAGCTGTGCCGGATCTGCGGGGACGCGCGCCGCGACGTCACCAAGATCTGCGTGGTGGAGGAGCCGAAGGACATCTACGCGATCGAGCGGACCAAGGAGTTCGACGGCCGCTATCACGTCCTCGGCGGCGCCCTCGATCCGTTGTCGGGCATCGGTCCGGATCAACTCCGGATCCGTGAACTGCTGCGTCGTCTCGGCGATCAGCCGGACGGGCAGGACGTCTCGGAGATCATCGTGGCCACCGACCCGAACACCGAGGGCGAGGCGACGGCGACCTATCTGCTTCGCATGCTCAAGGACTTCCCGGGGCTGTCGGTCACCCGTCTGGCTTCGGGCCTGCCGATGGGCGGCGACCTGGAGTTCGCCGACGAACTGACGCTGGGCCGGGCGCTGTCGGGCCGTCGAATCCTCGTCTGACGGTGGCAGGCTCCGCTGCGGTGCACGCCGATCCGTCGCCAGGCGACTGGGCGTGGCTGGCGAACGACGTCGCCGTCCGCTACGGACTCACCGACGGGATCGTCGCCATCGACGGGCCGTCCGGCGCGGGCAAGAGCACCTTCGCCGCGGAGCTGGTTCGGGCGCTGGCCGACCGCGGACGCTCCAGCGTGCTGATCAGCACCGACGACTACGCCACCTGGGACGATCCCGCGTCGTGGTGGCCCGAATTGGAACGCGATCTGATCCGCGCGTTCGAACGCCGCCACGACTACTTCTACCGGCCCCGCATCTGGGTGGACGGTCGACCGGAGATCGGGCCGGAGACCTGGATCCGGTGGCAGCCGCTGCTGATCATCGAGGGCGTCACGTCGGCCCGGCGCAGTTCGGCGCATCGATTCGCCCATCGATTCTGGCTGGACGGTCCGTCGTCCGACGATCGGTTGGCCCGGACCGTCGCGCGCGACGGCGAGGCGGACCGCGATCACTTGGTTGCGTGGCAGCAGTTCGAGGAGGGCTGGTTCGCGATCGACGGAACCCGCGACCGTTGCGAGGTGCTCGAAGCCGAGTGAGCGCGCCGCACTACCGTTGGGGAACGATCCCGTTTCGACAAAGGTGTTTCGACAAAGGCGGTAGACCATGACGGATTCCACGGCAGCGGATTCCATGGCGGCGGATTCCATAGCAGCGGATTCCACGATGGCGGCGGGGCAGCGCCTGGCCCGGCTGGAAGAGCTCGAGCGGTCGGCGACACTCGACGACGCGCTGGCCTTCTTCGACGCGTGCCCGGCGGTCGCGGTCGACGACATGCTGGGCGCCTGGCGCGGCGGCGGGCTGGCCACCGACCACCCGATGGACGGCATGTTGGAGGCCACCGGCTGGCACGGCAAGCGCTTCGACAGCGTCGACGCCGTGCACCCGCTGATCTTCGGGACTCGACCGAAGCTCTTCAGCGTCAACCCGGC
Source organism: Gordonia sp. (in: high G+C Gram-positive bacteria) (assembly GCF_012515855.1). GTDB lineage: Bacteria > Actinomycetota > Actinomycetes > Mycobacteriales > Mycobacteriaceae > Gordonia. Next base: position 3,748 of record NZ_JAAYXO010000115.1, read on the forward strand.
GCTGCTGCCGATGAAGGCGGCCGTCTCCCTCACCCCGCTCCTGGAGAACCGAACGGTGAGTGCGCTCTCGGCACGCGTCCTTCGCCTGGCGCGGACCACCAAGCCCGCGGCGCGTCTGCGCCCGGTGGAGTACCGGGGCGTCGTCACGGCCACCATGAGCTACGACGCACTGCCGATCAACGATCATTTCCGGAAGGTCGACGACGACACGGTGATCGGTGCGATGGACTTCCGTGCCATCGACCGGCCGTTCCTGTTCACCCTGCGCCGGGAAACCGCCTGACGGACACTGCCGTCAGATCGGGTCACCGGTGGCACGGCTCCCGACGCGCGAGGCGGGCTACTGCGCCGCGGCGATCCGCTCCCGGCGCAGCCGCTCCACCTGCGGGAGGTCGAGTGGGGCCAGCGCGGTGCCGGTGGCCCGCTCCAGGAGGTAGTCGGCGAGTTCGGGATTGCGCGCCAGCACCGGGCCGTGCATGTACGTGCTGATCACGCTGCCCTGCACCGCGCCTTCGACACCCGAGCCGTCGCCGTTGCCGACGCCGTTGCGCACCCTGCCGAGCGGCTTGGCCGCGCTGCCGAGCACGGTGCCGCCGCGGTGGTTCTCGAATCCCGACAGCGGCTGCGACAGCCCGCCGAGCACCGGGGTGGTCACCAACTCGCCGATGGCCCGGGCCTCGCGCGGGGAGGTCGTGAGGTCGAGCATGCTGATGCCCGCGACCCGCTCGCCGGCCGACGTCTCGTACCAGTGGCCGAGCACCTGGATGGCCGCGCAGATCGCCAGAACCGGCCGACCGGCCTCGGCGGCGCGTTGCAGGCCGGGGTACCGCTGCAGGTGGCGGGTGGCGATACGCTGGGCGTTGTCCTCGGCACCGCCGAGCGTGTAGACGTCGAGCGACTCGGGGACCTCGTCGTCGAGCGTGATCTCGACGATCTCGGCGTCCAGGCCGCGCATGCGTGCGCGCTGCCGCAGGATCAGGGCATTGCCGCCGTCGCCGTAGGTGCCCATCACGTCGGGCAGGACCAGGCCGATGCGCAGGGTCGATTCACTCATCAGGCGTTCCCCTCCATGGCGGCAGGCGTTGCGCCCGCCCGTTCCAGTGCGACGTTCAGGTCGCGGAACGCGGTGTAGTTGGCCAGGACCTCCACGCGTCCCGGCGGGCACGACGCGATGGCGTCGAAGGTGCTGTCGACGACCGTGTGCTCGGCGCCCGCGTACAGCAGCCGCACCGAGAGGTCGGCGGCGCGCTCGCCCGCCGCGATCACCTTGGCCTGCTCGAAGGCCTCGAAGCGCACGTCCCACAGCCAGGAGAGGTCCTCGCCGTCGGGCACCTGGCCGTTGACCGCGATCACCAGGCTGTCGGCGGTCTCGTCGATCATCGACAGCGCTTCCTGCCAGCCTGCGGGGTTCTTGGCGAGCAGGGTGCGGATGCGATGACCGCCGAGTTCGACGGTGCCGTAGCGGCCCGCTACGTTGCCGACCGTGCCGACGGCCTTGACCGCCGACGCCGGGTCGGCGCCCATGGCCACGGCGGTCGCGACGGCCTGAGTGGCGTTGCCGCGGTTCGCGCGTCCGGGAACGCTCAGCGTCATCGGTGCGGAGAAGCCGTCGGGGCCGTAGATGTTGTCGTCGTCGAACCACCACTGCGGGGTCGGGCGGCGGAAGTCCTCGCGTCCGGTGGAGTACCAGTCGTCGGCGCTGCGGACCACGGGTTCGCCGGAGCGGGGGCAGCTGACGGAGTCGCCGACCCAGCTCGATCCGGCGGCCACCCAGACGACGTTCGGTGCGTCGAACGCGGCGGAGGTGACCAGCACGTCGTCGCAGTTGGCGACGACGACGGCATCCGCATGAGCGGCGACGGCGCCGCGCAGGCTCTGCTCGATGATGTTGATCTCGCCGACGCGGTCGAGCTGGTCGCGCGAGAGGTTCAGCAGGGTGAACACCGCGGGGGAGGTGTTGGCGGCGACGTTCGCGACGTGCAGTTCGTCCACCTCGAGCGCCGCGATCCGGGCGTCGCGCTGCAGGCTCAGCGTGGCGATGATGCCCGCGTCCATGTTCGCGCCGTCGGCCTGCGTGGCCACGTCGCCGAGTTCGGCGAGGGCGGCCGCGGTCATCCGCGTGGTGGTCGACTTGCCGTTGGTCCCGGTGATCAGGGCGGTGGTGCGGCCGGCGGCGAGGCGCGACATGATCCGCGGGTCGATCTTCTCGGCGATCAGGCCGCCGATCATCGAGCCTTTACCGCGACCGGCGGTGCGCGAGGCCCAGCGGGCCGAGGCCGCGGCGGCGAGCGCCGCGCGGGTACGGACGGGTAGGCGAGTGGCTTCCGGCATTCCACGAGTTTCCCACATCCGCGGGAGTGCCCGGTTCGGCCGGGGACCGGATGCGTCGAGGAGTGACCGTTCCAACGGTCGGTGATAGGTTCGGCACTGTGAGTCGCGCAACAGCAGTGAAGCTGCCCCTTCGTTTCAAGATCCAGCAATCGGTCCTGCGAGGCGCGGGCAAGGTCCCGGCACCGCTGCTGAAAGCGATGTCGCGACTCACCACGGTCAACAGTGACGGCGACCGTCTCGATCCGGCGATGGCCCTGGTCGCGACGGCATCGGCCTACATTCCTTCGCTCGCCCTCGTCGGCAAGTCGGTCGACGTCTCGCGGCACACGCTCGAGCTGAACAGCGTGATGATGGCGCAGAGCTTCGACGCCTTCGCGGTCGAAGAGGACCTGATCATCGAGACCGACGCCGGACCGGTGCCCGCCACTCGGTACAGCGTCGACGGCACCGGCCGCGGCCTCATCGTGTTTTTCCACGGCGGCGGCTTTGTTCTCGGCAGTCGGGCGAGCCATGACTCCGCGGTCCGTGCGCTCGCGGTCTCGTCGGGCGCGGACGTGCTGTCCGTCGACTACCGCCTCGCGCCCGAGCATCAGTTTCCGGCGGCAGTCGACGACTGCCTCGCCGCGTGGCGCTTCGCCGTCAAGAAGGCGCCCGAGTGGGGCATCGACCCGAATGCGGTCGTCGTCGCGGGCGACTCGGCGGGCGGAAATCTCAGCGCGGTGGTCGCGCAGCAGGTGAAGGGCGAAGCCGTCGTGCCCTGCCTGCAGCTGCTGATCTATCCGGTCGTCGACATGTCGCGCAAGCGCGAGTCGATCCACGAGTTCTCCACCGGCTACTTCCTCACCGAGGCCCAGATCGACTACTTCTGCGACACCTACCTCGAGTCGCGCGAGCAGCTGTCGGATCCGCGGGTGTCGCCGCTGCTGGCCGACGACCTCTCCGGGCTGGCCCCCGCACACGTGATCGTCGCGGGCTTCGACCCACTGCGCGACGAGGGGCTGGAGTACGCCGACGCCCTGGAGAAGGCCGGGGTCCCGGTGACCGTCGAGCGCTCCGGCGGCATGATCCACGGTTTCCTCAACATGGCGGCGCTGAGCCCGGCCGCGAACGCCTCGGTGATCCGGATGGGCGAGGCGGTCGCCGCGGCGGTCCGCGCGGTCGGATAGGTCACTCGCCTGCCGGGGTCAGTCGGGGGAGGCGGCCGGTCGTGCGGATCGTCGTGAGCGCGCTCGGCGTGTAGTAGGCGGGCGACAACGGCAATTTGTAACTGATCTGTATCAGGTCGTCACCGTCGTGGCGGACTTCCACGTGGGCGACGATGCCCGACGGTGCGACACCAGTCGTGTCGCTCCCGAGTGAGCAATCGGCGATCAGTTTGGGCACTACCTCGGGGCAGCCCGGCGCGAGATGACGATGCAGGTCCGCTATCAACGCCTCGACGTCGTCGCGGGGTAGACCCCAGTCCTCGACCCCGCGGCGCAGTTCGGCGATGAGCTCGTCGGCGGGGAGCGAACGGTTGGCGTGGACCCAGTTGACGACACCGTCGGTATCGGTGGTGATACTGACGGTGACCGCACGGCTGGTAGAGCGCCCGCTGGGACCGTCGAAGGCGAGCAGGAGCCCCGGACCGAAGGAGAGGGCAGGCCAACGGTCTCTCGCGATGCCGAGCGACGAGCCGGAGATCGGCAACGAGCGCAGGTCCATCCGCAAGATGCGGCTGTCGTAGATGTGGTCCTTGCCTGCATCGTCGAACCGCGAGTACGGGACGGTGTCGACCTTTCTCGCCAGCGCGTCGAAATCGGACGGTGCCTTTCCGCACGCTGAGAGCAGTGTCGCGAGGATGATCCCTGCCGACACCGCAGCCCCGACCCGCAGTCTACTTCGCACGACAGCCGATGCTACTCGGGCGAGACGACGATCTGCTTCGGCATCGCCTGAGCAATCACGCCGCCCACCACTACGAGTCCGATCATGGCGAGCATCGCGACGCGGTAGCCGTCGGCGAGGCCGCTCGACTCCGTGACCGAGGCGTAGACGGTGCCGAGGGCGGCGGCGCCCAGGGCGACCGACAGCGCCTGCATGGTGTTGAAGACGCCCGAGGCAGCGCCGGCCAGGGTGACGGGGACGTCGTTGAGGACCAGCAGCCCGGCGGCGCCGACGATCAGTCCGAAGCCCGCGCCGGCGATCACCAGCGCGACGGTGAACCACAGCGCGGGGTGGGTTGAAGTGTCCGCGGTGATCAACGTCGTCAGGCCGACGACGAACACCCAGGCGCCGACCTGCAGCACCCGCTTGCCGAAACGGGCGGCGAGGATCGTCGCAGAGAGTCCGGCGAACACCGGGACCGCCAGGGAGAACGGGATCCACATCAGACCGGTGTGCAGCACCGACCATCCGTGCGACGCCTGCACGTGCAGCGACTGAATCAGGAAGAAGCCGCCGGTCGGAATGCTCAATGCGGTGAAAGCGGCGAGGCCGGTGCGGAACGATCGCGTCGCGAACACGGCGGGCGGGACCAGCGGCTCCACGCCGTTTCGTGCCGAAGTCAGCTGGCGCCTGGCGAACAGGACGAGTCCGGCCGCTCCCGCCGCCATCACCGCGAACCCCCACGCGGGCCAGTCGTTCTCGGGGCCGAGGGTGATCGGCGCCATGATCGCGGCCAGCGATCCGCCGAGAAGGGCCACCGACCCCGGGGTGATCGGCGCCGGGCGTTCGGCGAAGGTCTCCGGGATGAAGATCCGGGCGGCTATCAGCGCGATCACGGCCACCGGCACGTTGATGAGGAACACCGGGCGCCAGGACAGTCCGAACCAGTCGCCGTCGGTGATGAATGCGCCGAGGACGGGGCCTGCGACGGCGGCGATGCCGATGATCGAGGTGAACAACCCCATGGCGCGGCCGCGTTCGGCGGGCGGATAGAGCACCTGGATGTTGGTCAGGACCTGCGGGATCATCAGCGCCGCCGCGGCGCCCTGCAGGATCCGGAACACCACGAGGGAGCTCGGGGACAGGGCGAGGCCGCACAGCAGCGACGATGCGCCGAAGGCCACGAGGCCGATCAGAAACAGTCTGCGCCTGCCGTACCGGTCGCCGAGTCGGGCGCCCAGGATCAGGCCGATCGCGTAGGCGAGCGGATAGCCCGCCACCACCCACGACATCGCCGTCGCGGACGCCCCGAGGTCGTCGCTCATCGTGCGGAGCGCGACGTTCACCACCGTCGCGTCCATCAGTTCCATGAACGACGCGGCCAGCAGACAGATCAGAGCGATCGTCCGGGCCCGGGCACCGATCGGTGGATCGGCGACGCCCGCGGACGGCGGGGACTGAATCGAGGACGGGGGTGGGGCCGGCGAGGACGACGTGGGTGAATTGACTGACATGAGAGCCTCCCTGCGGTGGGATCGGGGTTTCGGTACTCATGACGGTAGGAATCGTTGTGGACCGAATCGGTCCGGAAGAACGGTGAATACTTCCGGACAGAATCTGACCGGTGAATGCTGCATCATGCAGGTATGGCCGATACGACGACACGCACTCTGAAGCTGCTCGCGCTGCTGCAGGCGCACCGGTTGTGGTCGGCGATCGAGCTAGCCGATCGGCTCGGGACCACGGAGCGGACGGTGCGTCGGGACGTCGAACGCCTCCGGGAACTGGGTTACCCGGTGGAATCGGTGCGGGGGACCGGCGGCGGGTATCAGCTGGCTCCCGGCGGGTCGTTGCCGCCGCTGGTGGTGGACGAGGAGGAGGCGGTCGCCATCGTCAGCGCGCTGCGCACCGCGGCATCGGGGTCCGCGGCCGGCCTGGCGGAGGCCTCGGTGCGGGCGCTGGCCAAAGTGATGCAGGTGCTGCCGCCCAAGCTGCAGCGCCGAGCCGACGCGCTGCGGGCGATGAGCGTGGTGCTGCCCGGCGAGTACCAGGCACCGCCGATCGACGCCGAGACCTTGACGACCGTCGCACTCGCCTGTCGCGACGCCACCGAACTGACCTTCACCTACGCGCCCGGAGAACGGTCGGGCAGCGCGCCCGGGGCGCGTCGCACCGAGCCGCTGCGCCTGGTTCCGGTGGGACGTCGCTGGTACCTGCTGGCCTACGATCTCGACCGGCAGGACTGGCGCACCTTCCGGCTCGACCGACTGCGGGACGCGAAGCCGCAGAAGCGGCGCTTTGCCCCGCGCGCGGTTCCCGGTGGCGATCCCGCCGCCTACGTCCGGGCCGGGCTGAGGCATGGACGCGATCACCAGCGCGTCCGCGCCGTCGTGCACGCCGACCCCGACGCGGTGCGACACCAGATCGGGCGGTGGTCGGAGGTGGCCGCGCACGCCGACGGGGCGCTGGTGGTCATGCACGTCGACGATCCCGGGTGGCTGGCCCTAGCGCTCGGCGGTCTCGATGCCGACTACGAGTTCCTGGAGATCCCCGCCGACCTGCTACGGGACCTGCGTGGACGCAACGCGAGGCAGGCGCGGGCCCTGTACCTGGCCGACCGCGAGACCGACGGGTGACGCAGGCTCGGCTGCCTTACGGCGCCCAGGTGCGCGCGCCCTCGGCGGCCTCTTCCACGACCGTCGGCGAGCGGAATGCGCGGTTCACCGCAGAGACCACGGCTCGCAGGCTGGCGGTGGTGATCGACGGCGCGATGCCGACGCCCCACACCGTCTCGCCGTTGATCTCGGCTTCCACGTAGCTGGCCGCCTCGGCGTCGCCGCCCGCGGTCATCGCGTGCTCGGAGTAGTCCAGGACCCGGACGTCGTAGCCGATCGTCGACAGGGCGTCGACGAACGCGGCGAGCGGTCCGTTGCCCGAGCCGGAGATCTCCTTCTCCACGCCGTCGACGCGGACCACGGCGGTCACCGAGTCCTCACCGTCGTCGGTCTCTGCGGCGTCGACGCGCTGGCGCATGCGCTCCAGCGGGTTGATCGGCTCCAGGTACTCGCGGGCGAAGACGTCCCACATCGCCTTCGCGTTCACCTCGCCGCCTTCGCCGTCGGTGAGCTTCTGGATCTCGCGGCTGAACTCGATCTGCAGGCGACGAGGCAGCTCCAGGCCGTGGTCGGCCTTCATGATGTAGGTGACGCCGCCCTTGCCGGACTGGCTGTTGACGCGGATGACGGCCTCGTAGTTGCGGCCGACGTCCTTCGGGTCGATGGGCAGGTACGGCACCTGCCAGAGGATGTCGTCGACGTCCTTGTCGGCCTCGTCGGCGTCGATCTTCATCTGGTCCAGGCCCTTGTTGATGGCGTCCTGGTGGCTGCCGGAGAAGGCGGTGTAGACCAGGTCGCCGCCGTAGGGGTGGCGCTCGGGGACGTTCAGCTGGTTGCAGTACTCGACGGTGCGGCGGATCTCGTCGATGTCGGCGAAGTTGATCTGCGGGTCGACGCCGCGGCTGAACATGTTCATGCCCAGGGTCACCAGACAGACGTTGCCGGTGCGCTCGCCGTTGCCGAACAGGCAGCCCTCGATGCGGTCGGCGCCTGCCATGTAGCCCAGCTCGGCCGCCGCGACACCCTCGCCGCGGTCGTTGTGCGGGTGCAGGCTCAGGATGATCGAATCACGGCGTGCCAGATTGCGGTGCATCCACTCGATCGAGTCGGCGTAGACGTTCGGCGTGGCCATCTCGACCGTGGCGGGCAGGTTCAGGATCAGCGGCTTCTCGGGGGTCGGCGCGATGACCGCGGAGACGGCGTCGCAGACGTCCCGGGCGTACTCCAGCTCGGTCCCGGTGTAGCTCTCGGGCGAGTACTCGTAACGCCAATTGGTGTCCGGGTACTTCTTGGCCTCTTCCAGGCACAGTTCGGCGGCGTCGGTGGCGATCTTGGTGATCGCCGCCTTGTCGGCGCGGAACACCACGCGCCGCTGCAGCACCGACGTGGAGTTGTAGAAGTGGACGATCACGTTCTGGGCGCCGGCGCAGGCCTCGAAGGTGCGGGCGATCAACTCCGGGCGCGACTGCGTCAGCACCTGGATGGTGACGTCGTCGGGAATCGCGCCGTCCTCGATGATCTCGCGGACGAAGTCGAAGTCGGTCTGGCTGGCCGACGGGAAGCCGACCTCGATCTCCTTGTAGCCCATGCGGACCAGGAGGTCGAACATGCGGCGCTTGCGCGCCGGGCTCATCGGGTCGATCAGCGCCTGGTTGCCGTCGCGCAGGTCGACGGCGCACCACATCGGGGCGCGGTCGATGACCTTGTCGGGCCAGGTGCGATCGGGCAGCGAGATCTTCTCGACCTCGGCCTCGAAGCTGCGGTAGCGATGCACGGGCATCGCGGAATTGCGCTGCGGATTCCAGCTGGGCTGGTCGTCGGGAATGGGGCCGTTGGGCTCGACGATGCGGCTCGGGCCGGAAGTGAATGCGTCTGCTGGTGCCATGATCTGGTCAATCTCCTGATGGAAAGGAATGGGGTTGACCGGCGCGTAAAGAGGCCCCGCGACGGAGGGCCGGTCGGATCAGACCCCGCCGCGGCAACCGAGAAGAAGTGCACGCTGCATGTCTTCGAGCATAACACCGCTCACGGCGGGCTCGCCGCCGCCCAAAGTCCTCACCTGCGGGCGGGGTTCCGCATCGCGACGAACACGACGACGGCGAGGATCGCCAGCAGCGCACCGCCCGCGGTGGCCGAAACGTGCATGCCGTCGACGAAGGCGGCCTTGGCGGCGTCGGCCGTCGCGTCGCCGGCCTCGCCGAGTTCGCTTGTGCGCTTGAGGGTTTCGCCGAGAGAGTCGGAGAAGCCGTGGCCGTCGTCGTGGGAGAGGAAGACCGCCGTGGACAGCGACCCGAGCAGCGCCAGACCGAGTGCGGTGCCGAGTTCGAAGCTCGTCTCGGAGATGCCGGACGCCGCTCCCGACTGTTCGGGCGGCGCTGCGCCGACCACGACGTCGGTGACGAGAGCGAACTGCACGCCGTATCCGACGCCGGCCACCGCGCTGAGGGCCATGTACATCCAGATCGGTGACGACGTGCCCAAGGCCAGGAAACCGATGTTGGCGACGGCGGCCAACAGAACCGACCCCGCGAGCGCGAACCGTGGCCCCAGCAACCGCGAGACACGGTCGGCGAAGATCGAGAACGTGGCGACGGTGACCGCCATCGGCAGCCCGGCCAGGGCGGCAGCCAAGACGTCGTGGCCCAGCACCGACTGCAGGTAGGTGTTCGCGAGATAGGTGATGCCGCCCTGGGCCATCATGCCGACCAGCGCGACGGCCAGGGATGCGCTGAAGAGCGGATTCTTGAACAGGCTCAGGTTCACCAGCGGAGCCGCGGCCCTGGACTGGTGCCAGAGGAAGACGGCCAGCATCACGATGCTGAAGACGCCTGCGCCGATCGCCTGCGGCGAGGGGCCCGCGGTGGCGAGGGCCTTGACCGCGTACACGCCCGGGAGGATGCCGAGCAACGAGAACGCGACACCGAGGATGTCGAACGGCTCGGTGCTCGTCGCCCGGAACTCGGGCAGGATGAACGGCCCGGCGGCGAACAGGATCGCCAGCACCGGCACATTGATGAGGAAGACGATGCCCCACCAGAACTGGTGCAGGAGCAGGCCGCCGAGCACCGGCCCGATCGCCGCGCCGCCGGCGAACGCCGAGGTCCAGATGCCGATCGCGCGGGCGCGTTCGCGGCTGTCGGTGAACATGTTCGCGATGAGGGCGAGGCTGGCGGGCATCAGGGTGGCACCGCCCAGACCCATCAGCGCGCGGGCGGCGATGAGTGCGCCGGGGTCGGCGGCGAAAGCGGCGAGGATCGACGCCCCGCCGAAGACCGCGGCCCCGCACAGGAGGATGCGTCGTCGTCCGATGCGATCGCCGATGTTGCCCATCGTGATGAGCAGGCCGGCGATCATGAACCCGTAGATGTCGAGGATCCACAACTGCTGGGTGGCGGTGGGATCCAGCGAGTTCACGATGGTCGGCATCGCCAGATAGAGGACGGAGAAGTCCATCGAGACCAGTAGGACCGGCAGGGTCAGGACGGCGAGGCCGATCCAGGTCCGCCGGGGTGCGGGTGCGGCGGTGGCCGCCGGTGCGGGCATCCGAGACCTCAGCCCAGCAGATCGTCGTGGTGCCGCGCGGCGACGTCGGGGTGTGCCCGCAGCCGGGCCTTCAGCATGTTCTCGCCGAACGTTCCCGAGATCACGTTGTCGGGGTCCTGCGTGATGCCGGACGCCTCGGCGGCCAGTTCGGGCGGCAACGCGATCTGCGGCATGGTCGACGCCAACGCCGGGTTGAAGAAGAACGGCACCGACAGTCGCTCGGAGCCTGCGGGCGGCGACACCACGCGATGCATGGTCGCCTTGAGGTAGCCGTCGGTGGCGAACTCCATCAGTTCGCCGATGTTCACGACGAAGGCGTCCTCGACCGGCGGCGCATCGATCCACTCGCCGTCGTGCTCCACCTGCAGGCCGCCCTTGCCGGGTTCCACGAGCAGGAGCGTCAACACGCCCGGATCCTTGTGGGCGCCGACGCCCTGCCGGTCCTGCGTCTCCTCGCGGCCCGGGTATCGGACCACCTTCAACAGCGTCGACGGGCGTTCCGCGAACGCCTCGTCGAACGTGTCGGGTGCCGCGCCGAGGCTGACCGCCCACTCACGCATCAAGCGCAGCCCGAGGTCGCCGCAATGCCGCTGCCAGTCGAGCATCACCTCGCGAAAACGGGGGAGTGCGTCGGGCCAGAGATTGGGCCCGTCCAGCCGGAGGAACGCGGGATCCTCGCCGAGTGGCTCGTATTCAGCGGCGATGTCGATCTGTTCGCGCCAGTCGACAGCACCCTGCGTGTACTCGCCGCCGAACCGCGTGTACCCGCGGAACTGCGGGCTGGCGAGCATCTCGACACGGAACTTCTCGGTGTCCGGGAGGGCGAAGAAGTCGCGGGCGGTCGTGAAGAGCGCCTCGCGGGTCTCTCGATCGATCCCGTGTCCGACGAGATAGAAGAAGCCGAACTCGTGTGTCGCGGATCGGAGCGCGGCGCGGAAGGCCTCGCCACCGGACGGAGTCCCGTCGAGCGTCGACATGTCCACGACAGGGAGTCGGGTGCGAGTCTCCGGCATGGTCAGTCCTCTGCTCGTTGAACAACGTCGTTCTAGGAGGTCGATTCTAGAAGTCAGACGGCCGTCACAGCGTCGGCGACTCGATTATCAGGCGATCACCGAGAGGCCGTGACCGATGGTCCACCGCTGGTCGGAGGGTTCGGCGAAGTCGCCCGGTGACGCCTGCGGGGAGACCGTGACGATGATGCGGTCGTCGTTGTTGACCAGGGACGCCGTGGCCGACACCGCCGCGAGCTTGCGGGCGAGTAGGCGTTCCAGGGACGGAATGGCGATGTCGACACCGGCCACGCCCAGCGGCCCTTCCGGCCTGCCCCACTCGACCGGAGCGGTGTACGTGAGGAGGAAGCCGTCGGTGCACAGCAGGTCGACGTACGGTCCGGTGACGGTCAACCGGCCCGAGGTGAGCGGAATCCGGTACCAGTCGGTGTCCCGGTAGCGGCCCGGCGTGGAGGCGGAGAGATTGGCGATCGCGTCGACCCGATCCGCCTCGGGGCCCTGCCACCAGGCCATGTAGTTCCGGTCGGCTCCGACGATGCCTTCAGCGGCGACGAATCCCGCCCCGGCGATGTCGGGGTCGGCGGCGAGCATGGCCTCGACGTCGGGCTTCACGATGCGGTCGATCGCGGCTCCGGTGAGCGGTCCGCGCCGAGCGGTCAGGCTTCGGCCCAGCGTGACGGCCCACCGCTGCACCTGGTCGGACTGCGGTGTGAGCGATCGGGCCACCTCGGTCACCTCGGGCGGGGTCTTACGCGGCGCGGTCATGAAGCCTCTCTCCGGCGGGTCAGACGAGCTCGGCGTGACGGGTCAGCAGCCACGATGCGGAATGCGCGATGAGCGCCCGGGCCGCATCCTCGGCCTCGGCCTCGCCGTGACACGCGATGGCGTTGATCAGTCGTTCGCGATGATCGGCGGCTGCGGTGCGGAACTCCGCATCGGTGTTGGGCAGGAAGCTCAGCACCCCGAACTCCGCTTGGGCCTGCATGAGTGCGCGAGCCAGGCGCGCGATGCGCCCGGCGGCGGCGACCTCGACCAGGAACTCGGTCTCGAGTCGACGCCATTCGGCGGAGTCGGATCCCTCGGCCGAGACGAACGAGCGCATCTGCTCGACATCTCGTTCGCCCGCGCGCCGTGCGGCGGCGCGCGCGCACCCGGCGGCCAGGGCCTCGACGTGTGCGCTGAGATCGGTCAGTTCGGCGCGGGTGGTGTCGCGGAGGCGGGACTCGGCGCGTTCGGTCGACGGCGCGAGCTCGGGCGAGATGAAGCTGCCGCCGTTGCGACCGCGGGTCGTCACGACGATCTCGGCGTCGCGCAGCCGGGCGAGGGCTTCTCGAATCGTCAGCGGGGAGACGCCGAGTGCGGCAGCGAACTCCACCTCGTTGGGCAGCCGCTGGGACGGCTCCAGCAGGCCTGACTCGGCGGCCTCGGCGATGCGTTCGCTGATCTGATCGACCAGCGATCCAGAGCGGAGCGGGGTGAACACCGCCGACATGCTGCGAGTCGGTCCGGTGGGCATACTGCTTCGGTCCTCTCTTCGCCGATTGATTAGGGCAAACATACTCTCGCGGTGGAGGACTCGGTCAGGCGGTACGCTCCCGCAGTTTGAAACGAATACGCTTCAGATTGCGTACTCGAAGACGGTCAGCATGTACGCGCCGAACCAACCGGAGAAGGCTGCGGCCACCGCCAGGAATGCCAGGATCTCGCCGCGCGGGCGTCGGGCGATGCGCAGGGCGACGGGAAGAAGAAGGACGAACGCGGGCAGCAGCAGTCGAGCCCGGCTCATCATCAGGCCGTCCGACAGCAGGATCGACGCGAGCACGCCTCCGCCGTAGAGCAGGACCGGCCACGGCACGCGGTCGGCGACCGACCATGCCGCCAAGAGCAGGACCGCGACGATGATCAGCGCGGTCGCGATCGCGGAGAACTCAGAACTGCGGCCCAGCGACTCGCTGAGAAAGCGCCACGTCGCGGCGCCGCCGTCGATACGGGTGTTCCAGCCCGACGTCTGAATCTGGAACCAGCCGTCGATGCTGCCCGTCCGCGCGCCGACCAATGCCAGGTAGCCGAGGTAGCCGAGCGGGGCGATCACGACCGCCGCCCACGCGCGCGGACCGTCGCGCCGGGCCAGGAAGGCTGCGAGCATCACCGCGCCGATCACGGCGGCGCCCGTCGGACGCACCAGGCCGGCGCCGAATGCGCAGAATCCGGCGAGCAGCCATTGACGTTCCAGGATGCCGACCAGTGCCCACGCTGCGGCCGCACAGAACAGCCCCTCGGTGTAGGCCATGTTCAGGACCACCGACATCGGGGTCGCCGCGAACAGGCCCACCAGCACCAGACCGGCCGTCGACGTGCTCGCCGGACGCACCGACTCCCGCACCCGTTGCGCGCACAGTCGGCCGACATGCCCCACCGCCACCGCGGCGAGGGGGCCGGCGACGACGGCGACCAGCATGGCGCCGCCGAAGGTCGAGACGCCGGGGATCAGGGCCAGCGTCCGGACAGTCATCGGATAGCCGGGGAAGAAGGCGTAGGCGGTGAACTCCGTGTGGATGCCGTTGGCGTCGGTGAAGTTCAACGGAACGCCGCCGTAGCCGTACTGCGCGATGCCGAGCATCCACTCGCCGTCCCACATCGACAGGACGTCGACCATGGGCATCGCGTGATAGGCCGCGAAGGCGGTGAGAATCACGATTCCGACGACCCGGACAACCAGGTAGACCGCGATGCATCGGAGTGCGAACTCGTGAGCCGCGCCGAAGCGCTGAAGCGAGGACATCGTGCGGGCGGTAGTCATCGGAGGCGATCCTACGGCGAGCTCGCCAGAATGTGCCGCGACAGGCGTCCCAGGTAAGGTGAACCCGGCGAAAGTCCAGCAGACAGGTAGATGGATAAGGAAGGTTGCACGACGTGGCACTGGTCGTCCAGAAGTACGGCGGATCCTCCGTGTCGGATGCCGAACGCATCCGCCGGGTCGCCGAGCGCATCGTCGAAACCAAGCGCGCTGGCAATGATGTCGTCGTCGTGGTCTCCGCGATGGGTGACTCCACAGACGAGCTCCTCGATCTCGCACAGCAGGTCACTGAGCATCCGCCGGCGCGCGAGATGGACATGCTTCTCACCTCGGGTGAGCGCATCTCGAACGCGCTCGTTGCGATGGCTATCAACGCCCTCGGCGAAGATGCGCAGTCGTTCACCGGCTCCCAGGCCGGCGTCATCACGACCAGCACGCACGGTTCGGCGAAGATCATCGACGTGACTCCCGGTCGAGTCCGCGACGCCCTCGACAACGGCAAGATCGTCCTGGTCGCCGGTTTCCAGGGCGTTTCGCAGGACACCAAGGACGTCACCACGCTCGGCCGTGGCGGCTCCGACACCACGGCGGTCGCGCTCGCCGCGGCGCTGGAGGCGGATGTCTGCGAGATCTACACCGACGTCGACGGCATTTACACCGCCGATCCGCGGATCGTCCCGAATGCCAAACATCTCGACAACATCTCGTTCGAGGAGATGCTGGAGCTCGCCGCGTGCGGCGCCAAGATCCTCATGCTGCGCTGCGTGGAATACGCCCGCCGCTACAACGTTCCAATTCATGTGCGCTCGTCGTACTCGACAAAGCCCGGCACGTTCGTGTCCGGCTCGATGGAGGACATCCCAGTGGAAGACGCAATTCTCACCGGTGTGGCCCATGACCGCAGCGAAGCTCAGGTCACCGTGGTCGGCATCGACGACAAGCCGGGCTACGCGGCCAAGGTGTTCCGCGCCGTCGCCGACGCCGAGATCAACATCGACATGGTCCTGCAGGGCGTGTCGGCGGTCGACACCGGCAAGACCGACATCACCTTCACGCTGCCCCGCGAACTCGGCGACCTCGCCGTCGAAGAGCTCGGCAAGCTGAAGGACGAGATCGGTTTCAGCGAGGTGATCCTCGACAACGACATCGGCAAGGTCTCGCTGGTCGGTGCAGGCATGAAGAGCCACCCCGGCGTCACCGCGACGTTCGCCGAGTCGCTCAGCGACGCCGGCATCAACATCGAGTTGATCTCGACCTCGGAGATCCGAATCTCTGTTCTGATCAGCGAGAAGGACCTCGACCGCGCGGTTCAGGTCCTGCACGAGGCCTTCGGTCTCGGCAGCGAAGAGGACGCCGTGGTCTACGGCGGCACCGGACGATAGGAGAACTGACATGGGTATCCGACTCGGAGTGGTCGGCGCCACCGGCCAGGTCGGCGGCGTCATGCGTCAGCTTCTCGAGGATCGGGACTTCCCGGTCGACGAGATCCGGTTCTTCGCGTCCTCGCGTTCTGCGGGCAAGACCCTGCAGTTCCGCGGTCAGGACGTGGTGATCGAGGACGCCACCACCGCAGACCCCACGGGTCTCGACATCGCGCTGTTCTCGGCGGGCGGCACCATGTCGAAGGTCCAGGCCCCGCGGTTCGCCGCAGCGGGCGTCACCGTCATCGACAACTCGTCGGCATGGCGTAAGGACCCCGACGTGCCGCTGATCGTGGCCGAGGTGAACGGCGAACTCGCAAAGAATCCGCCCAAGGGCATCATTGCGAACCCGAACTGCACCACCATGGCCGCGATGCCGGTCCTCAAGCCGCTGCACGATGCCAAGGTGCTCAAGCGTCTCGTCATCTCCAGCTACCAGGCGGTCTCCGGCAGCGGTCTGTCCGGCGTGCAAGAGCTCGCGGGTCAGGTCCGAGCAGGCGTCGCCGACGCCGAGAAGTTGGTGTACGACGGCAGTGCGGTCGATCTCGGCGAGAAGATCAACTACGTCGCCCCCATCGCGTTCAACGTGGTGCCGCTGGCCGGCTCCCTCGTCGAGGACGGCAGCGGTGAGACCGATGAGGACCAGAAGCTGCGCAACGAGTCGCGCCGCATTCTGAACGTCCCGGAGCTGCTCGTCAGCGGCACCTGCGTGCGCGTCCCGGTCTTCACCGGTCACTCGCTCTCGATCAACGCGGAGTTCGCCGAAGCGGTGACCCCGGAGCAGGCGCGCGAGATCCTCGCGAACGCTCCCGGCGTCTCGCTCGCCGACGTCCCGACTCCGCTCGACGCGGCCGGCGGCGACGTCTCGCTGGTCGGTCGCATCCGTCAGGACGAGGGCGCCCCGGAAGGACGCGGTCTAGCGTTGTTCGTCTCGGGCGACAACCTCCGCAAGGGCGCGGCACTCAACACGATCCAGATCGCCGAGCTGTTGGTCTGAGCGCCGGATCGGAACGCTTGTTGCGCCGCTCGTGAGCCTCGCTCGCGAGCGGCGCCTCTTTTGTTACCGAATGTGGCACTTATCACTGCGATGGCACGAATTTGGGGCTACTCACGAGTAGCATTGTGTCGTAGATTACCGATGTGAGAAACATTCGGGGCTTCGTCTCATTTCGTCATCAGTCATTCGTTGGAATCGGTAAGAAGGCGGCCGCGGTCACCGTCGCCGGTGCCGTCGTCGGAAGCGGGCTCGTCATCGCGCCCGGTGCTGCGGACGCCGCAGGCAACTTCTACACGCCGCCCGCCACGGTGTCGGACCATCCCGGCACCGTGCTCAAGAAGCAGTCGACGGAACTGCTCCTGCAGATCCCGGGCATCCGCGGCCAGTGGCCGGGAACCGCGACCAAGATCATGTACTCCTCCACCAAGCAGGACGGGAAGCCGACGGCCGTCACCGGAACCGTCGTCGAGCCGACCGCACCGTGGAAGGGCAAGGGGCCGCGGCCGACCGTCGTGCTCGCGCCCGGCACCGTCGGGCAGGGCGATCAGTGCGCAGGCTCCAAGATGCTCGCGTTCCCGCTCGCGATCGATCCCACCAAGCCGAGCATGGGCGTCAACTACTCCGGTCTGGAGATGAACCTCTTCCTGCTCAACGGCGTCCGCGTCGTCATGACCGACTACATCGGGATGGGCACTCCGGGAATCCACACCTACGTCAACCGCGTCGAATCGGGCCATGCGGTCCTCGACGCCGCACGCGCGGGCCTCAAGGCCGTCGGCGCCCCCAAGGACGCACCGGTCGCCTTCTCCGGATACTCGCAGGGTGGTGGATCGGCGGCGTCGGCCGCCGAGCTGGCCTCGACCTATGCCGCTGACCTCAACGTCAAGGCCACCTACGCCGGAGCCCCGCCCGCCGACCTCTCCAAGGTGATCAACCAGATCGACGGCACCTTCATCACCGGAGCCATCGGCTACGCGATCAACGGCCTCGCGGCCCGCTATCCGGAGCTCGACCCGATCCTCAAGAAGGAGACCAACGCGCACGGCAAGCAGTTGCTGCGTCGCGTCGCCACCGAGTGCATCGGCGACACCGGCCTCTCGCACGGCTTCCAGCGGTCCAGCAGTTGGACGCGCAGTGGCAAGTCGCTCGCCGCTGTCATCAAGCAGTACCCGGAGATTCAGAAGATGATCGACGAGCAGCGCATCGGGCGGCTCAAGCCCAACGCTCCGGTCCTGATCTCCACCGGTGTCAGCGACGATGTGATCCCGCACGGCCAGGCGGTTCAGTTGTACCGCGACTGGAAGAAGCAGGGCGCCCCGGTGACGTTGGCCAACGACTACGTGCCGCCGATCTTCCCCGGGCTGGTCGTGAACCACGCGCTGCCGATGCTCACCCAGTTGCTGCCGGGAACCACCTTCATCCTGACGGAATTCAACCGCTGAGAGATTCGACCGCTGAGTGGAGCGGTCGATATGGGCAGACCGGTGCCGTGTGCGGGGGAAGTCTGCACGCAAAAGTTGATCGTGTGATCGACTGACAGGCATGACCGTTTCCAAACGCATCCTGATCGTCGTCGCAGCGACGATCCTCGGGCTCGCCACGGCGTCGTTCGCGACCGCCGCGGCGAGCCCTTCTGTTCCCGGTATGGGCCCGGCGTGGACGTCGCTGATGCACGGTGATCCGGAGTCGACCGACAGCACGGCTTTCCGCGGGCCCGGTCGCGGTGCCCACCTGGCGGCGTCGAGCGTTCCCGGCGGCGTATGCGCGGCCACCTTCGTCGGCAGCGACGGCTATCCGCTCTCCCTCTGCACCGCGTACGCGGCCGGGACGCCGCCGCAGTTCGCGACGCCCGTCGTCACGCTGTTCCACCCGCGCACCGCGCAGGTGTTGGCCCAGCTGCCGCTGACCAAGGGCAAATTGCTCGGCGGCGTCTACGGCTTCCTCGACGACAAGAACCGAGTGGTGGTGGCGGACGGATCGGGCAAGATCCTTCGCGTCGGGCACCATCGCACCGCAAGCGGCTGGACGCTGCGGATCGACAAGAGCACCGACGTCTCGCGGCAGATCGGCTCCGACGGGATCACCGGCCTCGCGCCCGATTACCAGGGGCGCACCTGGTTCGCGACCACCGGCGGCGTGGTGGGAACGGTGCTGCCCGACGGTCGGATAGGCTCCACGCGACTGCCCCGGGGCGAGGAACTGGGCAACGGACTCACCATTCGCGCGGCCGGCGCCTCGGTACTGACGACCCACGCGCTGTACGAGATGAAGGCCGACGCGAACGGCGTGCCGCGCACGGTGTGGCGTCGTTCCTACGACCGCGGGGCCGCCCGCAAGCCCGGCCAGCTGACCTGGGGTTCGGGCACCACGCCGACCTACTTCGGTCCGGGCGGCGACGGTTGGGTCGCCATCGTCGACAGCGCGGCCGTGCCCGAACTCATCGTCTACCACGCCGACAGCGGGTCCGAAGTGTGCCGGATGCGGGCGTTCAAGTCACCCGTCCAAGGGACGGAGAACTCCCCGATGGCCTGGGGCAACAGCCTCGTCATCCCCAGCACTTACGGATTCCAGTACCCGCCGATCGCGGTGACCGGTCCCAGCGTGCCCGCGACCGCACCCTTCCGCGGCGGCATGACCAGGATCGACGTCGAGGACGGCCGGTGCTCGCGGGTCTGGGAGACCACCACCGACCGGATGGCGACGCTTCCGCGACTCTCGCGTGCCGACGGCATGATCCACGGTCTCGCCTACGGGCGGTACGTGCCGGGGCCGCAGCAGCTGGGGTCGGTGAACTACGCGGCCATCGACTTCCAGACCGGACGTCGCGTGGTCACCCGCCAGGTGGCGACCGCACCACTCGACGAGCCGCTGCAGCTCACCGGAATGATCGGCCCCGACGGCAGCCTCTGGCAGGGGACCGCCACCCGCATGCTGAAGATCGCGCGGTGACGGCGAACGCTGCGATGCCGGCGGATCCGGCGAGTCTGTCATCATCGAGGGCATGACCACAGCCGGACCGTCCGATCCTGATCCCGATCGCCCTCGGATCCCCACGCAGGCCGAGCTCGACGCGGAAGACATGGCGGAGATCGCCAGGCTGTCCAAGGACAAGGACCGCCAGAATCGGTACCCGTCGCGGCGGGCCGATCCGGGGCCGCCGCCGGCGCCGCTGGTGCGCGATGCGCGGGTGCTGTGGTGGATCGCGGCGACCGCGTGTCTGGCGTGGGTGATGTACGGGCTGATCAACCTGGGCTGGCTGGAAGACCTGATGGCCGAGCGCCTGCTGCCCGGACTGTACGACGTCCCGGACGTCGATCCGGAGTCCAAGGCGTCGTCGATGGCCGATTTCTGGACCCCCGCGCTGCTCCTCGGAATCCCACTGTTCACCGCACTCGGCTACCCGCTGCTAGTGGGGATCGCGAAGTCGAACAGTCGTAACGTGCGCAGCATCTATCTCGCGTTGATCACCGTCACCGTTCTCTTCACCGTCGTCGGCGCCGACCTGCTGTTCGGGTACGACGAGGTGTCGGTGACGGTCCGGATCCTGGCCTGGGTGCAGTGCGGCGCGCTGGTGCTGTCGGGGATCGTGACCATGCGTCGCAGTATCAGCCAGTGGCTTCCGGGCGCTATGACGGTGAAGCCGTTCCGGCGGGCCGCCGACGAGTAGGCTGGGGAGCAGCGGGTTCTCCTCCTGCGAACGTTCGGAACTTCTGAACTCCGGAACTTCAGCGAGGCGGACCTGTCCGCTGCTCGAAGAATCGATAGGAGAATGCAATGACCGTGAGCCCCGTGTACCACGTCTCGTCGACTTCCACCGGAGGTGGCCGCGACAGCGAAGTGGTCTCCGAATCGGGTCGCGTCGATCTCGTCCTGGCACCCCCTGTCGAAATGGGCGGCAACGGTGACGGCAGCAACCCCGAGGAGCTGTTCTCGGCGGGCTACGCCGCCTGCTTCATGGGGGCGCTGCGCCACGTCGCGGGCACCAAGGGCGTCAAGCTGACCGACGAGACCGCGGTCAAGATCACCGTCGGCATCGGCAAGGACGACGCCGACGGGGGCTTCGGGCTCACCGCCGACATCGACGTCTACCTTCCGGGCCTCGACACCGCGCAGGCGGCCGAACTCGCCCAGGGCGCGCACGCCTTCTGCCCGTACTCCAAGGCCACCCGCGGCAATATCGCGAGCACCGTCACCTCGCGAGTGTGATTGGCGGCACGATGCCCGGTACCGTGAGTCCTCGTGAGTAACTGGGCAATCGTCGCCGCAGCCGCAGTGCTGGCGGTAACCATCGCAATCATCGCCTACGTGCGATACCGCCAGAACGAGACTGCGGTCCTCAAACGGGATGCCGAACTGGCGGTGGCGCTTCGCGACATCGCGGGCAAGGACGCTGTTCGTCTCGCCGCCGTCGACGAGTTCGAGACGGCCGTGTACCGACGGCTGTTCTACACGCGAGCCATCGCCCCGCGGGCCCGTTCGGCGGCCTGGGCGCTCCTGGGCACCGTGCTCGCCGCGGTCCCGGTGGTCGTCCTGGACGGCAACTCCAGCACCGTCAGCGTGGTGCTCTGGGCCGCATCCATCGTCCTGGCGGTCGGATTCGGTCTGGCGACCGTCGTCTACGTGGTCCTCGCGGGTTACGCCGCGCTGACCACCCCGCGGGTCTCGTTCGACGAGTCATACGAAACCGAGACCGCGGACAACGAATGACGTCGGCGCGCCGCTGGGCGGCGCTGCACCGGTCGCCGGTGAGCCGATGGGCGGCGGCCATCTCGATCGGGGTGGCCGTCGCTCTGCTCGTTGTGTCGTCGGCCCTGGTGGTGGTCGCGGACAAGCCCGCGGTGGCACTGCCGTCGCGGTCGGTCGAGACGGTGTCCGATCCCGGTGTACCCGACGCGGTGCTCGTCAGTCGGACGCTGTTCACCTCGGCGCCCGCGGCGGTCGTCGTTGCGGCGACGGCAGATCCGGATCGCCTCGCCGAAGCAGTGGACCTGGCGCGTGCCAACCGGGTCCCGGTGTTCCGGGTCGCCCCCGGTGCCGCCGCGCATGTCACCGCCGAACTACGGCGGCTCGGCGTCGACCAGGCGGTCGCCGTCGGCGACGTTTCGGACCTCGGCGTACCGGTCACGGACCAACAGAACGTTCTCGCGGGCGGTGCGACGGCCAACGGTGGCGGCGTGCTGGTCCTGTTGTCCGGGGACGCCGCCGACGCCGTAGCGACCGCCGAGGCCTCCGGTGCTCGCGCGGTCGCACTGCCCGAACCGGATCCTCGGAGTTCGGGGCGGGCCGTCGAACTCCTCACAGCTGAGCCCGACGCCGCGATCCGAGCGATCGGCGACGGTTTCGGCAGCCGGGATCAGCTCGCCGAGCGGATTCGGTTGGCGCGGACTGTTCCGGAACTGCCGGGCGGCGGCCAACTGATGTTCCCCGGCCGCCGCGTGGTGGCGCTGTACGGTGCGCCCGGCTCGCCGGAACTGGGTCCCCTGGGACGCCAGAGCATTCCGGCGTCCGTCGCCCGGGCCAAGGCGCTGGCGGCTCGCTACGACCGACTGTCGCCGGTTCCGGTGGTTCCCGGATTCGAGATCATCGTGACCGTGGCCTCCGCCGAGCCCGGCCCCGACGGCAAGTACTCGACGGTGGCCGATCCGGCGGACATCCGCCCCTGGGTCGACGCGGCAGCCGAAGCGGGCGTCTACGTGACTCTCGACCTGCAGCCCGGCCGTTCCGACTTCCTGACGCAGGCCAAGAAGTTCCGCGAACTGCTGCGGCAGCCGCACGTCGGACTGGCCCTCGACCCGGAGTGGCGACTCAAGCCCGACCAGGTACACCTCGAACAGATCGGCGCGGTGACGCCCGCCGAGATCAATCGGACCTCCGCCTGGCTGGCGGATCTCGTGGCTGAGGACAACCTGCCGCAGAAGGCCTTCGTGCTGCACCAGTTCGACGCCGACATGCTGGGCGATCGCTCCAAGATCGACACCCGCCGCCCCGAGCTGGGATTCCTGATCCACGCCGACGGGCACGGGACGCCGCGCGTCAAGATGGGGACGTGGAATCGGATCGTCGCCGGGATCCCGCCGCGAACGTGGTTGGGGTGGAAGAATTTCTTCCAGATGGACAAGCCGACGTTCTCACCGCGCAGAACGATGGGGGTCGACCCGGTTCCCTGGTTCATCTCCTACCAGTAGAGGGGCTCGGCATGGCATCGTCCGTCGATCAACTGTCCGTGGATCAGCTTTCAGGGGTACCGGCTTCGGCCGATCGTGCCGATCCCATGGCGATCCTTGCCGAGCAAGACCGGTCTCGTCTGCCCGACCTGGTTCCGGTGCGCCACTACCGCATGGCGGCGAGCGCGTTCACCTTCTACCGCGGTGCGGCGGCGGTGATGGCGTCCGACCTCGCGGCCACGCCCGACACCGGCATCATCACTCAACTGTGCGGCGATGCGCACCTGAGCAACTTCGGTCTCTTCCGCTCGCCCGAGCGCACCCTGGTCTTCGACCTCAACGATTTCGACGAGACCCATCCCGGCCCCTTCGAATGGGATGTGAAGCGCCTCGCGGCCAGCGTCGTGATCGCGTCGCAGGCCAACGGCTTCGACGAGAAGGCGGTGCGCGACGCCGCCCGGAACGCGGCCAAGACCTACCGCAAGACCATGATCGCCAGTGCGAAGAGGACGGCCCTCGCCTGCTGGTACGCGAGGGTCGACGCCGACGAGGTGGCCAGCGACCTCGGGGATCGGTTCGACACCGCGACATCGACCAACACCCAGAAGATCCTGGCGAAGGCACGTCACCGCGACAGCGCGCAGGCGTTGGAGAAGCTCTGCTACTTCGACCTCGCAGGCGCCCACATCAAGAGCGATCCGCCGCTGCTGATGCCGGTGGCCGAGATCGTGCAGAACGTGCCGAAGAGTCAGCTGGACCAGGAGTTCATCGCCGGCTTCGAGCGTTACCGCAAAACCCTGCCGGACCATGTCGCCGCCCTGTTCGCCCAGTACTCCTACATCGAGGCGGCACGGAAGGTGGTCGGTGTCGGCAGTGTCGGCACCCGCTGCTGGATCGCGCTGTTCGGCGGCAGTCACGTCGACGACCCGCTGTTCCTCCAGATCAAGGAGGCGTCGAAGTCGGTGCTGGCCCCGTACGTGCCGGGCCACGAGTACCCGAACGAGGGTAAGCGTGTCGTGTACGGACAGCAGCTGCTCCAGGCCTCCAGCGACATCATGCTCGGCTGGGTCCAGGAGACCGCGTTCGTCGGCGGATTGGAGACCGA
The DNA here is from genome assembly GCF_012515855.1 of Gordonia sp. (in: high G+C Gram-positive bacteria). Lineage (GTDB taxonomy): Bacteria > Actinomycetota > Actinomycetes > Mycobacteriales > Mycobacteriaceae > Gordonia. The sequence goes on from NZ_JAAYXO010000115.1 coordinate 27,597, forward strand.
CTTCTATGTCCGACAGCTGCGCGACGGCAAGGGCTCGGTGGTCGTCGAGGCGCTGGCGCCGCCCGGCATGGCGTACTACGCGCGACTCTGCGGCGAGGTGCTGGCGCAGGCACACGCGCGGACTGCGGCCCGCGGCGAGATCGCAAAGTACCTCGACGGCGCGGGCAAGGCCTTCGATGCCGCGATCGCCGATTTCGCCGTGGCCTACAGCGAGATCAACGTCGGTGACCATGCTCGCCTGGAAGCGGCGATCCAGGACGGCTCGATGTCGTCGGACGCTGTCGAAAAGAGCTCTTGACCAGTCGATTTAATACTTTCGCCACCCACGTTGTAGGCTATTGCAGGCTAGACCAGCGGGGTATGGCGCAGCTTGGTAGCGCGCTTCGTTCGGGACGAAGAGGTCGTGGGTTCGAATCCCGCTACCCCGACGCTTTGGTTGAGAAGCAGTAGAGGCCCCCGGATCGCAGAAATGCAGTCCGGGGGCTTCCTCGTGTTCAGCGCAAGACCTCGCGCACCACTTCCGGTCTGTGCACTTGGTCGCGACTGAGTGCGCAGGCCGGAAGTGGTGCGGGACGGCCGGAAGTGGTGCGGTCTATTCCGCCGCGGCCAGATCCGGCAGCCCCGCGTACACCGCGACCGGGACGCCGTCGAGCACGTGGACGCGCACGGTGGTCCGGAAGATCTCGGTCAGGAGGTCGGAGTCCATGATCTCCGCGGGTGTTCCGCTGGCGACGATGTCGCCGCCCTGCAGCACGACGATCCGATCGGCGTAGGCGGCGGCGAAGTTGAGGTCGTGCACCACGACGATGATCGTCTTGTCGAGGGCGTCGGCGGCCCGGCGCAGCTGGCTCATCATGCGGACTTGGTGGCGCATGTCGAGGTTGTTGAGCGGCTCGTCGAGCAGGATGACGTCGGTGTCCTGGGCCAGGGTCATGGCGACGTAGGCGCGCTGCCGCTGGCCGCCGGAGAGCTCGTCCAGGAAGCGGTCCGCGAACTCCTCGAGCCCGAGGAAACCGATGGCCTCGTCGATCTTGGTCTCGTCCTGGGCGGTGAGCCGACCGCGGCTGTGCGGGAAGCGCCCGAAGGCCACCAGATCGCGCACCGACAGCCGGGCGTTGACGCCGTTCTCCTGGCGCAGGATCGCCAGCCGCTGTGCGAGCTCGGCCGGTTTGAACGACGCGATCGGCCGACCGTCGAGACTCGCGGTGCCGGAGGTCGCGTCGATGAGGCGGCCGATGATGGTGAGCAGCGTCGACTTGCCCGCACCGTTGGGGCCGACGAGCGCGGTGACGCCGCCGCGGGGGAAGGCTCCGGACACCGGGCCGAGAACGGTGCTGTCGCCGTAGGACTTGGTGAGGTCGGCGAACTCGATCACAGGTTGCCCTTTCGTAGAAGCAGGATCGCCAGGAAGACGGCGCCGCCACAGAATTCGATGATCACGGTGAGCGTGCCCGCCGCATAGAAGACGTTGTGGATGATGAACTGTCCGGCGGCCAGGGTGAAGACGCCGATCAGCACCGACATCGGCAGCGTCGCGCGATGCCGCCAGTCGCCCGCGAGCTGGTAGGCCAGCGTCGCGACGATGAAGCCGAAGAAGGTCAGCGGGCCGACCAGCGCGGTCGACACCGAGATCAGCACGGCGATCAGGATCAGCGCGAGAGTCAGCTCGCGCTTGTGGTCCACGCCGAGGCCGGTGGCGCTCTCGCGGCCGAGGAGCAGGACGTCGAGCACATGGCGGCGTCGCCAGACGACGACCCCGACGATCGCGCAGATCACCGCTGCGATCGGCAGCAGATCGGTGTTGACCGAGCCTAGCCGACCGAAGAGCTTGATCTGCAGGGCGTCGAAGTCCGACGGGGTGATGAGGCGCTGCAGGAACTCCGAGATGGAACGGAACGCCATGCCGATCACCACGCCGGCCAGCAGCAGCAGGAACAGGCTGGTGAAGCGGCCGGAGAACATCCACCGGTAGAGGAGCGCGGCGAACAGCACCATGCCCGCGGTCTGCAGGAGGAACTGGCCGACCGAATCGCTGTTGTCGACGAAGCGGGCGCCGACCACGGCGACGCCGACAGTCTGGATCAGCACGTAGAGGGCGTCGAGCCCGATGATCGACGGCGTCAGGATGCGGTTGTGCGTCACGGTGTGGAACAGCACCGTCGCCACGCCCTGGCAGAAGGCTGCCAGCACGATGGCGGCGACCGTCTTGAGTCGGCGCTCGAACGACGGGCCGAAGCGGAGGTCCCAGCGGAGGACGTCGTCGGCCCCGGTGCGCAGGAGCAGGTACAGGGCGACGGCTGCGGCCGCGACACCGGCGGCGATCAGCAGCCGCATCCGCCATGAGACCCGCGTGCTGCGTCCGGCGTCGAGTGACGGGGCGGAGGTCTCAGAGACTGCCACGGAACCTCCCGGAGAAGATGATGGCGAGGAAGGCGCCCGCGCCGATCACGCCCATGATCACCGACGTGGGGATCTCCATCGGGCGGACGATGATGCGGCCGATCAGATCGCAGCCGATGATGAGGACGGTGGCGACGACGCCGATCCACGGAAGGTTCTTCCGCATGTCGTCGCCGCGGAGCATGCTCACGATATTCGGCACCACGAGGCCGAGGAACGGGATGAATCCGACGACGACGCTGGTGACGCCGGTGGCCAGGGCCACCATCGTCACTCCGATGGCCAGGGTGCGGCCGTAGTTGAGGCCGAGGCTGGTCGCGACGTCGCGCCCGAGGCCCGCGATGGTGAAGTAGTTGGCGAGCAGGTAGGCGCCGATGGCCACGAACAGCACGGCCCACAGCGGCTCGTAGAAACCGCGGACGATGTGCGCGAACCCGCCGGAGCGCCAGGCGACGACGGCCTGAAGCATGTTCTGCTCGACGGCGATGTAGGTGGTGGCGGCGCCGACCACGGCGCCGAGCATCAAGCCGACCAGGGGGACGATGGCCGTCTTGCGTGCCCGGATGCGGTTGATGATCCCCAGGAAGACGACGGTGCCGATGAACGCTGCCGCTGTCGCGATCACCATCCGGACCAGTGGCGAGGCGCCGGGGACGAAGATGAAGCACAGGAGGACGCCGAGGCCGGCCCACTCCGCGGTGCCCGCGGTGGTCGGCTCCACGAATCGGTTCTGGGTGAGCCGCTGCATGATGACGCCGGAGAAGCTCATGGCGAGACCGGCGAAGATCAGGGCCAGGGTGCGCGGCACGCGGGAGATGAAGAACATCCGCCACATGTCGCTGTCGCCGGACAACAGACCGGACAGGGTGATCCGATACTCGCCGACCATGAGCGACGCGAAGACGAGGACCACGCACAGCGCAGCGGCGGCGGGGAGGACGAACCGACCCGGGCCGGGAACCGTGGAGTTCCCCGCCCGGGTCTTGGTGACAACGGTGCTACTCACGGCGGGCTATTTCGCGCCCATCGCGTCGGCGATCGTCTGGTAGTTGTCGCCGTAGCACTGGATCCCTTCGCGCAGGTAGAACTGCGGATCCAAGTGGACGATCTGGTTCTTGTCGGCGAAGGTGGTGCCCTTGAAGGCCTCCTGTGCGGCGAAGACCTGCGCGGCCGGGGTGGCCTGCTGGCCGTTCTCCGGCTTCACGGCGGCGTCGCGATCCATCGCGAGGACCCACTCGGGGTTCGCCTGGGCGATGGCCTCGGGGGTGAGGCCCGAGTTCTGGTGGAGGTCGCCGCCCTCGCCGCCGAAGACGTCCTTGACGTTCAGCGGTGCGACGAGCGGGCTCAGTCGCTTGGCGCCGTTGTCGATCTTGCCGCCGCTGACCACGGCGAGGAACACCGACTTGCCCTCGGCGACGCCCTTGGCGGCGTTCAGCTTGGTCTGGAAGTCGTCGACGATCTGCTTCGCCTGCTCCTGCTTGCCGAAGATCTCGCCGAGGGTCTCGGTCTGGCGGATCATCGCGGCGACGCGACCATCGGCGGCGTCGTCGCTGGCGGCGATGTCGATGTACGGTGCGCCGACTGCGTCGCCGACCTTCTTGAGGTCGTCGTTGTACTTGCTGAAACGGTAGCCGCCGATGATCAGATCGGGTTCGACGTCTTCGATGACGTCGAACTTGGGCTCGTTGTGCGTGCCGACGTCCTTCACCGCGTCGTTGTCGGTCCACTCCTTGAGTTGATCGGTGGCGAACAACTGCTTGGGCACGGCGACGGGGGTGATGCCGAAGGCCTTGACGGTCTCGGCTGCGGTGTTGTCGAGGACCACGACGCGCTTCGGGGCGGTGGTCACCTCGACGTCACCGGAGTTGGTGGTGACGGTGATGGACTCACCGGATGCCGACGTCTCTTCGGATGCGGTGGAGCACGCGGTCAGGGCGAAGCCGGCGGCGACGACGGCGGCCGCGACGGCGCTGCCTCGGCGGAGTCTGGAGAACATTAAGTAAGCCTCTCATTACGCAGGTTAGGCAAAGGTAACAAACCTGTGTATCTCAGAGGTATTTGGGTTTCGCTCAGCGGGTGGGCTCGGCGGGAAGTGTGCGGATCACCCGCGCCGGATTACCCGCCGCGAAGACGTGATCGGGCAGGTCGCGGGTCACCACGCTGCCCGCCCCGACAACGGTGTTGCGGCCGACCGTGACGCCGGGACAGACGATGACGCCACCGCCGAACCAGACGTTGTCGCCGATGACGATGGGCGCTGCGGACTCCCAGCGGGCGCGACGGGCCCGGTGATCGTCCATCGGGTGGAGGGCGGTCAGCAGTTGGACGCGGGGCCCGATGGAGCAGTCGTCGCCAATAGAGATCGGTGCGCAGTCGAGCAGGATCGCATCGTAGTTGAGGAAGCTGTTGGTGCCGATGGTGATGTGGGTGCCGTAGTCGCATTGGAATCGCGGCATGATCCAACTGTCGCCGCCGATATCGCCTAGAAGCTCTCGGAGGATCGCGGCGCGGTGGTGGTCGTCGTCCGCTGCGGTCGCGTTGAACCGGTCCAGGAGTCGCTGACACGCCTTCCGCATCCCGACGAGTTCGGGATCGCTGTCGGCGTAGGGCTCGCCGGCCAGCATCAACTCGCGATTGGTCGGCATTCGTTGCCGGGGGTCAGCTCAGCTGGTTGGCGAGCTGCGGGAGCGACTGCTGCTCGCTGGCGTCGTCGCCGCCGTTCGAGACGGCGGTGAGGGTCAGCAGCGAGGCCTCGGGGCGGCAACAGAATCGGGCGGGCGCATACGGCGACGTGCCGAGGCCCGCACTGACGTGCAGCTTCATCGTGGATCCCCAATTGGAGACGCCCTTGACCCGGGATCGGTCGATGTGACAGTTGGTCACCAGCGCGCCATATCCTGGGAGGCACAGTTGGCCGCCGTGCGTGTGGCCCGCCAGGACGAGGTCGTAGCCGTCCTCGGCGAAGGCGTCGAGGACGCGGGGCTCCGGCGAGTGCGTCAGACCCAGGCGCAGCTGCGCGAGCGGATTGGGACGACCGGCGATCGCCTCGTAGCGGTCGCGCTCGATGTGCGGATCGTCCACACCCGCGGCAACGATGCGCACCGAGCCCGCCTCGAACTCGCGGACGGTGTGCGTGGCGTCGAGCCAACCGCGCTCGGTGAACGCGGCGCGCAGGTCTTGCCAGGGGAGGGGCTCGCCGTGCGTGCGACGGTGGTCCTTCTTGAAGTACTTGAACGGATTCTTCGGCTTGGGGCCGAAGTAGTCGTTGGAGCCGAACACGAACAGGCCCGGGCGAGCGAGCAGACCGCCGAGCGACTGCACGACGGCGGGCACTGCGTTCGGGTGGGCGAGGTTGTCGCCGGTGTTGATGACGAGGTCGGGCTCCAAGCTGTCGAGCTCGGCGATCCACGCCTGCTTCAACTGCTGGTTCGGCATCATGTGGATGTCGCTGATGTGCAGGACACGTAGCGGCGACGCGCCCGGCTCGAGTACCGGCAGCGTCGCGTGACGAAGGGTGAACGCATTCCGTTCGATCACGGTCGAGTACACGAGTCCCGCCGCGGCGGCGCCGGCCGCACCGGCCGCCACGCGAGCGAGGGCTGACGAATCACGGGCGGAGGGGAAACCGGGAACCGAAGGCATGACCACAGGATACGCGCCGTCAAGGACACCCGGACCGATCCCGACCCCGGATGCCGGACCGATCGCGACCCTGGATCGGTCGGTGGGCTCGGACGCCCGGCGATCAGCCTCCCGGCACCTCGATGACCACGGGTCCGACTCCCGGGACTTCGATCGTCTTCTCCGCGGGCGGCTGGTTCTCGTCGTTCGACGTCTTGCCTCGACCGTTGCTCACGTACATCGCGATCTCGCTGCCGGGCATCGCGCTGTCGGACGGCGCGGTGAAGACCACGGTGCCCTTGGGGCGTGAGCTGTCGACTTCGAGTTCGGTGACCTTGAAGCCCGCCTCCTGCAGCCGCGACGTGGCCTGGCTCGCGGGCAGTCCGCTGACCTGGGGGATCCGGCCCCGGTCGCTGCCTGCCACGTACCGGGGGTCGGAGGGCGGGAGGTTCACCGGACCGAACTTGGTCGCGATCGGCCCCATGGCCTCGAACCAGGTGCGCGCGGGTTCCATGCCGCCGTACAGGTCGCCGTCGTAGCACTGGCGCAGGGGCGACGAGCAGATCCCGGACGGGTGGGGACCGTCGTTGTAGGTGTAGACGGCGGATGCGAGACGGTTGGTGAAGCCGAGGAACGCCGACGACCGGTGGGCCTCGGTGGTTCCGGTCTTACCTGACATCGGTAGTCGCCAACCGGCGGAGTTGGCCGCCGCGGCCGACGTGCCCGCGCCCTTGTCGTCCTCGCTCATCGCGTTGGCCAGGGTGTTGGCGAGTCCGGCTTCGACCACCTGCTCGCACTTCGGGGGGTTGAACGGCACGTTGATCATCGCCGGCTGCCCGTTCTTGTCGAGAATCGGGTTGCTGTACGGGTCGCGCTTCATCTGCTGGATCGACGCGATCGGGTTCGGCGGGCACCAGACGCCGCCGGACGCGAGGGTCGCCGCCACGTTCGACAGCTCCAGGGCGTTGACCGCGAACGGACCCAGGGTGAACGAACCGAAGTTGCCCTTCTTGATGTACTCGGCGAGGCTCTGCTCGCTGACGCCCGACGTGCCGGGCAGGTTGTACGACCGCAGGCCGAGGCGGACGGCCATGTCGACGGCGGGCTTCACGCCCACCTGCTGCAGCAACTGCACGAACGTGGTGTTCGGGGAGGTCGCGAGCGCCTGCGTCACCGACAGCGCGCCGGGGTAGGGCCCGGCGTTCTTGACGCAGTAGGCGTTGACCGGACATCCGAAGGCCCCGTTGCTGTTGCCCATGCCGTAGACGGCGACGCTCGACGGGACGGGCAGCACGCTGCCGGTGCCCAGTCCCTTCTCCATCGCGGCCGCGGTGGTGAACAGCTTGAACACCGATCCGGCGCCGTCACCGACCATCGAGAACGGCTGTGGCTGAACAGTTTCGTTCTTGGCTGCGTCGAGACCGTAGTCGCGGCTCGACGTCATCGCCAGGACGTCGTGCGAGTTGGTGCCCGGCGCAACGATGTTCATGACCGTCGCGATGCCGTCGGTGTCGGGTGATGTCTGCGCCTTCACGGCACGCGACGCGGCCGCCTGCACCTCGGGGTTCAGCGTGGTGCGAATCAGATAGCCGCCGCGCATCACCTGGGCGCGCGGAATCCCGTTGTCCGCCAGGTACTGCAGAACGTAGTCGCAGAAGAAGCCGTTGTCGTCGGCCGCGATGCAGCCCTGCGTCGGCGTGCGGGGCGACGGCAACACGCCGAGCGGCTTCTTCTTCGCCGCCTCGAGTTCTGAGCGCCGCTCGGGGAAGTTGGCGATCATCGTGTCGAGCACGGTGTTCCGGCGCGCCATCGACGCCTGCGGGTCGGTGTACGGGTTGAGGCCCGAGCTCGACTGCACCATGCCCGCGAGCATCGCGGCCTGCTCGACGTTCAGGTCTTTCGCCGGGATGCCGAAGTAGGTCTGCGCGGCGGCTTCGATGCCGTACGCGTTGTTGCCGAACGGGACCACGTTCAGGTAGCGGGTGACGATCTGCTTCTTGGCGTCCTGCTTGGCTGCGGCGTGGTCGAGGCCCTTCTCGCGCTTGGCCTGCTCGATCAGCGTCTGTTCCAGCGTCAGCGCCATCCGCACCTCGCGCAGCTTGCGGGCCGGCGTGGTCTCGACGGCGGCTTCGCGCTCGGCCTCGGTCCGAGCCAGGACCAGCAGTTGGTAGTTCTTGATGTACTGCTGGTCGATCGTCGACGCACCCTGCTGAACCTCGCCCGACGACGAGTTCTTCAGTGCCGCGCGGATGGTGCCGCGCCAGTCGACGCCGTCGTGCTCCAGGAACCGGCGGTCCTCGATGGAGATGATCGCGCGGATCATCTCCTGCGAGATGTCGTTGTAGCCGACCTGATAGCGGTACTGGTCGAACAGCGTCGCGATCGGTTTGCCGTTGACGTCGGTCACGGTGGTGACCTCGGGGACGGTGCCGCCCAACAGCTCGGACGACGAATTCTCCATCGTGGCGGCCGCTCGGTTGGAGAGGACGCCTGCTCCGGTGGCGATGGGAAAGAGCAGTCCGGCCACGAGGACGGCGGCCATCACGATGGCGATGGCCAGGCCTGCGAGGTTCGAAGTCTTGCGCACGACCGCCAGGATACGTGGGATTCGCCACGGTGCGTTGAAGCGACCTGCGGCAATGTGCGCTATCGGATCACGAAGAGGTCGCACCATAAACGACCGACTTGCGCTGTATCGGCACCCTCAATAGATTGGAGACGTGAGTTACCTAACAAAAGAACTCGCGGGTAGGTACGAATCACACTTGGATCTTATGCATGCACCTCACAAGGGGCATGTCGATGGGTTTGTGAAAGGCGGGATCGCGTAATGACTCTGGCGCCGTTGTCCACCGTTGACTCTGAAGCTCGGCTGGCTTGGGTTTCCCAAGCACGTTGCCGTGGAGGTGACCCGGACGACCTGTTCGTCCGCGGAGCTGCTCAGCGGAAGGCCGCGACCATCTGCAGACACTGTCCGGTTCAGCTCGAGTGCGGAGCAGATGCACTCGACAACCGCGTCGAATTCGGTGTCTGGGGCGGAATGACCGAGCGCCAGCGGCGCGCTCTGCTCCGCCAACACCCCGACGTGACGTCCTGGGCCGACTTCTTCGACGGCCAGCGTCGCCGCCAGCGCCTCGGCGCGGTGCGGGACTCCAACTGATCACACAAGCAAGCCCGGCTCGCGCCGGGCTTGCTTGTTTCGTGGGCGCGGAGGCGCTCAGCCGCGGCTGACGATCTGCTCGGCGACGGCTCGCAGCGCCTTCGCGTCGGCGACCTCGAACGGAAGTGCGGGGACACCCACCAGTCGCACGCTCGGATGCGACGAAGTGAAACGCTGCAGCAGGTGCAGTTCGCGCTTGGCGGTGGCCGCTCGCTCCACGTGGACCTTCAGCACGCCGCGCGTGAGGTCGTCGTCGACGGTCACCAGCGCGGTCTCGGCCGCTGCCGCGGTCATCCCGGTCAGGGTCGGGTGGGTGCGGTTGACGATCAGGCCGGCCAGCGGCATGGAGTCCTTCGACAGCCGCTCCACGAAGAACGACGCCTCGCGCAGTGCGTCGGGTTCGGGGGCGGCGACCACCACGAACTCCGTGCCCGGCTGCTTGAGGAGCGCGTACGTGCGGTCGGCCCGCTCCTGGAAGCCGCCGAACATCGAGTCCAACGACTGCACGAAGGTGGCGACGTCGCGCAAGATGTCGCCACCGACGATCGTCGAGATGCCGCGCATCGCGATGCTCATCGCGCCCGTCAACACGCGGCCCACGCCGCGTCCGCCGCCCACCAGCATCTTCATCAGGCGGCCCGACAGGAACGAGCCGAGTCGCTGCGGCGCGTCGAGGAAGTCGAGCGCGTTCCGCGACGGCGGCGTGTCGACCACGATCAGATCCCAGCGGTCCTGATCCAGCAGTCGGCTGAGCTTCTCCATCGCCATGTACTCCTGCGTTCCGGAGAACGACGACGCGACGGTCTGATAGAAGCTGTTGTTCATGATCGCCTCGGCGCGCTCGGGCGTCGAGTGTTCGACGACCATGTCGTCGAACGTGCGCCGCATGTCGAGCATCATCGCGTCGAGCGTGCCCGAGCCTGCGGCGTCGGGGTTCTCGAGCGGAACCGGCTGCGGCTCGTTGGTCAGTTCAGTCATGCCCAGCGACTGCGCGAGGCGTCGAGCGGGGTCGATCGTCAAGACCGCGACGCGCCTGCCGTTCTCGGCCGCGTGCAGAGCCATCGCCGCGGCGGTGGTGGTCTTGCCGACGCCGCCGGAGCCGCAGCAGACCACGACGCGCGTGGCGGGATCGGCCAGAACGGATCCCATCTTCAAATCGGGCATGCCTTACGCTCCAGCCTTCTTCAGCACCGCGGAAAGTTCGTACAGGGCGCCGAGGTCGACGCCTTCCTCGACAGTCGGCAACTCCACCTGGGCCGCGTCGACCTCGTCGAGCTCCGAGCGCGCCACCTGCTGCGCCTGCAGTCGGGAGGCGTAGTCGATGGCCTCGGTCAGCAGGCCCGCGAGATCGTCGTCCGCCAGGCGGACGCCGACGTCGGCGAGGCTCTTCTCGATGCGCGCCGAATCGATTCGACCCTCGGCGATCGCGTCGGACTCCTCCTCGGGCAGGTACGGGGGGTTGACGCGGTTGATGATGATCGCACCGATGTGGAGTTCCTTGCTCCGCAGTTCGGCCACCGACTCGATGGTCTCCTGCACCGGCATCGCCTCGAGCAGCGTGCAGAGGTGCACGACGGTGTCCGGCGAGTGCAGAAGCGCCGCAACGCCTTCGGACTGGTTGCGGATCGGGCCGGTCTTCGCGAGGTCGCGCATGGCGGTGGTGACGTCGAGGAAGTTGCCGATGCGTCCGGTGGGCGGCGAGTCGACGACGATGACGTCGTACGTGCGCGCGCCCGCCTTGTCGGTCGCGATGGCACGTTCCTTGATCTTGCCGGTCACCAGCACGTCCTTGAGGCCGGGTGCGACGGTCGTGACGAAGTCGATCGCTCCGACCTTCTTGATCGCCCGGCCGGCGAAGCCCAGGTTGTAGAACATGTCGAGGTACTCGAGCAGTGCGTGCTCGATCTGCAGGGCCAGGGCCCAGACTGATCCGCCGCCCTCCATCGCCACCAGCTGGGTGTCGGTCGGGGGGAGCGGGGGAACGTCGAAGAGCTGCGCGATGGCCTGCCGCTCCTCGCATTCCACGAGCAGCACCTTCTTGCCCCGGGAGGCGAGCGTGAGGGCGAGGGCTGCCGCCACGGTCGTCTTGCCCGTTCCGCCCTTGCCGGACACGAAATGGAGCTTCGCGTCACGCGCCTGTGCCGGCCACACCCCGGGACCGTCCTTCGCAACTTCATTGACCACGTCGATCACCTTATCCACCGCGTCCACCGAGACCATCGACAACCGTTAAGGTTGGCACCATGAGTGAAGTCACCGTCTGGGAATACGTCACCGTTCCGCTGCTCACGCACGCGACCAAGCAGATCCTCGATCAGTGGGGCGCCGACGGGTGGGAGCTGGTCAGCGTCCTCCCCGGTCCGACCGGTGAGCAGCACGTCGCGTACCTGAAGCGCGCGAAGGCCTGATCGCATGAGCGGACAGTGGTCGCAGCGTCTCGCAGCACTCGGGATCGAGCTCCCGGCCGTCGTGAAGCCGGTGGGCAGCTATGTGCCCGCCCTGCGGGTCGGCGACCTGGTGTACACGTCGGGGCAACTCCCGGTGGTGGCGGGCGAGCTCGCATTCACCGGAAAGGTCGCCGAGGGCGCGGAGGGCCTGGTCTCCCCGGAGCAGGCCAACGCCGCGGCGCGTCTGTGCGCGTTGAACGCCCTCGCCGCGGTGCACGCCGAGGTCGGCATCGACTCGGTGGTCCGGGTGGTCAAGGTGGTCGGCTTCGTGGCTTCGGCACCCGGTTTCACGGGGCAGCCCGGCGTCATCAACGGGGCCTCGGACCTGATCGGCGAGGTCTTCGGCGACGCGGGCGTGCACGCGCGCTCGGCGGTCGGCGTCGCGGCGTTGCCGCTCGGCGCGCCCGTCGAGGTGGAAATCATCGTTCAGGTGAACTGACCGGGTGGTCGGCGGAAGCGGTCCGCGTCTGCGGACCTCCGCGGCGCCGGAGGAACAGGAAGCGGAGATCCTCGCCGCCGCGCGGCGTGAGTTCACCGAGATCGGCGTGCGGCGAGCCAGCATGGACGCGGTGGCGCGGGCGGCGGGCGTCTCCCGCAGCACCCTGTACCGGCGCTTTCCCAACAAGGACGCGCTGCTGGCGGCGGTCGGTCAGGGCATGGCGGCCGAGACCATGGAACGGCTCGGTGAGGTGGTCCGCGGGCTCTCCCCGGGCGACGCGGTGGTCGAGGCGTTCGTCGAATGCGCTCGCATGGTGGCCGACGACCAACTGATCCGCAGGCTGCTGCTGGACGAGCCGGACCTCACCGACGTGCTGGTGAGTCGTTCGCCGCGTGGCGCCGGCGAGTTCCTCGAAGCCTCCAGCCTGGCCGTCGCGAGCACCCTGCGGCGTACCGGAGCCACCATGTCCGACGACGACCTCGCATTGGTGTCCGAGCACTTCGTGCGGATCGCGCTGTCGCTGACGCAGGTCCGGACCCGGCTGCTGGACGTGGCCGACCTCGACTCCATCCGCGTGTACGCGGCGCGGTTCTTGGCGCCGATGGTGTCCTGAGCCTGGGTAATGTGGGTCCATGGCTCCCGACGTCCCCAACACTGAATCCGCACCCGAGATCGCTTCAGGCGACGCCGGTGCGACCCCCGCTCATCCGGCGTACGGTGTGCTCCGCGAGGTGACGCCGTTCGCCTCCGTGCTGCTGTGCAATAACCCGGGTGCCTTCGAACTCGACGGCACCAACACCTGGATTCTGCGGGCGCCGGACTCGGAGACCTCGGTGGTCGTCGACCCCGGGCCGGCCAAGCACGGCAAGCACGTGCGCGCGGTCGCGAAGGCTGCGGGGGAGGTGGAGCTGGTCCTCATCAGCCATCGGCACCACGATCACGTCGGCGCGTGCAAGAAGATGCGCAAGCTCACCGGCGCCCCGCAGCGTGCGTATACGGACAAGTACTCCGACAATGCCCCGCGGCTGCGCGACCGTGAGGTCATCAAGGCCGCGGGCCTCACCATCACCGTGATGCACACGCCCGGGCACACCGCTGATTCGGTGAGCTTCCTCGTCGAATGGGAGGGGCAGCGCGCGCTCCTCAGCGGCGACACCATCCTCGGGTTCGGGACCACCGTCCTCGACCCGACCGACGGCACACTGACCGACTACTTCAACTCGATCAACCGGGTGATCGTCGACGCCTCCGACGCGGCGCTGCTGCCCGCCCACGGTCCCGACCATCCCGAGGTCGGACCCATCGCGCGCTACTACAAGACGCACCGGGAAGAGCGCTTGGCGCAGATCGTGGCCGCGCTCGACGACATGGGAGTGTCGCCGGAAGACGCCAAGCCGATGAAGGTGGTCCGCAAGGTCTACGCCGACATCGACAAGAAACTGTGGCCTGCGGCCAAGATGTCGGTCAAGACCCAGCTGGAGTACCTTCGCACGCTGTGAGGCACGAAACGAGAAGAGGTCCGGGGAGACAATCCCCGGACCTCTTGTCGTTCTCGGTCTGAACTGCGCGAGCCGTCAGCGTGCGCGGCGTGCCAGGCGCTCGGAGTCGGCGATCAGGACGCTCTTGCCCTCGAGGCGGAGCCATCCGCGCTGGGCGAAGTCGGCGAGCGCCTTGTTCACGGTCTCGCGCGAGGCGCCGACCAACTGGGCGATCTCTTCCTGCGTGAGGTCGTGGGTGACGCGCAGGGCGCCGCCCTCCTGCGTGCCGAAGCGCTGTGCCAACTGCAGCAGCTGCTTCGCCACGCGACCCGGAACGTCGGTGAAGATCAAGTCGGCGAGGTTGTTGTTGGTGCGGCGCAGGCGACGTGCCAGGACGCGGAGCAGCTGCTCGGCGATCTCGGGACGGTCCTTGATCCACTTGCGGAGTGCGTCGCGGTCCATCGTGACGGCGCGGACCTCGGTGACCGTGGTGGCCGACGACGTGCGCGGGCCGGGGTCGAAGATCGAGAGCTCGCCGAACATGTCGGACGGGCCCATGATCGTCAGGAGGTTCTCACGGCCGTCCGGGGAGCGGCGTCCGAGCTTCACCTTGCCGGACAAGATGATGTAGAGCCGATCGCCCGGCTCGCCCTCGTGGAAGATCACATGGCCGCGCGGAAACTCGACCGGCTGAAGTTCTTTCGCGAGAGCGGCAATGGCAGTGGGTTCGACACCCTGAAATATGCCTGCCCGTGCTAGTACTTCTTCCACCTCAAAGAACCTCTCTCGTTACTTTCGCCGCGTCCAGTGACAAAGACTACCGTGAAAAAGCATAGATGTTGGATTGATCACTGTGCGCATTAGTAGGTAACTACCGCGCGCCAGACCCGGCGTGTCGGCTCGCGATTGCGTTCGACGACACGGTTTTTGTCCTAGGACGCGCGGGTGCTGACCGCGTCGTCGGGTTCGATCTCGATCCGCGGCCGCCTACTCCGGAGCTCGTCGAGCGCTGCGGGCAGGCCGTCGTTGGCCAGGTTGTGGACGTCGGTCGCGTCGGCGTCCTCGAGGAACTCCTCGACATGCTCGGGTCGGACCGACAGGCGGTCCAGTCCGGTCTGCACGCGGTCCATCGCGACGGCGAAAAGCATCAGCGCAACGGGAAAGAGAAGTACGGCCAGTCCTTGCATACGCACCAGTAAACACCGCTACGGCGGGGGGTCGCCAAACCCAGACGGACGTCGTCACCGAGTTGTGACCTGGGTTTTCTCGGCCGGCGGCTCCTGCGGTGGCCGGTCTGCGGGGCGCCGACGGCTAACCTGGTGAGTTGTGAGCAGACGCAAAGAGGAGACCAGGCTGGGACTGGTCCGGCGCGCCCGGCGGATGAACAGATCGCTGCAGGTGGCTTTTCCTCATGTCTACTGCGAGTTGGACTTCACGACGCCGTTGGAACTGTCGGTGGCGACGATCCTGTCGGCGCAGTGCACGGACGTTCGGGTGAACCAGGTGACGCCGCCGCTGTTCGCTCGCTACCCGGATGCGATCTCGTACGCGGAGGCCGACCGGACCGAACTGGAGGAGATGATCCGCTCCACCGGGTTCTACCGAAACAAGGCGAACTCGATCATCGGTCTCGGGCAGGCGCTGGTGTCGCGGTTCGACGGCGAGGTCCCGAGCAAGCTGAAGGACCTGGTGACGCTGCCGGGCTTCGGGCGCAAGACGGCGAACGTGGTGCTCGGGAACGCGTTCGGTGTTCCGGGGATCACCGTCGACACGCATTTCGGTCGGCTGGTCCGTCGCTGGGATTGGACGCAGGAGACCGATCCGGTCAAAGTTGAGCGCGAGATCGGCGAGTTGTTCCCCAAGAGCGACTGGACGGACCTCTCGCACCGAATCATCTTCCACGGACGTCGCGTGTGTCATGCCCGCAAACCCGCGTGCGGCGTCTGCATCCTCGCGAAGGACTGCCCTTCGTACGGGGAAGGGCCTACCGACAAGGGGCAGGCTGCCGCTCTGGTCAAGGGGCCCGAGACCGAGCACCTGCTCCGACTTGCTGGAGTAGCTGAGTGAAGCTTTTGAAAGAACCCGCGACCCGCGCGACGATCGTCTTCGTGGTGATCGTCGTGGCGGCGATCGTGGCCCTGTGGCCGCGGGACAGCGAACCGAGTTCCACCGGGCCCACTGCCGGGCCGATCGCGGGACAGACCGCGTTGCCGGAAGTGAGCGACCAGGAACTGGCCAAACTGCGCGCCGACGTCGCGCTGCGCCCATGCCCCGACGCCCCCGGTCCGGCGGCCCCCGGCGCCGCCCTCGCGGGGGTCACCGTGCCGTGCATGGCGAGCGGTGAGCCGGTGAACCTCGGGAATGCGACGGCCGGCAAGCCGCTGGTGATCAACATGTGGGCGGTGTGGTGCCTGCCGTGCCGCAAGGAATTGCCGTTGTTCGACGAGTTCTCCCAGCGGGCGGGCGATCGGCTCAACGTGCTTGCCGTGCACGCGCGCGAAGGCGGCGACAACGAACTCTTCGTGCTGAAGTTCTTGGAGGAGGTCGGTGTGCACGTGCCGGTCGTCACCGATCCGAAGGGCGACGTCGCGAAGGCGGTCGAGGCGCCGCGGATCTTCCCGTCGACGATCCTGGTGAGCGCCGACGGCAAGGTCGTCAAGGTGCTCTCCGAGCTGTTCGAGACCGAAGCCGAGATCGCCGACGTGGTCCGCGAGCACCTCGGCGTCGACATTCAGGGAGCGGCGTCGTGAGCGACATTCCGGTGGGCCCGCTGGTGGCCCGCGAGCAAGTGCCCCCGTGGCTGCGGGCGATCACCGACGACCCGTACATCGTCAACGAGAAGGTCCTCGGTCGCGGCGGCAACCGCGCGCGCATCGCCGCGGCATTCCGCGCGCAGCGACGGGCCGCGGTCCTCGTGCTGTTCTCCGGTGCGTTCGACGGCGATCCGCTGGCTCCGGGCGGGCTTCCCGCAGACGCCGACGTCCTGCTCCTGGAGCGGGCCGCGACGCTGCGCACCCACAGCGGTCAGGTGGCCTTTCCCGGTGGTGGCCGCGACCCCGGCGACGATTACCCGGTCGGTACCGCGATGCGGGAGGCGAACGAGGAGACCGGACTCGTCAGCGACGGGGTGAGCATCCTGGCGAACCTGCCGGGCTTCCCCGTCCCGACGGGGTTCGAGGTGCACCCGGTGCTGGCGCACTGGGCGCAGCCGTCGCACGTGTACGCCGTCGATCACGGTGAGACCGCCAGTGTCACGCGCGCCAACCTCCGGGAACTCCTGGCGCCGGAGAACCGTTTCCAGGTCAGCCGATCGATCGCGGGCGTCTCCGTCTACAAGGGGCCGGCCTTCATGCACGAGGGCATGCTCGTCTGGGGCTTCACCGGAGGATTGATCGCAGCGATCAGTGAGGCCGCAGGCTGGGACGTCGAATGGGACACCGACGACGTCCGACCGCTGGAACAGATGATCGCGGAGACCGGCGGACGTCAAGTGTCCGGTTTCGAGGACCCGCCGCCCGGCGACGGTCCCGAATCCGAAGCGAATGGAGATCGATGAGCGGATCGGTGTGGGTCGACCTGGCGATCCTCGGGGTGGCGCTGCTCGCCGGCCTGAGCGGCTACCGCCAGGGTGCGGCGGCGTCGGCCTTCGCGTTCTTCGGCGTGGTTCTCGGCGCCGTGGCAGGCATTCTGCTCGCCCCGATCATCATCTCGCGCTTCGACGAGCCGCGACTGCGTCTGGTGGTCGGGATCCTGCTGATCGTCACGCTGGTGGTGATCGGTGAGGTCGCTGGCATGGTGCTCGGTCGCGCGGTGCGCAGCGGCATCCATTCGCCGAGCCTGCGGCGCATCGACAGCTGGGTCGGTTCGATCCTGCAGGTGATCGCGATCGTCATCGCCGCTTGGCTGCTGCTGTTTCCGCTCCGCAGCTCGGACCAGCTGCGGATCGCCGCCGCGATCGACGATTCGAAGGTGGTCCAGACCGTCGACCAGGTGGCGCCCCAGTGGGTGCGGGACCTGCCGGGCGAGTTCACCGCCCTGGTCGAGAGCTCTGGCCTCAAGGAAGTCATCGGCCCGTTCGGCCAGACGCAGGTGGCCAACGTCGACGCTCCGGACGCGACGCTGACCGATCAGCCCGGTGTGCGGTCGGCGCGGCCCAGCGTCATCAAGATCACCGGCGTCGCGCACAGTTGCGGGCAGGCCCTCGAGGGCAGCGGCTTCGTCGTCTCCGCCGAGCGGGTGATGACCAATGCGCACGTGGTCGCGGGTACCGACACGGTGAGCGTCGAGACGACCTCCGGCCGCAGGCTCCAGGCCAAGGTGGTGTGGTTCAACGCTCGCAACGACATCGCGGTGCTGGACGTTCCGGGTCTGCGAGCGCCCGCTCTCAAGTTCGCCACCGATCCGGCGGAGACCGGATCCGATGCGATCGCCCTCGGCTTCCCGGAGAACGGTCCGTTCACGGTGACTCCGCTACGCGTGCGCAACGTGGTGGAGCTCAACGGCCCCGACATCTATCAGTCTCCGCGCGAGGTGGAACGCCAGGTGTACACGGTGCGCGGCAACATTCGCTCCGGCAACTCCGGCGGCCCGATGATCTCGCCGTCGGGCGAGGTGCTCGGCGTGGTCTTCGGTGCGGCCGAGGACCCGACCGACGACACCGGTTTCGTGCTGACCGCCCAGCAGGTGCAGCGCGATCTCGCTGCGTCGAAGCAGAACGACGTCGCCGTCAGCACACAGCAGTGCGTGTCGCAGTAGCTCGCGCTGCTGCGAGAGACGCCGACCGCTAGCGGGCCAGCAGCTCCAGCAGCATACCGTTGAACTCCGCGGGCGACTCCTGGTGTGCGAAGTGCCCGGTGTGGGGGATGGTGCGGTAGTCCATGTCGGCTGCCCACTGCCTGCTGTTCGCCATCAGGGAGTCGAGGATGTACTCGTCGTCCCGGCCGCGAGCGGCGAGAACCGGGATCTGCAGGCGATGGTTCATCAGCTCCATGAACCGCCAGCCGTCGGTGCGGAACTGCGAACGGAAGGCCCAGCGACGGTACTCGAGGCTGCAGTGCGCCACCCCGGGGATCTGGATGGCGAGACGGTTGCGGGAGACGGCCTCGGTGAAGTCGGCGGTGTGCTGCCACGAGGGCCCGGAACGCTCGCGGAAGTAGTCCTCGATGAACGCGCCGTTGCCACGCGTCAGGCGACGTTCGCCGAGACGTGGCAGCTGGTTGTGGAGGAACGGTGCGAGGAAGGCCGTACGTTCTTCCGGGTTGCGCAGCACCCCGTGCTTCAGGGCCCTCGGATGGGGCGACGACAGGACCGCCACGCGGTTCACCACACTCGGGTGGAGGGTGGCGGTGGCCCAGCAGACCAGCCCGCCGTCGGCGTGCCCCACCAGTGCCGCGCTGGAGTGGCCGAGCGAGCGGATCAGGGCGTGCGTGTCGCCGGCGAGCGTCCAGCCGTCGTAGCCGCGAGGCGGCTTGTCGGAGTCGCCGTACCCGCGCAGATCGACGGCGACCGCGCGATACCCGGCGTCGGTCAGGGCCTCGAGCTGGTGCCGCCACGACCACCAGAACTCGCCGAATCCGTGCAGCAGCAACACCAGCGGGCGGTCGGCGACGAAGCGCTCGGTCTCCACAGCATGGAAGCGGAGGCCGTTCGCGCGGACGTCGAAGTGTCGCCAGGGCCCGTCGAAACGGACCAGCGTGGGGTCGGGCGGAGGTGTCGTCAAGCTACGAGCGGGTGGTCAGCGTTGCATCGGGTGGCGCGCAGGCGGGATCTGCGGGTGCGCCATGCCGCCGGTGTGATCGCCGCGTCCGGGGATCACCGAAGCCAGTTCGTTGACCGACTCGATGGTCTTCTCCGGTGCCTTGAGCCGCTTCAGGAACAGGTAGCCCACCAGGATCAAGACGATGGAGACCACCAGGAGCAGCAGGAAGACGATGCCGAAGGCCGCCCATTCGGGGAGCCAGAGCGACAGCAGGAAGCCGAGGAAGACGAAGAAGAACAGGCTCGCGTAGAGCAGGAGCACGCCTGCGACCACCAGGAGGCCGCTGCCGGCTCCGGCCTTCTTGGCCTCCTGAACCAACTCGGACTTCGCCAGCTTGATCTCGGCGCGGAACAGGGTGGAGGCGCTCGCGGTGGCGTCCTTGACCAGGTTGCCGATGGTCGGCTCGCCGTTTCGTCCGAGGTTCGCATCCGACATCGGAATCGACGGAACACGCGGAGTGTTGCTCGGTTCGCTAGGCCAGGTGTCGGAATTTCCGCTCACGAATTCTCCCTTGAAGATCGTTTGGGTCGGTCTCATGGTGCCACGTCGCGTCTTCGGGCGAAACGACACCGCCGCACCGGCGACGTGTGTCGCGGGTGCAGCGGTGTCGTCGGCAGGCGTGTGAAGGTGCGCCAGAGGTCAGCCGCGACGCGATCGGATCGCTTCGAACACAGACGGATCGACCAGGGTCGAGGTGTCGCCGAGTTCGCGACCTTCCGCGACGTCTTTGAGGAGGCGACGCATGATCTTGCCGGAGCGAGTCTTGGGCAGCTCGGGTACCACGTTGATCTCGCGCGGCTTCGCGATCGGCGAGATGTCGACCGCGACCTGTTCGCGCAACTCGGCGATCAGCGCCTCGCCGGTGTCCGTTGCGCCCTCCATCAGGATGACGAAGGCGACGATGCCCTGGCCGGTGGTCTCATCGGCGGCGCCGATGACCGCGGCCTCGGCGACGGCGCTGTGCGCCACCAGTGCCGACTCCACCTCGGAGGTGGAGATCCGGTGGCCCGACACGTTCATCACGTCGTCGACGCGACCGAGCACCCAGAGCGCGTGGTCCTCGTCGTACCGGGCGCCGTCGCCTGCGAAGTACCAGCCCTGCTCGGCGAAGCGCGACCAGTAGGTCTCCTTGAAACGGTCCTCGTCGCCCCAGATGCCGCGGAGCATGCCCGGCCACGGCTTGTCGAGGACCAGGTAGCCCTGTTCGCCGTCGGCGACGCTGTTGCCGTTGTCGTCGACGATGTTGGCGCTGATGCCGGGCAGCGGACGCATGGCCGAACCCGGCTTGCACGCGGTGACGCCGGGGAGCGGCGAGATCATGATGCCGCCGGTCTCGGTCTGCCACCAGGTGTCGACGATCGGGCACTTCTTATTGCCGATGACCTCGTAGTACCACTGCCAGGCACCCGGGTTGATCGGCTCGCCGACGCTGCCGAGCAGGCGCAGCGACGAGAGGTCGTGGGCGTCGGGGATCTCGCGGCCCCACTTCATGAAGGTGCGGATGAGCGTGGGGGCGATGTAGTAGATCGAGACGCCGTACTTCTCGATGATCTGGAAGTGGCGGTGCTCGTCGGGCGTGTTCGGGGTGCCCTCGTAGATCACCTCGGTGGCGCCGTTCGAGAGGGGACCGTAGACGAGGTACGAGTGTCCGGTGACCCAGCCGATGTCGGCGCCGCACCAGAAGACGTCGCGACCCTCCTTGTGGTCGAAGACGTTGTGGAAGGTGTAGCTGGCCTGCGTCAGGTATCCACCCGATGCGTGGACGATGCCCTTCGGCTTGCCCGTGGTGCCGGAGGTGTACAGCAGGAACAGCGGGTGCTCGGCGTCGAAGGCCTCCGGCGTGTGGTCGGGGGAGGCCTCGCCCACGGTGTCCTCCCACCAGACGTCGCGACCCTCGACCCAGTTCAGGTCGTCCTCGTGGTTGGTACGGCGGACGACGATGACCTTCTCGACCGACTTCGCGGCGTCGTCGCCGGTGCCGAGGGCCTCGTCGACGGCGACCTTCAGCGGGGCCGGCTTGCCGCGGCGGTACTGGCCGTCGGTGGTGATGACGACCTTGGCCTCGGCGTCGTCGACGCGCGAGCGCAGCGCGGTGGCCGAGAATCCGGCGAAGACCACGGAGTGAGTCAGGCCGAGGCGCGCGCAGGCGAGCATCGAGACGATGGCCTCGGGCACCATCGGCATGTAGATCGCGACGCGGTCGCCGGTCTGCAGGCCGATCGCCGAGAGGTAGTTCGCGGCCTGGGAGACCTCGGCCTGGAGCTGGCGGTAGGTGATGTCACGGGAGTCGCCGGGCTCGCCGACCCAGTGGATGGCGACGCGGTCGCCCTTACCTGCTGCCACATGGCGGTCCACGCAGTTGTACGCGACGTTGAGCTTGCCGCCGACGAACCACTTGGCGAAGGGTGCGTTGGTCCAGTCGAGGACCTCGCCGAACGGGGTCTCCCAATCGAGACGGCGGGCCTGCTCGGCCCAGAACTCCATCGGGTCGGCCTCGGCGCGGTCGTACATCGCCGCCGTCGCGTTGGCGTTGGCTGCGAATTCTGGGGACGGGGGGTAGACCTGGTTAGCGCTCGAGGACATCGTCGTTATGCCTTTCCATACTGTTCAATTCCGGTCACTGTGCAAACCCGGTCTCGCGGCGAGGCCGGGCCCGGACGGCAGGGCGAAGATCTTTTATGTGAAGGTAGTCACTTCATCCTTGCAGTGTGACGTCGTCACGGTTGCATGCGGGTTGCGCGCGATAAACGGTCGATCCTTCGCGATCGGCGGCGGGCGCGGCGTGCGCTTCTCACGGTGACTACCCTTGACCGGGTGAGTCAAGATCCGCTGGCACCCCTGCTCGACCTTCCCGGCGTCCGCGATGCCTCCGACCGGGCGCGCGACGCGGTGAGCGCCGCGCACCGGCACCCGATCAACCTGCGCCAGTGGGACAAGACCTCTCGCGAGGCCTCGTGGCGCGCGGGGCGGTCGTCGGCCGCCATCGACGGCGCCACCACCGACATCTCTCGCGACGACCTGGGGGATCCGATCGCCGCAGGTGCGATTCGCGTGGCGCAGTCCCTCGACAGCGATGCGATCGATCAGGCGGTCGCGGTATTCCGTCGCGCGCCGGCGCAGGCCCTGGCGCGCCTGCACACGCTGGCCGCATCTGATCTGGTCGATGACGCCGCGCTGTTGGGGCGGCCGCGCTCGGAGCCGCACATCGCACAGCGACTGGATTTCCTCGGCCAGTTGATCACCGGTGGCACCGCGGTGCCTGCGCCGGTGCTGGCGGCCGTGGTGCACGGCGACCTGCTGGTCCTGGCGCCGTTCGCCGAGGCGAATGGCGTCGTCGCGCGCGCGGCGTCGCGGCTGGTGTCGGCGACCACCGGTCTGGATCCGCATCTGCTCTGTGTTCCCGAGGTGACCTGGCTCAAGCGGCTCGGCGAGTACCGCGAATTGTCGGCGCAGTTCGCGACCGGTGATCCCGAAGCGCTCGCCGCGTGGATCGTCTTCTGCTGCGAAGCGATGGAGGCCGGCGCGGACGAGGCGAAGTCGATTGCCGACGCCGCTCGCGGACAGTAGCTGCGGCGGGGGCTCACCGGTTCTTCCTACATAGCCGGTGAGCAGGGCTTCAGCGCACATATTTGCGGGCGGCCGCCCGACCGGATTCCCGGTTCGGATTGCCGCCCGCAAGCACGGACTCAAGATACCAATGCGTGCATATGTGGGTTGTGGGATCGCCTAGGCGAGGGAAAGCTGACGTCTCGTCGTGACTCGAAGGTAGATCGGGGATCAGCGCGAGTCGCGAATAACGCCTGCAATGTCGCAAGCGCACAACACTTCTGCCAATGCGGCGCGCTCCGCGTGGGTGCTTGCCGCCCGTGCTGGGAACTTGCCGAGCCGGGGGTTTCTACCTTCTCTTCCGGTAGAAGCTTTGCCGTCCGGGGTTCCGTAACTTCATTTGTACACGGTGACCGGCATCACATCAAGGGCTTTGTGGAAAAACTTATGCGGCCTCTGGCCTGGGGTTTTTCGAGTGTCGGAGTTGGTAGATGATGGCGGCTGCCGCGGCTGCGCCGATTCCAGTGGCACACAACGCAGTACGCGCCAGTACCGGTTTCGAGGGCCATGTCGGGTGGGCTAGGGGGTTCGGGAAATCGAGGATCTCCCAACCGTTTTCGCTCGCGTGCTGGCGAAGCGCCTTGTCGGGATTCACCACCGCCGGGTGGCCGACCGCGGTCAGCATCGGCAGATCGGTGCTCGAGTCGGAGTAGGCGTAGCAGTCGTCGAGGCGGTACCCGCGCTCGTCGGCGAGTTCGCGGACGGCGGCGGCCTTGTTCTCGCCGTAGCAGTAGAACTCGAGCTCGCCCGAGTAGTGGCCGTCCTCGATGTGCATGATGCTGGCGCGGACGTGGTCGACGCCCAGCAGTTCGCCGATCGGCTCCACCATCTCGATGCCCGAGGCGGAGATCAGCACGACGTCGTGGCCGGCGTTCTTGTGTTCGGCGATCAACGCGGCGGCTTCGGCGAAAATGGTCGGTCGGACCACGTCGTCCAAGGTCTCGGAGACGATCTCGCGGACCTGTTCCGCGTCCCACCCCCGGCACATGTCTGTCACGTGTTTGCGGAGGCGCTCCACTTGATCGGCTTCGGCCGATGCGAGGAGGAATTGCAGTTGGGCGATCGCTGATTTCAGCATCGCGCGACGGGTGAGCAGGCCGCCCTCGAAGAAGGGTTTGGTGAAAGCCAGTACGCTGGATCGGGCGATCACAGTCTTGTCGAGGTCGAAGAACGCGGCGATTCGGCTGGATGACGTCGAGGTCACACCGCAAATCCTACGACGACCCGAGGAATCAGGGGAAGGGCGGAAGTAATCCCGCAAAGTGTGACCGGGGGAACAAATGGCGGAGATAGTTGGTGTTGCAATGTTCGCGTCTACGCGTGTAGGTTGTAGATATCCGGTTCACGCCGGTAGCTTTCAGCCCGACCCCCCGGGGCTGAAACGCTGATGACCCCGGCCTCCTCCCCCCTGGCCGGGGTCGTCCCTATTTCTAGACCTTTTCCTCTGATGCGCACCCAGAGCTCGCGCCCTGATGAATAGAGACGTTTCTAGTCAATAGTCTCACGCTGCGCGATATTGCGCTGTAGGTTCAAGAATGTGACGCCTGGACAGGTGTCTGACACGAATCTCACAGGGGGAGCTCCCGCATGAAATCCGTCCTACGTCTCGTGGTGGCCGTGTGTGCCGCACTGCTCGGTGCGGTCACCGTGATCGCACCGGCGCAGGCCGAACCCAAGCTCCCGGAGAACTACAACTTCTTCGGCGGCATCCCGTACGAACTCCAGCATCCGGGCGGTTCGCTGCCTGGCTCCAACGACTTCTCCTGTAAGCCGAGCGCGGAGCACCCGCGTCCGGTGATCCTGGTCCACGGCACCGGCGGCGCCAAGACCACCAACTGGGGTTCGTACGTCCCGATGCTGAAGAACCGCGGCTACTGCGTCTTCGCGCTCACCTACGGCGCGCTGCCGGGACTGCCCTGGCCGTTCACTGCGGTCGGCGGCATGGACAAGATCCAGGTCAGTGCCGCGCAACTCGCCAAGTTCGTCGAGCGGGTGCGCAAGTCGACCGGTGCCGAGACCGTCGACCTGATCGGCCACTCGCAGGGCACCTACATGCCGACCTATTACTTGAAGTACTACGGCGGCGCGGACAAGGTGACCAACTACGTGTCGATCGCACCGCTGTGGAAGGGCACCGGCTCGCTGACCCCGCAGTCGAAGACCCTCGGGCAGTTGCTCGGCAACGTGCCGATGCCGATGTGCATCGGCTGCGGCGGAATGATGCCGGGCTCGGACGTCAACAACAAGATCTGGCGCGGCGGCAGCCCGTACGTCAAGGGTGTCAAGTACACCAACATCATGACCCGGTACGACGAGCTCGTGATTCCCTACACCGCAGGCTACGTGCGCGGCCGCAAGGGCGAGAACGTCAAGAACATCGTCGTGCAGGACACCTGCTCGCAGGACTACAGCGATCACCTCGCCATCGCCGGTTCGCGTCGCGCGGCGTACTTCGCGCTCAACGCCCTGGACGAGAAGAACCCGGTCAAGGTGCCGTGCTCGTTCGTGCCGCCGTTCACCGGGCAGTCGTAGCGTCGCGAGTATGTGCACGTCTGTGGATGGAAGTGTCGGATTCTGTGGATGACGCGGTTTCTTGAACCGGTCCGGGGGCGCACGCTCGACGCATGAGCGATGTGCTGCTGGTCCTGGCGGGCAAAGAACTCCACGACGATCTCGCGCGGTGCAGTGCGGCCGCCGGCTACTCGATGGTGATCGCCGAGGCGGAGCGGGCGCGGCACCAGTGGATGCGGGCGGCCGCCGTGGTCGCGGACGCCGACTCGCTGCGCGTTCTCGGGGCCGTCGGGCTGCCTCGCCGACCGGGGCTGTTCGCGGTTTCTGCTCCGGACGGCGACGGCGAACTGTGGCGGTCCGGGCTGGCGCTCGGTGCCGACGGCGGGTTCGTCCTCCCCGACGAGGAGGGTGCGCTGGTCGCCGCCTTGACGCGAGTCCGCGAGCCGCGGCGACATCGAGCGGGCGCGGTCGCGGTGGTCCCCGGTCACGGTGGCGCCGGCGCGAGCACGTTGGCGGCAGCCGTTGCGCTGGTGGCAGCGCGGTCGGCGAAGGTGCTGCTGCTCGACGTCGATCAAGCCGGCGCGGGTGCGGACTTGATGCTGGGCCTCGAGGCCGCGGCCGGCTTGCGGTGGCCCGATGTGAACGGTGAGACCGGGGCCATCGGCGGCGCCGCTCTGCGCGCCGCCGTGCCGCGAACCCGGGGAGTCGGGGTGCTCGCGGGAGCGCGCGACGCCGCAGTACCGCTGCTGCCGGAGACGGTGATGGCCGTCCTCGACGCCGGACGTGGAAACGGTGACGTCGTGGTGGCCGACGTGGGACGCGAGCCCGGGCCGGTGGCGGCGGGCGTTGTCGACTCGGTGGATCTGACGGTGGTCGTCGCGTGCGCGACAGTGCCCTCCGTGGCCGCGACGCGTCGGACCGTCGCGCGGATGCTGGCCGATCGCGAACCGGCGCTGCTGGTCCGCGGGCCGTCGCCCAGCGGATTGACCGCCCGCCAGGTGGCCGACTCGATCGGCCTCCCGCTCCTCGCGCACCTACGCCCGGAACCGGCGTTGGCCGCGCGCTGCGAGTCGGGCGGGTTGGTGCTTCGCCGCTTCTCGCCCCTGGTGAAGGCCGCCGAAGCCGTGTGCGAGCGACTCGGAGTGCCCGCGCGATGACGGCGATCGACGCGAATCTTCTCGATCGTGTTCGGCAGCGCCTCGCAACGGAGGCGGGCGGGTCGTCGTCCGCGCCGCCGCCTGACGTGATCGCGTCGGCCATCAGGGCGGAGTCGGGCGGTCTGCTCGGCGACACCGATCTGCTTGCGGTGCTGCGGTATCTCCAGACCGAGATGATCGGGGTCGGGCGCTTGGAGGTGCTGCTGGCCGATCCGTCGGTGACGGACGTGCTGGTCGTGGGGGCGCAGCGGGTCTGGGCCGATCGCGGGGATGGACTGGAGTTGACCGACGTCGTCTTCGATGACGAAGCGGGTGTCCGCCGTCTCGCCTCTCGGCTCGCGTTGAGTGCCGGACGACGCCTCGACGATGCGCAACCGTGGGTGGACGGTCGCCTGACCGGTGTGGGACGCGGCGAGTTTCAGATCCGACTGCATGCGCTGATCCCGCCGCTCGCCTCCGACGGCACGTGCATCTCGCTGCGGGTGCTGCGTGGCGCGACACACGACTTCGAGAGCCTCGTCGCCTGCGGTTCCGTGCCGACGGAGATCGCCGAGACGGTGGCGGCGATCGTGGCTGCCCGGCTGGCGTTTCTGGTGGTCGGCGGGACCGGCGCGGGCAAGACCACGGTGCTGAACAGCCTTCTGGGCCTGGTGGATCCGGGCGATCGGATCCTGTGCGTCGAGGACGCTCCCGAGCTCGAACCCCACCATCCGCACGTGGTGCGCATGGTGGCGCGTGCGGCGAACGTGGAAGGCGTCGGTGAGGTGACGGTGCGGACGCTCGTCCGGCAGGCCTTGCGGATGCGGCCGGATCGGATCGTCGTCGGGGAGGTGCGAGGCGCCGAGGTGATCGACCTGCTGACCGCGCTCAACACCGGTCATGACGGGTGTGCGGGGACGCTGCACGCCAATTCGATCGGTGAAGTTCCCGCCCGGATGGAGGCACTGGCGGCGCTCGGCGGAATGGAACGAGCGGCTCTGCACAGTCAGCTCGGCCCGGCCATTCAGGTGATCCTCGGCGTCGGGCGCGATCGTTCGGGCCGTCGCGGACTCAACGAGATCGGGGTCGTGGAGCGCGATGAGCGCGGGATGGTGCGGGTGGAACCGGTGTGGCGTCGCATCGGCGGCTTCACCGATCGGCGCGAGGTGCTCGATCGGCTGATCGGGGAGCGGCGGTGAACCCGGGGGCGCTGTTGGTCGCCGTCGCCGCACTCCTGGTGCTGTGGCCGATTCCGGAATCGCAGCGTCGGCTCGAGCGGTTGGTCGGCGTCGGCGGTCGGCCGGTGCGTCGACGAGTCGATCCATGGCAGTTGATCTGGGCGCTACCGGTGGTCGGAGTCGTCGGTTTCGGTCCCGCGCCAGGGATCGCGGGCGCCATGGTGGCGGGTCTGGTCACCCGGCAGCGTCGGCGGGGCGTGCGCGACGCGGAACGCGATCGCGATGTTCGCGAACTCATCGCGGCGCTCGCGGTGATGGGCGCCGAACTCTCCGTCGGCGCGCCGGTGGTCGGGGCATGCCGCGCGGCGGCGTCGGAGTTGGCGTCGGCCGACGACGGCGGCCCAGTGGGGCCGGAGCTGGCATTGATGGCCGCGCGCGCCGAGCTGGGCGGCGATCCCGGGCCGGCGGCGCACAGCGGCGCGGTGCGCCGGCTGGCCGAGGCGTGGTCGACGTCCCTGAGGTTCGGCTTGCCCGTCGGCGACGTGCTGGCCGCGTTGCGCGCGGACCTCGTGGCCCGGCAGGACTTCGCGGCACGCACCAAAGCCGGGTTGGCCGGTCCGCGGGCGACGGCCGCGGTGCTGGCGGGGCTCCCGATCCTCGGGTTGCTGCTCGGTGAGGCGATGGGGGCCGGGCCGATCGGCGTGCTGTTACACACTGGGATCGGAGGCGTCCTGCTGGTGGTCGGGACGGGCCTGTCGGTGGGTGGCGTGCTGTGGTCGGGTCGGATCACCGACAAGGTGGTCTCGCGATGATGGTGCCGTTTCTGCTGCTGGCCGCGGCACTTCTGGCGTGGCCGTCGCCGGAGTGGGTGCTGCGCAGGGCGAGTGTCGCCGGTGGCGCGACGGCAGCGCCGGAGGGCGCGGGCGGGGAGCCGGACCCGTTCGATCTCGCGGCAGGCTACGACACGCTCGCCGTCTGTCTGCGGGCCGGACTGCCGCTCGCCACTGCGGCGCAGGTAGCGGCGCATGCGTCGCCGCCGCAACTGCGGCAGCCGTTCCTCCGCGCGGCGGATCTGTTGGCGCTGGGGTCGGATCCGGAGCGTGCGTGGGCGACGAAGCCCACGGACATGCGCGATTTCGCGGACCTCGCGGCGTTGGTTCGTCGTGCGTCGCGGGCCGGTTCGGCATTGGCCGAGGCGGTGGCGGGCTTTGCCGACGGCACGCGGCGTCGCGCGGAGAACGAGGCGTTGGAGGCTGCCGAGCGTGCCGGCGTCAAGATCAGCGGCCCGCTGGGGCTGTGCTTCCTGCCTGCGTTCGTGTGCCTGGGGATCGTGCCGGTGGTGATCGGGTTGGCGTCGGAGTTGCTCGTCGGCCTGTGAAGTCGTGAGGCGGCGATGTCTGCGTCAATCGGATGCGATCGCGACGGTGTTTCTGTCCGTCATTTGATCGACAGAATGTCGGAGTCGGGCCCTTCCCTCGGCCGGTTGGTCGCGCGCACGCTCGATTCATGGACACGCACGCAGTCATCCGAATGACCACCTCGGTGGTCGCGGCTGCACTCGTGGTGGGCGGGGCCACCGCGTGCGACGGCGACACCGGCACAGCGACCACCGGCAGTTGACGCTGAGTCCGAACGGCACCGCCACCGTGGTTCTGGCGGACGGGGCCGCCAACGTCGAGGACTGGCCTGCGACGTGGGCCGCGGCGGGCGATGGCATCGAGGTGACGCTGGCGACGATGACGAACCGGTACGGACCGCCGTTGGGATACTTCGTCGGCGAATCGTGGAACGCCCTGCTGGCGCCGTCGGCCGAAGACGGCGTCACCGTGCTGCACATGCTCGACTTCGGTGACTGGTGCTCGGCCAGATTCGGCCCGTCGAGGACCTGCGGGGCCTGAGCCGCGACACGCCGATGCGTTGCTTGTGGAACCGAAACGACCGCCGCTGCGTCTAAAGGAGTGCAAGCACCTGCGGGTGGAGGATCGGATTTCGGGGGAAGTCATGGTTATCGGAGGGGTGATCGCACAGCGGTGTCGAGAGATCGGTGATCTCACGATGCGGCTGGTGAGCGACGAAGAAGGAATGAGCACGGCCGAATACGCGATCGGCACGATTGCAGCCGCCGCCTTCGGTGCGCTGCTGTACACGGTGGTGACCGGTGACTCGGTGATGACTGCCCTTACCGGGATCATCGGCCGGGCGCTCAACACGACGACGGGATGAGCGGTGGCGGGCCGAGTCGTCGTGCGGTGGCGGCTGCTGCTGCGCGACGACACCGGGATGGTCTCGGTGGAGGCGGCTTACGCGATGGCGGCAATCGCCGCCTTTTTGTTGATCGGGGTCGGCGGGGTGGCGGGGGTCGCCGCGCAGATCCAGTGCACGGATGCGGCGCGCGAAGTCGCCAGGCTCACGGCAGCGGGCGACGAGTCGGCGCGGCGGGTGGGGGCGGCCGTCGCGCCGAGCGGGGCGGAGATCGAGGTGGGCGGTGAGGGCGACGAAGTGGTCGTGGAGGTGTCGGCGGGGGTGCCGCTCCTCCCGATGCTCACGGTGTCGGCGCGGGCGGTCGCAGCGCGGGAGCCGACCGCAGGGGAGTCGACGGCAGGGGAGTCGACGGCAGGGGAGTCGACGGCAGGGGACTGACGAGGGGTTCTCGACCATTGCGGGCGCTGCGGTGATCG
Source organism: Gordonia sp. (in: high G+C Gram-positive bacteria) (assembly GCF_012515855.1). Lineage (GTDB taxonomy): Bacteria > Actinomycetota > Actinomycetes > Mycobacteriales > Mycobacteriaceae > Gordonia. The sequence goes on from NZ_JAAYXO010000115.1 coordinate 58,009, forward strand.
CCGGGCTGGCGGTCCTGCTGGTGGCGATGCTGTATGTCGGGGCGGCGGTGGTGGCGCGTCATCGGGCGCAGTCGGCGGCCGATCTGGTGGCGTTGGCGGGGGCGTCGGCGCAGTTGACGGGGGAGGGCGAGGCGTGTGCGGAGGCACGACTGCTGGCGGCGAAGCAGGAGGGAGCGCCGCGGGTGGTGCGTTGCACCGTGGACGGTGATGATGTGCAGGTTCGGGTCGCGGTGTCGGTGCGGTTGGGTCGGTTCGGGGTGCGGGAGGCGACGGCGGTCGCTCGGGCGGGGCCGGTGGAGTCGTAGGTCTGGGGGGGCGAGTGTGGCGGCAGGAAGGGCGTGGCGGTAGGCCGGTCAGTCGTGGAGGCGGCTGATGAGGCGGAGCAGGGTGATGGCGTGCTTCTTGTCGAGGGGTTCGTTGCCGTTGCCGCACTTGGGCGACTGCACGCACGACGGGCAGCCCGAGGCGCAACCGCACGAGGAGACGGCCACTTCGGTCGCGTCGATCCAGTCGGTGAAGGCTTCGAAGCCGCGGTCGGCGAAGCCTGCGCCGCCGGGGTAGCCGTCGTAGACGAAGACGGTCGGCAGGCCTGTGCCGGGGTGCATGGCGGTTGAGAGGCCGCCGATGTCCCAGCGGTCGCAGGTCGCGACCAGTCCGAGCATGCCGATGGCGGCGTGTTCGGCCGCATGGAGGGCACCGGGGAACTTGTCGAGGGCGATGCCCGCGTCGATCATCGCCTCGGGGGTGAGGGTGTACATCACTGCGCGGGTAGCGAGTCGGTGCTCGGGGAGGTCGAGGGGGACCTGATCGAGGATCTCCCCGCTGAGCGATTTCCGGAGGAAGCCGACCACCTGATCGGTGACCTCGACGGACACGCTCGCGACCGTGAGCGGGCCGTACTTGCGTTGCTCATGGGTGTCAACGATGACGACGTCGCTGACCTCGCGCGCCGACGTGGTCCAGTCCGGTTCCTCCGGATGGGCGAGGGCGAGGCCGTCGTCGAGGTCGAGCTCGTCGACCACGAAGCTCTCACCCTGGTGCAGGTAGACCGCGCCCGGGTAGACGGAGGTCATTGCGCGGGCGGTGTCGACGGTGCCGAGCAGGCGCGAGGAGGTGGCGTCGACGATCAAGACCTGACCGCCGATGCCGCCGCGGATGTCGATGTCGCCGTGGGGGTCGAGTCCGGCGGCCGCGTACCAGCCCGCCTTGCGGCGCTTGAGCTTTCCCTCGGCGGTCAGCTGGGCCACCACCTCCTCGGCGGCGAAGGCTGCGACCTCGCTGTCGGTGAGCGGGAACTCGGCGGCCGCGCAGAGCATGTGTGGCCCGAGGACGAACGGATTCGTCGGGTCGGTGACGGTCGCCTCCACCGAGCGCTTCAGCAGGGCATCGGGATGGTGCACGAGATAGGTGTCGAGGGGATCGTCGCGCGCGATCATCACGACGATCGAGCCCTCGCCACGTCGACCGGCTCGGCCGGCCTGTTGCCAGAACGACGCCACGGTGCCGGGATATCCGGCGACCACCACCGCGTCGAGCCCGGAGATGTCGACGCCGAGCTCGAGGGCGTTGGTGGTTGCGACGCCGAGCAGTGTGCCGTCGGAGATGGCCTTCTCGAGTCGGCGACGGTCGTCGGCCAGATAGCCTGCCCGGTAGGCGGCCACCCTGTCGACCAGGTCCGGAGCGGACTCGGCGAGGATCTGCTTCGCTCGGACGGCAGTGACTTCGACGCCGCGGCGGCTGCGGACGAAGCACAGGGTCCGGGCGCCTTCGATGACGAAGTCAGCGAGCAGGCGGGCCGCCTCCGATCCCGCGGATCGGCGCACGGGCGCCTCGTTCTCGCCCACCACCTCGTCCAGGAAACCCGGCTCCCACATGGCGACCGTCCGCTCGCCGTGCGGCGAGGCGTCTTCGGTCACCGCGACCACGTCCTCGCCGATCAGCCGCGACAGGGCCTGGGCCGGATTCGAGACGGTCGCACTCGCACCGATCACCACCGGGTCGGCACCGTACTTGCGGGCGATGCGGAGGGTCCGCTGCAGCACCAGCGCGGTGTGCGAACCGAAGACGCCGCGGTAGTGATGACATTCGTCGACGACGATGTACCGCAGCTTGGCGAAGAAGGCGCGCCAGCGGGGGTGGGTCGAGGTGATGCCCAACTGCAGCATGTCGGGGTTGGTGAAGATCCACCGCGAGTGCATCCGCGCCCACTGGCGCAACTCCGAGTCGGTGTCGCCGTCGTACGACGACGGCTGCAGGTGCGCGAACTCGGGGATGCCGGCGATCAGCTGAGCCACCGACCGCAGCTGGTCGGTCCCGAGCGCTTTGGTGGGGGAGAGATAGAGCGCCGTCGCGTTCGGGTCGGAGGCGAACGTCGTGAGCACCGGAAGCTGGTAGGCGAGCGACTTGCCCGACGCGGTACCGGTGCAGATGCACACATGGGTGCCCTCGGCGGCGAGCGTCGCGGCCTCGGCCTGATGGCGCCACGGCTGCCGCAGCCCGCGCTCGGCGAACGCGTCGCGGACCGCGGGGTGGACCCACTCGGGCCAGGCGGCGAACTCGGCAGAACGGGACTCGATCACCGACAAGTGAGTCAGCGGGCTGGCCTCCTCGCCGATGCCGGCGAGCGTGCGACTGATCAGCTCGCTCCCGTAGCTGGGTTGCCCCATGGTGTTCTGCGCCCCAACTGTGCCTCGTGGTCGACCTCGAAACTCCGATAGTACGCAGGGACTTTCTGCTCAAAACGGCACGTCGAGCGAAAACTTCCGCACAGGGGTGTCTTTGCGGGCCGGAACGTGCTTAGCTTGATGTGGCCGCACGCTCCACCTCGGTGGAGTGGAAGAGCGGCCGGTGTACTGCAGTTAGTTTCATCGCCACCCGGCGAGGCTCGTTGAAGTACGGCGGTCGAACAGGCCACCGCCGCGGCTCCGCCGCGCCGGGTATGCAATGCAATGTAAAGGAATGCAGTAAATGGCACAGGGAACTGTGAAGTGGTTCAACGCGGAGAAGGGCTTCGGATTCATCGCGCCTGACGACGGCGACGCCGATGTTTTCGTCCACTACTCCGAGATCCAGGGCAACGGCTTCCGCACCCTGGAAGAGGACCAGCGCGTGGAGTTCGAGGTCGGTCAGGGCACCAAGGGCCCGCAGGCCACCGGCGTCAGCGCTATCTAAGTCTCCACAGAGCCCTGCCGGGCTCCACCAAGACTTCTCCGAACTCCCGGACCGCAGTCGCGGACCGGGAGTTCGGTCTTTTGTCGGGGCCGGAGGCCCCCGGTCGCGGCGGTAGAAACCGAACTGTCACATTGGGGTCGTAGGATATCGGTGTGAGTCAGATGTCGCTTTTCTCTGCGGAGATCGAGGATCCTGCCATCGCAGACTTCGCCGGACTGCTTGCGGCACAAGGACAATCAGTGCACACCAGCTGGGGAGCCCGGGTGTCGGTAGTGGTGGCCGACCAATGGCGCGCGGAGGAGATCTGCGAAGAGATCCGCGGCGCAGGTCTCGAGGCGGAGATCGTGGTGTCCGAGGAAGGTCATCCGATCGCACGCACGGAAGCCAACCCCCGCATCACCGCGCTGCACCGCGCATGGACGACGGGGGCCGTCAAGTCGGTCCCCGAGGGATGGACCCCCACGCCCCACGCGCTACGCCTGTGGACGCTGGCCGGCGGTCGCGCCGACGGCGCCCACTATGTTCTCGGACTTGATCCGACCGCCCCGGACACCCATGCCGCGTTGTCGACCGCGCTGATGCGGATCGGGATCGCCCCCACCCTCGTCGGCACCCGGGGGACGCATCCGGGCCTGCGGGTCTCGAGCCGCAAGCGCATCACCCGATTGGCCGAAACCGTCGGGATCGCGCCCGACGGCGCACCCGCGGGCGATTGGCCGAGCGGCTGAGCGCCGCCGCGGGGCGTTTTTAACCTGTTCGACCTACGGGATTTTTTCAGTGGCGTGGGTCATACGTCCCGTTGCACAATCCGAGGTGACGTGCAGAACACACGTTATATAAGGTACAACGGCATCGAGCAGCAATTCTTCGACTGAAGGGCACCCGTGGCCGCCACCGACAACGCATCACCCGCCGTCCGGCGTCTCGTCATCGTGGAGTCGCCGACCAAAGCCCGCAAGATCGCGGGCTACCTCGGCGCCAACTACGTGGTCGAATCGTCCCGCGGACACATCCGCGACCTGCCACGCGGTGCTGCGGACGTGCCCGCCAAGTACAAGGGACAGCCGTGGGCGCGGCTCGGTGTGAACGTCGACGAGAACTTCGAACCGCTGTACGTGGTGTCCGCGGACAAGAAGTCCACGGTGACCGAACTCAAGTCGCTGATGCGCGACGTCGACGAGCTCTATCTCGCAACGGACGGTGACCGCGAGGGGGAGGCCATCGCGTGGCATCTCCTCGAGACGCTGAAGCCGAAGATCCCGGTCAAGCGGATGGTCTTCCACGAGATCACCGAATCGGCCATTCGCGCCGCCGCCGAGAACCCGCGCGAGCTCGACATGCCGATGGTCGACGCGCAGGAGACCCGGCGCATCCTCGATCGCCTCTACGGCTACGAGGTCTCGCCGGTCCTGTGGAAGAAGGTCATGCCGAAGTTGTCGGCGGGCCGTGTCCAGTCGGTGGCCACCCGCATCATCGTGCAGCGCGAGCGGGAACGCATGGCGTTCGTCTCCGCCGAGTATTGGGACATCGCGGCCACGCTCGACGCCGGTGCGTCGGCGACCCCGCGCACGTTCGCCTCGCGTCTGGTGAGCATCGGCGACGACCGCGTCGCCACCGGCCGCGACTTCGCGCAGGACGGTTCGCTCAAGAAGGCCGCCGGAGTCACCGTTCTCGACCGGGCGCGCGCCACCGCGCTGGCGGCGGGCCTCGACGGCGCCGCGCTGACGGTGACGTCGGTGGAGGAGAAGCCCTACACCCGGCGCCCGTACGCGCCGTTCATGACCTCGACCCTCCAGCAGGAGGCCGGCCGCAAGCTGCGCTTCTCGTCCGACCGCACCATGCGCATCGCGCAGGGGCTGTACGAGAACGGCTACATCACCTACATGCGTACCGACTCGACCACGCTGAGCGAGTCAGCCATCACCGCGGCGCGCAACCAGGCGCGGCAGCTGTACGGCGACGACTACGTTCACCCGACGCCGCGCCAGTACACCCGCAAGGTCAAGAACGCGCAGGAGGCGCACGAGGCGATCCGGCCGTCGGGCGAGACCTTCCGGACCCCCGGCGAGGTGGCCTCGGCGCTCAACTCCGACGAGTTCCGCCTCTACGAGCTGATCTGGCAGCGCACCGTCGCCTCGCAGATGGCGGACGCGCGCGGTACCACCATGAGTCTGCGCATCGGCGGTCGTGCCTCGTCGGGCGAAGAGGTCACCTTCGCGTCGTCGGGCCGCACCATCACCTTCCCCGGCTTCCTGTCGGCGTACGTGGAGACGGTCGACGCCCTCGCGGGCGGTCAGGCCGACGACGCTGAGACCCGCCTGCCGAACCTGGTGGAAGGCCAGGCGCTCACCGCTGCCGCGCTGACCGCCGACGGACACTCCACCAATCCGCCTGCTCGCTACACCGAAGCCTCCCTGGTCAAGACTCTCGAGGAACTCGGCATCGGTCGCCCGTCGACGTACGCCTCGATCATCGGCACCATTCAGGACCGCGGCTACGTGGTCAAGAAGGGCAGCGCGCTGGTCCCGTCGTGGATCGCGTTCGCGGTGGTCGGCCTGCTGGAGAGCTACTTCAACAGCCTCGTCGACTTCGACTTCACCGCCTCGCTCGAAGACGACCTCGACCAGATCGCGTCGGGCAACGAGGACCGTACGCGCTGGCTCACCGAGTTCTACTTCGGTGCCGACGACGCCGCCGCGGATTCCGGCGACTCCGACGCCGCCGGCGCCATGGCTCGCGCGGGCGGTCTCAAGAAGCTGGTCGGCGTGAACCTCGAGGGCATCGATGCCCGCGAGGTGAACTCGATCCGGCTCTTCGACGACGCCGAAGGCCGGCCGGTGCTGGTGCGTGTCGGCCGCTACGGCCCGTACCTGGAGCGGAACGTCGCGGGACCGGATGCCGAACCCGACCTCAAGCGCGCCAACCTGCCCGCCGACATGACGCCGGACGAGCTGACGCTCGAGGTGGCGGAGAAGCTGTTCGCGACCCCGCAGGAGGGGAGGGTGCTGGGCGTCGACCCGGTCACCGGCCATCAGATCGTCGCCAAGGAAGGCCGTTTCGGTCCCTACGTGACCGAACTGCTGCCGGCGGAGGACGACGACGAGGATCCCGGAACCTCGGCACCGGTGCCGACGATTCCGGCCGGTCCGACGCCGCGTGACGGCGGAGCGGGAACCGCTCCCGGTACTGCGGGCGAGGAGATCGTCGCGCTCGACGAGGTCGCGACCGGCTCGGTGGCGACCGCGACGACGACCGCCAAGAAGGTCGCGAAGAAGACCGCCAAGAAGGCTGCGAAGAAGGCCGGACCGAAGCCCCGCACGGGTTCGCTCTTCAAGGGCATGGAGATCTCGACCGTCACGCTCGAGGACGCGCTGAAGCTGCTGTCGCTGCCGCGCGTGGTCGGCGTGGATCCGGAGAGCAACGAGGAGATCACCGCGCAGAACGGCCGTTACGGCCCTTACTTGAAGAAGGGCACCGACTCGCGATCGTTGACCACCGAGGCCGAGCTCTTCACGGTGACCCTCGACGAAGCGCTCAAGATCTACGCCGAGCCCAAGCGTCGCGGTCGCGCCGCAGCTGCGCCGCCGCTGCGCGAACTCGGCACCGACTCGGTCAGCGAGAAGCCGATGGTCATCAAGGACGGCCGCTTCGGTCCGTACGTGACCGACGGCGAGACCAACGCCAGCCTGCGGAAGGGCGACGAGGTCGCGACCATCACTCCCGAGCGCGGCATGGAGTTGCTGGCGGAGCGTCGCGCCCGCGGCCCGGCCAAGAAGGCGGCGAAGAAGACCGCGAAGAAGACTGCCGCTAAGAAGACGACCGCGGCGAAGAAGACGGCAGCGAAGAAGACGGCAGCCAAGAAGACGACCGCGGCGAAGAAGACGGCAGCGAAGAAGACGGCAGCCAAGAAGACCACGGCGGCAAAGAAGACCGCCGCTAAGAAGACCGCGGCCAAGAAGACCACCGCTAAGAAGGCAGCGCCGAAGGCCGACGACTGAGCAGCCGCCGATCTTGACGCAGGGGTTCCCGCTCACGCCGTAGAGGCGGTGGGCGGGAACGCTTGTCTTCGGGGTGCGGTGAAGCCCCCGGTGGACCCCCAGCGAACTCCGACTAGTCGAGGTCGGGAGTCGGGACGGCGACGTCGATGTCCGGGCGTGCCAGGAGCGTCTCGATGCCGCGGCCGCGGAGTTCCACACCCTCGCCGATCTCCCAGTGCGAGGCTTCCTCGTCACTGGCCAGGAACACCGCGCGAGCCGAGCCGAGCACGCGGGTCGGTTCATCCTTGGCGAGTTCCGTGAGGCGTGCGGCCTCATTGACCGGGTCGCCGATCACCGTGTACTCCAGACGCTGTTCGGCCCCGATGTGCCCGGCGACGGCTTTGCCCGCCGAGACGCCGATGCCCATGTCGACGTCGCCGAGCCGTCGCGCGAGCTCCACCCGCAGGTCGCGGGCGGCGGCGAGAGCCGCGCCCGCGAAGTCGTCCTGCTCGAGCGGCGCGCCGAAGATGGCGAGCGCGGCGTCGCCCTGGAACTTGTTGACGAAGCCGCCGTGTCGGCCGACCACGTCGACGACCACCTCGAAGAACTCGTTGAGGAGCTCAACCACCTCGCGCGGCGGACGGTTGACGGCGAGGCGGGTGGATCCGACGATGTCGACGAACAGGACACCGAGGTACCGCTCCTCGCCGCCGAGTTCGGTACCGGTCTCGATGGCTCGACGGGCGACGTCCTCGCCGACGTAGCGGCCGAACAGGTTGCGCAGTTCCTGGCGCTCGCGGAGGTCGGCCACCATGTCGTTGAAACCCGCCTGCAGCAGGCCGATGTCGTTGCCGTCGTAGATCTTCATCGCCACGTTCAGATTGCCCGCGCGCACCTGGTTCAACGCGAAGCGCAGTTGCTTCACCGGGTCGGTGATCGAGCGAACCAGACGGGTGATTGCGAGCAGACCGAAGACCAGGGCCGCAGCCGCCATCCAGAGGATGGGGCGTTGGAGTCCCTCGGCGTCGGTGTCGATCACCGCGGTCTGCTGCAGGATGATCAACGCGGCGATCACGGTGAGCGGAACCGCGACCGCAACGGCCCAGAACACCGAGATCCGGGTGGCAATGCCCGGCGCATTGGCGTTGGCCGGGTCGTTGGCCATGGCGGCGATGGTGATGGGCCGCAGCACCTTCTCTGTCTGCATGAAGCTCAGGACGGCCGTCACCAGGGCGCCGATGAGGCTGGCCATCAGCACGATCGCGAAATCCTTCGTCGATTGACGCAGGTTGATCGCAGCCAGCAGGAATCCGCCCACAGTCCAGAGCCCGAGGTTCACCAGGGTGAGGAGGGTCGGGAGGTTGAGCGCCCGCCGGCGTGCCGCTTCGTCGTCGAGCCGGGTGCGGCGTCGATGCCAGATCAGCACCGGCATGCTCAGCGCGATCGTCAGGTAGATGCCGACCACGATCGCGACCACCAGGTACAGACCGAACGCGAGTTGATTGAGCGCGTTGAACTGACTGAGGGTGATCGAGTCGACCTGCGGCATGCCGAACCGCAGAAACGCGAAGGTGAACAGCGCGCCGACCAGGTTGGCGCGCAGCATGTCGAGGGCCAGGACGGGCCACGGCGTGTGCGCCAGCCAGCGCACGGTGTGCGCTGCCCTGGACAAGCCGGACCGTCGTTTGACCATGTCATCCAAAGTAGCGGCCTGCTTGCAATTGTTAAACACCCGAGCGGGTGCAAGTTCCCACTAGCTGGGGCTTTAGTCTTGCTGGTGTGACGCAAGTCTTTAGCCGAATGATCGGACAGCACGCGCTGATCGACGAACTGCTGGTGGCCGCGACATCGGCGCGGGCGGTGGCTGCGCGACTCGATCAATCAGACGACGGCGCGGTTTCGCTCTTCGCCGACCAACCCGACGCTGAGGTCGAGCACGTCGTCCGGGAGTCGATGACGCACGCCTGGCTGTTCACCGGACCGCCCGGCAGCGGGCGGTCGGTGGCCGCCACCTGCTTCGCCGCAGCCCTCCAGTGCCAGTCGCCCGATATCGTCGGCTGCGGTGAGTGCCGCGCCTGCACCACGGTGCTGGCGGGCACCCACGGCGACGTCCGCCACATCGTTCCCGAAGGCCTCACCATCTCGGTCGCGCAGATCCGCGACATCGTGCAGTTGGCGGCGCGGCGGCCGACCACCGGGCGCTGGCAGATCGTGGTGGTCGAGGACGCCGACCGGCTCACCGAGCAGGGTGCGAATGCGCTGCTGAAGGCGGTCGAAGAGCCGCCGGACCGGACCCTGTTCCTGCTGTGTGCGCCGTCGGTGGCGCCGGAGGACATCGCGATCACCCTCCGCTCGCGGTGTCGCCACGTCGGTCTGACCGCGCCCGCCGCCGCGGACATCGCGCGCGTGCTCGTGGAACGCGACGGCATCGAACCCGATCGGGCGGAGTGGGCGGCCTCGGTGTCCGGCGGCCACGTGGGCCGAGCCAAACGCCTCGCGACCGACGAGGCGTCCCGGGCGCAGCGCGACCAGGCGCTGAGTCTGGCGCGCGCCGCCACTCGCGATTCGACGGCGTTCGCCGCCGCGGAGCAACTCGTCAAGACGGCGACCGACGTCGCCGCGCAGATCAGCGCGGCCCGCGATGCGGCGGAGACTGACGAGTTGATGACGGCCCTCGGCGCGGGCGGATCCGGGAAGGGCACGGCACGACCGCCGCGAGGAACAGCCGGTGTCATCAAGGAACTCGAGAAGCGGCAGAAGTCGCGTCGCACGCGAATGATGCGCGACACCCTCGATCGCGCGCTGGTCGATCTGGCCGCACTCTTCCGCGACGGGCTCGCGCTGTCGATGGGTGCCGAGGTGACGCTGATGCACCCTGACAAGGCCCCGGACCTGACCACCCCGATGGCTCGGCACGCCTCGCCCGCCGAGCTCCTCCGGTGTATCGAAGCGGTCCTCGAGTGTCGCGAGGAGTTGGAGAAGAACGTGAAACCGAAGTTCGCCGTCGACGCGATGGTGGTGCGCATTGGACGCGAGCTGGGGCGCCGATAGGTCGACCCGATAATCGGACCGCGGTCCCCATTTTCTCCGGTCCGGAGAAAACTTTCGAGCCGGTGACCAGCGATGATGGTCGATTACGCGATTCTCTGCTTGGACCGGAATCGGCGACCGCGTGAAATTGACGGCATGATCACTTGGGGGAAATTTCGAGGCCGGTTCGGCCACACGGGGGCGCTGTTGGCGCGCCTCGGCATCGCGACGGCACTGTTCTACGCCGTCGCCGTTCTCTACTGGGGCACGGCGGGTTCTGGCGGCGCCGAGGCCTTTCTGCACCCGCTGATACCGACCGCGGTCTTCGCCGCAGTCATCAGCCTGCCGATCGGCACCGGATTGTTGGTCAGTTGGCGAATGACGAGCGCTCGGAACGCGAGCTAACTCGACGCCTCGGCTTCGTTCGACTCGTCATGATCGGCCAACGGATCGTCGCCGCCCGCGCCCTCCAGAACCGTCAGCTCGTTGTCGATCGCAGCCGACACGGCTTCGGCCTTGTGCTTGATCTTGTCGATGAACCCGGACATCGGCTTCTCCTCGTATGGTGGGGCGAAATTTGTCTCAATCATATGTCCGACGGGGCGGCCCGGCAGCCGTAGCGGGGGCACGACTGCCGGGCCGCGTCGGAGGGTGCGCGCCGGGGCCGGATCAGAGTTGCGGCGCGACCTTGTCGGCGACCAGTGCCAGATGGTCGAGATCGGCGAGGTCGAGCACCTGGAGGTAGATGCGGCTCGCGCCTACCGCGCGATAGCGCTCGATGGCGGCGACCACCTCGTCGACCGTCCCCGCGGCGCCGTTGGCCCGCAGCTCGTCCGGTTCACGCCCGATCTTCGACGCCCGCTCGGCGAATTCGCTCTCGGTCCGACCGCAGCACAGCACCAGCGCCGCGGAGTAGACGAGTTCGTCCTTCTCTCGTCCGATGCGGTCGCAGGCCTCGCCGACCCGCCGATACATGTCGGCGACCTTCTCGGTCGGCGAGAACGGCACGTTGAACTCATCGGCGAACTTCGCGGCCAGCTTCGGAGTGCGGACCGGGCCGCCGCCGCCGATGATGATCGGCGGACGCGGTGATTGCACCGGCTTGGGCAGCCCGGGGGAGTTCTCGATCGTCAGGTGCTGACCGGCGTAGTCGAAGGTCTCGCCGACCGGGGTGCCCCACAATCCGGTGATGATGTCGAGTGTCTCCTCGAGCCGGGTGAAGCGTTCGCCGAGCGGTGGAAACGGGATGCCGTACGCCGCGTGCTCTTCCGCGAACCAGCCGGCACCGAGACCGAAGTCCAGCCGGCCGCCGCTCATCTGGTCCACCTGCGCCGCTTGGATCGCGAGTTGGCCCGGGTGACGGAAGGTCGCGGACGTGACGAGGGTGCCGAGGCGGATGCGCGACGTCGCGGTCGCCAGTGCGGCGAGCGTCAGCCAAGCGTCCGTGGGTCCGGGCAGACCCGCGGAGTTCATCGCGAGGTAATGGTCGGACCGGAAGAACGCGTCGAAGCCGAGGTCTTCGGTGGCGCGCGCGACGCGGAGGAGGTCGTCGTAGGTGGCGCCCTGCTGGGGTTCGGTGAAGATGCGGAGTTCCATGGCTCCATCGTGCCCGTCGATCGACTTCCTTCGCGGTGTCCCCTGACAACCAGTCAGCTCACGACGATGCTGCGCTTCGCTAACCCCATCCAGAATCCGTCGATCGGTTGGGCGGGCACCGCGTCTGCCGCGGTGGCGGCGCCGAGCGTCACGAAGAGCGGAGCGAAATGCTCGGTCCGCGGATGCGCATACGGCATACCGGGGGCACGGTGGGCGAAGTCGAGGAGGCCGTCGACGTCGCCCGCGTCGAACCGTTCGCGGGACCAGTGGTCGAACTCCACCGACCACTGAGGAGGGACGGCGTTCGGCGACGGGGCGTCGAGGTAGGGGAGCCCGTGGGTGGTGAACCCGGAGCCGATGATGAGGACGCCTTCGTCGCGTAGAGCGGTCAGCCGGTCGCCGAGGCTCAGGAGTCGTTGCGGGTCGAGCGTCGGCATTGAGACCTGCACGACAGGGATGTCGGCGTCGGGGTACATGACGGTCAGCGGGACGTACGCGCCGTGGTCGAGGCGGCGTTCGGTGTCGCGGTGGACTTCCTCGCCGGCGGGCATCAGGGCCGCGATGCGGTCGGCGAGGTCGGCGGCGCCGGGAGCGTCGTAGGTGGTGCGGTAGTAGTGCTCGGGGAAGCCCCAGAAGTCGTAGGTGAGCGGTACACGCGGATCGGTGGCGCCGATCGTGAGCGGTGCGGCCTCCCAGTGCGCCGAGACGATGAGGATCTGCTTCGGCCGGGGGAGATCGGCGGCGAGTTGTTTCAGATCGGCGACCCAGCGGGTGTCGTCGACCAGCGGCGGAGCGCCGTGGCTGAGGAACAGGGCAGGCATGCGGTCGTCCGTGCGATTCGCCATGAGTCCAGGGTAGTCCGCGGGACTGTTCGTGAAACGGCGGTGGCCGCGCCCGTAGGCGCGGCCACTGTCGTGAAGGATCTGGAACTCTACGAGCCGCCGAGCAGGCTGAAGATGCTGCCGATGTCGGCCGATCCGGCGCCGCCCTCCATCGCGAGGCTGCCGAACTCCATGGCCGGACCGATGCTGCCGATGCCCGACGGGACGATCACGGGGAGCATGGAGACGCCGACGTTGCCGGGCTCCAGCGACTTGATGCCGCCACAGGTGCCCAGGAAGATGTAGACGCCGTCGCCGACCTTGTGTTCGGTCGAGTTTGAGTTGGGCCCCTTGGAGATCAAGTTGTTGGAGGCAGCAGGGCCGAGCCTGCTATCGGACGAGCCCATGATCTTGATGATCTCGAGGTAGTCCTTCGCGTTGAAGGCGATGACTGCCTTGAGTGCCGAGGTGCCGCTGAGTAGAAGTGAGGTGCAACTGCTCTCGCTGAATGCTCCGCCTGCCACGTTCGGGTTGGTCAGGGTCAGTTTGACGTTCTTTTCCTTGGCAAATGAACCCTGTTCAGCCTTCAGCGTCGGCCCCTGGTAGCGCTCGGCGGCTGCGGCTTCACCCGGGGTGGCGACGGCGAGACCGGCGACCATGCCGATCGATGCGACGGCGACGGTCACGAACCGTCGGACATTACGGAGCTTCATTGGTGTTTCATCCTGTCGAAAAGGGTGCTGAGATCTCCGCGGCACCGAAGAGATCACCCGCAGCGTAGGCACGGCGAACGCGATTGTCCCGAGCAGCGCGTCAGTTTCGGGTCAGGACCGGTTAACGTGGCACAGGATTCGGTGTCGCGCCTACTCCAGGCGGTAACCCATCCCTCGAACTGTGCCGATCCGGTCCGCGCCGAGCTTCTTGCGCAGCGCGCGCACGTACACGTCGACGATGTTGGATCCCGGGTCGAAATCGTATCCCCACACATGGGACAGGATCTGCTCGCGAACCAGTACCTGCCCCGGGTGGCGCAGGAAGAGTTCCAGGAGGAGGAACTCGCGGGCGGTCAGGTCGACAGTCCCGCCGGCCGCGGTGGCGCGCCGAGTCCGCAGATCCAGCGACAGGACGCCGTGGGTCAGGACGCCGACGTCGGAGACGGAGTCACCGGTCCGCAGGCGGAGTCGGACGCGGGCGAGCAGTTCCTCGAACCGGAACGGTTTCGTCATGTAGTCGTCGGCACCGCCTTCGAGGCCGGCAACGGTGTCGTGCACCGTGTCGCGGGCCGTCAGGATGATGACCGGGGTCGAGACCCCCTCGCGGCGCATCGCCGCCAGCACGTCGAAACCGTCCAACTGCGGCAGGCCGAGATCGAGGATCACCAGGTCGGTGCCCTGTCGAGCGAGTTCGAGTGCACTGTTGCCGTCGGCGACGGAAGTGGTGATGAAGCCGTTGGCCCGCAGCCCCTTCTCGATGAACGACGCAATGCGTTCCTCATCCTCGGCGATCAGAATTCGATTCACGGTTCCGGCCTCTCCAGGGGGATGCTCGCGGGCATCTCGATTCCAAACGTGGCACCCTGTCCGGGCGTCGACTGCACTTTGACCTCGCCGTGATGAGCCTCGGCGATGGCGCGGACGATCGCGAGTCCCAGTCCTGCGCCGGCTCGGGATCCCGGACTGCCGTGGCGGCGCGGGCCTCGTTGAAAGCGATCAAAGATGCGGTCGCGGTCCTCGGGGCTGATCCCGGGCCCGGCATCGGTGACCCAGAACGATACGGTCGGCGTCCCGTCGACGCCCGCATACAGCGAGGAACCGAGGCGGATCTCGTCGTCGTCGGCGGTGTGGCCGACGGCGTTATGGGCCAGCGCGATCATCGCCTGGGTGACGCGTTGCGGATCGACGCGCGCGGTGCCCTCTCCCACCGAGTCGAGCAGCCACCGGCGGTCCCCGAGTGCACGGACCTTGGAATGGATGTCGACGGTCAGTTCGGCGACGGACACCGCCTGCGGCGTCACGAAGTCCGGGCGCTCGGCTTTGGCCAGGACGAGCAGTTCCTCGACGATCCGACTCATCCGATCCAGTTCTTCGGTCACCAGGCGCATCACGGCAGCACGCTCGTCGGGGTCGTCGCCCATCAGTTCCAGGTGCCCCCGGACGATCGTGATCGGTGTGCGAAGCTCGTGCGCCGCATCGTCGAGGAAACGACGCTGGGTGGCGAAGGCCTCCGACAATCGGTCGAGCATGGCGTTGAACTGCTCGGCGAGGGCCGACACGTCGTCGCGTCCGCTGACCTCGATGCGTCGCGTGAGGTCCTTCTCGCTGATCTCGGCGGCGGCGTTCCGGACCAGTCTGATCGGCGCGAGGATGCGGCCCGACACCACGTACGCTCCGACTCCTGCCAGGATCAGTCCCACCAGGCTGACCACGGTGAGGGTGCGCATGGTGTCGGCGATCTCGGCGCGATCGCGGTCGATGGCGAATCCGACGATGAAATGTCCCGGTCTGTCTTCGCCGACAGGGGGTTGCACTGCCACCTTGCGCCATCGCAACTCGCCCTCGTCGGTGTGCAGCGACCCGACGTCGTCGGCATCAGCGACCACCTGCCGGACGCGGTCCGGTCGGGAGGCGAACTGGTAGGGCTCGCCGCGGTCCTGCCTCACGATGCCGCCGTTCGGAAGCACTCCCACGACCACTTCGTCGTCATCGGGGAACTGCCGCTGCAGGTGGCTGTCGATGAGTTCCTCCACGCTGGTGTACGGCTCCTCGGTGGACCTGTTGACGCCGCCCGCGGCCACCCCGACGAACTCCTCGATCTCTTGGACCAGCGCCTGATCGACCTGATCCTCGATGCTTCGATGAAGTTCCTCGCGCGTCACGACGTTCACCAGCAGCAGCACACCGAACATGAGCAGCATCACCCAGCTGATGATCAACACGCGGGCAGGAACGCGCACTCGTGGGCGACCGGCTGTGGAATCAGTCGTCACCGTCGTCCCCGTCCGCGTCGTCGCCATCGTCATCATCATCGCCGGTATAGGCCGGCGGCGGTTGATTGACCACCGGTGGCGGCGGCACCACGTCGACCCGAGGCGGCGGGGTCGCGGCGGGAGCACGCGTCGACGCGGGCGGATCGTTCGCGGCAGGACGGTCGGAGTAGGGGGTCGAGGAGTCGGTACTTCTCCCCGGCGGTGTGCCGGATGAGGGCGTTGCCGCGGGGGGTGTCCCCGAGACGGAGGACTCGCCGATCCGCACCTGGGTTGGCGGCGTGCGCACGGGCTCGGTCGATCCGACAAGGAAGTAGGCGATTCCCACCGCACCGACGACCACCAGCACAGCGATGGCGATCAGTCCGGCTCCGTGGACGCGCAATCTCATGGCAGTCATGGTCGCGTCGGTGGCTGAGCGACAGATGAAGGCCAGATGAAGAAGTCTTCATCTGGCACGTGAAGACTTCGTCATCTTCGCCTCATCATCGATTCATGGCACGGACCGATCGTGGTCACCATGCCAGATCTCGCCACTGCACCGGCTCTCCCCCAGTCGTCGGCACCCCAGTCGTCGGTACCCCAGCAATCCCTTCCACCGTGGTACGACGACCGCGTCGTGTCACCGCCTCGTCGCCGTCGGATCCCCGGGCCACCGCCGGTTCGGCGTCTCGTCGCCGTGTGCGCGGTGGTGGGGCTGGTGGTCGTGATCCTCGCGGCGCCCGGTGGTCCGGCGGGCGACGCGCGGATAGCGCTGGTGGTCTTCGTCTGCGCCGTCGCGCTGTGGGTCGGCACCCGCGTCGACGACGTCTACGTGGCGCTCGGGGCGGCGCTGGCCTTGGTGCTCGGCGGAGTGGTGGGCGGCGACGTGCTCTTCGCCGCGCTGGGCTCGGAGACCGTGTGGCTGCTGGTCGCAGCATTCGTACTGTCCGCCGGTGTCGCTGCGACCGGGTTGACGGCGCGTTGCGCCGCCGCGCTGCTGTGCCGGGCCCGGACGGTGCGTCAAATGGCACATCTGGTTGCGATCGCGCTGCTGTTCACGGCGTTCGCGGTGCCGTCGACCTCGGGTCGGGCGGCGCTGGCGGTCCCGGTGTTCACCGCGCTCGCCCGGGCGGTGGGACCTCGAGCGCGGGTCGTGCGCGCGTTCGCCGTCCTGTTTCCCACGGTCATTCTGCTGACGGCCGTCGCGACCCTCCTCGGCGCCGGTGCACACCTAGTGACGAACGACGTGCTCGCCACCACGACTGGCCGGCAGATCGGGTTCGCGCACTGGCTGTTGCTGGGCGTGCCGCTCGCCGTGGTCTCGGCGCACATCGCGGCCGAGCTGGTGCTGCGGCTGTTCACCACCGTCGACGACCGGTCGACCCCGCTGCGGATCTCGGTCGACGAACTCGCCTCCGGTCTGCAGACGCCTGTCACCGGCCCGCTGTCGGGACCAGAGGTCCAAGCGCTCGTCGTGCTCGGCGGCGCGGTCGCGGCATGGTCGACGGGCCCCCTTCACGGGGCGCATCCGGCGCTGGTCGCGCTGGTCGGTGCGCTGGTCATCACCACGCCGCGCTTCGGCACGACGACGATGTCGCACGGGCTGCGGACCGTGCCGTGGTCGCTGTTGGTCTTCATGGCGGCGACCGCGGTCCTCGGCACGGCCTTGGCGACGTCGGGTGCGGCCGGGTGGCTGGCGGAGGGACTCTTCGGCGCCTTGCACTCGGCGCCTCCGTGGGTCGTCGTCGGTGCGATCGTCCTGGTGAGCGTCGCCGCCCACCTGTGCATCCAATCCCGTACCGCTCGCTCGTCCGTGCTGATCCCGTTGGTGATCCCGGTCGCGATCGGGGTGGGCCTCAATCCCGTCGCCGTCGCGTTCGCATCCACAGCGGCCGCGGGCTTCTGCCACACGCTGACGTCGTCGGCCAAGCCGGTCGCGATGTTCTCCGCCATCGATGGAGTCGAGACCTACAGCGCGGCGGACCTGTTGCGCTTGAGTGCTTGGCTCGCACCGATCACCGGGCTGCTCGTCACCGCTTTCGCGGTGTTTGTGTGGCCGCACCTGGGGCTGCCGTTGACCTAGCTGTAGTTCCTGGCGCCGCGAATCCGGCCGCCGTTCCTTATCGCTTCCTTCATTCGTCCAGCCCTTTCGGAGGTCATCATGTTCATCAACCGCATCGTCGTCGCACCCAGTGGATTCAAGGAGTGCCTGTCGGCGCCAGAGACCGCGGCAGCCATCGCCGAGGGAGTGCGCCGCGCGCTGCCCGAGGCGGCGGTGGACACCGTGCCGCTCGTCGACGGCGGCGAGGGGTCGGCAGCGGCATTGGCCGAGGCCACCGGTGGTCGTCTGCACAATGTTCGGGTCTCCGGTCCGGTCGGTGCGGTGGTGGACTCGCACTTCGCGATGCTCGGCGGTCCGGGCGCTCGCACCGCCGTGGTGGAGATGGCCGCGGCGGCGGGGCTGTCGCTGGTCCCGCACGAACTCCGCGATCCCGGTGCGACCACCAGTCACGGAGTCGGGGAGCTCATCGCCGCCGCCCTCGATGCCGGTGCTCGGCGAATTCTGGTCGGCTGCGGCGATTCCGGGATCTGCGACGGCGGTGCGGGTGCGCTGACCGCCCTCGGCGCCCGAATCACCGATGCGATGGGACATCCGGTCGGGCGAGGGGGGTCGGCGCTGGCCGAGGTGGAATCCATCGACCTGTCGGGCCTCGATCCCCGGATCCAGGAGACCGAGATCCGGGTCGCGGTGAACCCGTTCAACGTGCTGTGCGGAGAACGAGGAGTCGCCCGAGTCTTCGGACCGCAGAAGGGCGCGACGCCGGTCCAGGTGGAGATGCTGTCGGCGGCGATGGAGAGGTGGGCCAAGGTGCTCGACCGCGACCTGCGCGTCGATCTGCGCACGGCGCCCGGATCCGGGGCGTCCGGCGGTCTCGGCGCCGGCCTCGCGGCCGGTCTGAACGCACAGTTGCTACCCCGCTACGACGTGATGTTCGATCACGTGGACCTCGACGGCGCCATTGCGGGCGCGGACCTCGTTCTGACCGCGGAAGGTGCGATCGATGAGCAGACCCCACGCGGCAAGATTCCCGCCGAGGTCGCCAGAATCGCGGGACTCCACGGTGTTCCGGTGGTCGCCTTGGCGGGGACCATCGGCCATCGCGCGCACGTCAACTACGACACCGGCATCGATGCGATCGCGTCGATCCTGCCGACGGCGCTGCCCTGGGACGAGGCCTTGGCCGGCGGCGCCCGTCACCTGGCTGACGCCACCGAGCGAGTGCTGCGACTGGTCATGGTGGGCCGTGCGCTGGCCGGGTGACGGCCGAGGCCGCTGACGCGACCCGCCGGTGAGTGCGCCCTCGATTGACGGCCGGTAACGATACGGAGCCGGGTCGGCATCGGTCGGGACCGCGGACGCGGGACCGATTCTAGGGTGCACAGGTAGTCGATCGAACGAACTACCAGATTCTGGAGGCGGAAATGAAGCGGGTGCCGGCGGTCTTCCTGATGGTCGGATTGGTGGTGGCTGCGCTGCTGAGTCCCGTCGGGGTCGGATCAGTAGCTGCCGCGCCGAGAGTGATGATCCAGGTCCCGGTCTACTCCCACGCCATGAACCGCACGATCATCAACAACGTGCTTCCCGCCCCCGGCGGGTCGGCTCCGGTGTTCTACCTGCTGCACGGTGCCGGCGGCGGAAGTGACCGGATCGGGTGGGAATGGAACAGCTCCTACCGGAAGTTCTTCGAGAACAAGAACGTCACGGTGGTGTCGCCGGTCGGGGGAGCGGGTTCGTTCTACACCAACTGGCGTCATGGCGATCCGAAGCTGGGCCTCAACAAGTGGCAGACGTATCTGACAAGGGAACTTCCTGCGGCCATCAATCGACAGTTCAACGGCAACGGGCGCAACGCCGTCGCCGGGGTGTCGATGAGCGGCGGCCCGGCGCTCGATCTGGCGGCCCATGCACCCCGCCTGTATCGGGCGGCCGCGTCGTACAGCGGCTGCCCGCCGCAGGCGACCGTCGGGGCACCAGGCGTCATCGGCACCGTTCTGGCACAGGGCGGAAACCCGGGCAACATGTGGGCGCCCGGTGACTACATAGCCCACGACCCGACGCTCAACGCGGCGCGCTTGCGCGGCAAAGCGATCTACATCTCGGCGGGTGACGTCGGTCCGGAGCTCGCTATCCGCGCCTGCTCGGAGATCGCGGCGGCGGCGCTGCGCGCGCAGGGCGTGCGGGTGACGTACGACGCGGTGCGCGGCGATCACAGCTGGGCGGCGTTCGAGGCCGGGCTGGAGCGGTCGTGGCGGGTGATCGGTCCGGCGGTCGGAGCCTGACGACAGGGCTACGGGGCAGGTCGACAGCGGCGAGGGCGCCGCAGAACGCGAAATGCAGACCAGAGAATTCTGGTCTGCATTTCGATGGAGCCGCCTAGGAGAATTGAACTCCTGACCTATTCATTACGAGTGAATCGCTCTACCGACTGAGCTAAGGCGGCGTTGCTGCTTTGACAGCGCTCACGATGGTACCGAGTCGCGTGGCCTGCAAGCAAAACGGGTGCTCAAACCATTCTTGCCGAGCCCTGCAGTCGGCAGGACTCGGCAAGGATGGGATGAGAGCGGTGTCTATCCGGTGACGCCGTCGGCGTGCGCGGCGGCTGCGACGGCCTTGGCAACGGCAGCGGCGACGCGGGGATCCAGCGGGCTCGGCACGATCTTGTCTGCGGCCAGGTCGTCGCCGACCACCGACAGGATCGCGTCGGCCGCGGCGAGTTTCATGCCCTCGGTGATCCGACGGGCGCCGGCATCGAGTGCGCCGGCGAAGACGCCGGGGAACGCGAGGACGTTGTTGATCTGATTCGGGAAGTCGCTGCGGCCGGTCGCGACGATGGTCGCGTACTTGGCGGCGACGTCCGGATGCACCTCGGGGTCGGGGTTCGACATCGCGAAGACGATCGCGTCGTCGGCCATGGTGGCGATGTGCTCCTCGTTGACCGTTCCGGCGGAGACCCCGATGAAGACGTCGGCGCCGTCGAGGGCCTCGGCGATTCCGCCGGTGAGGCCGCGCGGGTTGCTCCAGGCGGCGAGCTTGTTCTTGTACTCGACCATGTCGGTGCGCCCGCTGTGGATGATGCCGCGCGAGTCGAGGACGACGATGTCGTCGATGCCCGCGGCCTTGAGGATCTCTGCGCAGGCCACGCCGGCGGCGCCTGCGCCGGACATGACGACCTTGAGGCTCGCGAGGTCCCTCTTGAGGAACTGAGCGGCGCCCTTGAGCGCGGCGAGGACGACGATGGCCGTGCCGTGCTGGTCGTCGTGCATCACGGGGCAGTCGAGGGCCTCGATGACGCGACGCTCGATCTCGAAGCACCGCGGAGCGGAGATGTCCTCGAGGTTCACCGCGCCGAAGCTGGGGCGCAGGTTGATGAGCGTCTGGACGATCTGGTCGGGATCGGTGGTGTCGAGGACCAGCGGAATGGAGTTCAGGCCTGCGAATGTGCGGAACAGTGCGGCCTTGCCCTCCATGACCGGCAGTGAGGCCCGCGGGCCGATGTTGCCGAGGCCGAGCACTGCGGTGCCGTCGGAGACGACGGCCACCAGGCGTTCGGTCCAGGTGTACTTGTCGACGAGCTCGGGTTCGGCGTGGATCGCACGGGAGACCTGGGCTACCCCGGGGGTATAGGCGATCGACAGATCGCGCTGGGTATCGATCGGCGAACGCAACTCGACGGACAGCTTGCCGCCTTCGTGTGCGCGAAAGATTTCGTCATCGGTGATGGGCATGGCGGTTGTTCTCCAGCTCCCTAGGAGCAGCGAGCTCGGCTCGGCTGCCTTCTCTGGTCGCTCCGTGCGGACCGCGCTGTCGGCGCGGAGCGTTTCTCAACGGTCGGCCGCGAGCTGTGGATGTCGCTTCCGATTGAGTTGGAGAGTAGTCGTCGGGCTGTGTTCTGCCGCATCAAATCTGGTGGTCGTAGGCGAGGTCACATGGGTGATCAGGGCTACATGCACTAGTATCTATCTTGTGTCTATGACGTATTCATCTGCTGATCGAGTGTACGACGAGGTCAAGGAACTGATCCTGACCTGCGAACTCAACGGTGGCGAGATGATCAGCGAGGGTGAGATCGCGGCCCGCTGCGAGGTGAGCCGCACGCCAGTCCGGGAAGCTTTTCTGCGGCTGGCCGCGGAGGGCTGGATGCGGCTCTATCCCAAGCGCGGCGCGCTGATCGTGCCGATCGGCGAGAGCGAGGCACGCGACGTCCTCGACGCCCGCGTGCTTTTGGAAGGCCACGCGATGTCGTCGGTCGTGGGTGATTCCGACGCTGTTGTCGCGCTCGAAACCCGACTCCGCGACAATCTGGCGCGGCACCGACAGGTCGACCCCGCCGACTCGGCCGAGTTCGCGCGGCTCGACGCCGAGTTCCACCAGCTCATCGTCGCCGCCGGCCGCAACGAGCTGCTCTCTGACTTCTATACCTCGCTGGGCGAGCGGCACCGGCGCATGACGGCCGACCGATTGCGTCGCGACGCGACCATGCCCGACCGCATCGTCGCCGATCACGCGGCGCTGGCCGACGTGGTCAAGGCGGCGGATCCCGAGCGTTTCGCCGAGATGCTCGCCGCCCACCTGGCGGGCGTCCATGGAATGCAGGCGCGATGAACGCGAAAGCAAAGGCCAAGAGCGCGTTGGCCGGGTGGCCCGCCGTCTCGTTGGCCGTGTTCACCGCGGCGTGGGGAGGGAACGAGTTCACGCCGCTGTTGGTGATGTACCGGACGGCGTCGAACATGTCGGCCGTGGTGGTCGACGTGCTGCTGTTCCTCTACGTCCTCGGGATCGTCCCGGCGCTGCTGATCGGCGGCCCGATGTCGGACCGCTTCGGCCGCAGGGCGCTGATGCTCCCGTCGCCGGTCATCGCCGCGATCGGGTCGATGCTGCTGGCCGCAGGCGAGCACTCGGTTCCGCTGCTCGCCGCGGGACGCATCCTCAGCGGGATCGCGCTCGGCCTGGCGATGGCCGTCGGCGGCACGTGGATCAAAGAACTCTCCGACCGTGCGGGGGATTCGCCGTCGGCCGGCGCTCGTCGCGCAGCCCTGAGTCTGACGGCGGGCTTCGGTGTCGGAGCAGGACTGGCCGCGGTCCTCGCCCAGTGGGCGCCGCTGCCGGGTCAGCTCTCGTACCTGGTCAACATCGCCTTGGCGGTCGTGTCGCTCGCCCTGATCTGGACGACGCCGGAGACGCGTCAGCGGTCTACCGAGGGGCGGTTGATCGACGCGATGAAGATCCCGTCGGCTCGCAGAGCACGCTTCTGGCTGGTGGTGGGTCCGGTGGCCCCGTGGGTCTTCGGGGCGTGCGCGATGTCGTATGCGGTGATCCCCGCCATGATGACGGAGCGGACGCCGGGCACGGCGATCGCGTTCGCGGGCCTGTGCTGCGTCGCGGGCCTGACCGCCGGTTTCTTCATCCAGACCCTGGGCAAGAAGATCGACCGCCCCGGATCGGTGCGCGCTCTCCTGGCCGCGCTCGGATTGGTGGCCGTCGGCATGGCGCTGGCGATCGTTCTGGTCCTGTCGCCGTCGCTTCCGCTGGCAGTCGTGGCCGCAGTCGTCCTCGGCGGCGGGTACGGCATGGCGCTGATCTCCTGTCTGCTGGAAGTGCAGCGGATCGCCGGACCGCGTGACCTCGCAGGCCTCACCGCAGTCTTCTACACGCTCACCTACCTCGGATTCGCGTCGCCGGCCGTCATGTCGTGGGTGTCGGAGACCTTCCCGTCGATCGGGTATCCGGAGATGTTCGGCTTCGGGATCGCGATGACGGCGGTCGGCGCAGCGGTGCTGGCGATCGCCAACCGGACGCATGCGGCGGGGCCGGGTCGGGTGGCGTCCGCGGAGTCGATGGTGGATCTGACGGTGGCGGATCGGTCTGGGGCATCCGAGGCCAGTTAGCGGTCGGACGGTTGCGCGCGGAGGCGGGGATGACATGATTCGCGCATGGTTGCGACCACCCTCTCCGAGCGCCTGAACGGCTTTCTCGATCGCCTCCCGCTGGGCGCGGGCAAATACGTGGCGTTCGGCATGCGGTTCGTTCGAGAACTCGCGACCGCGGGCATCAGCGACAGGGCGATGACCCTCGCGGCGCAAGCCTTCACCTCGATTCTCCCGGTCTTGCTCCTGCTCACCACGTTGCCCCGTTCGGGAGCGATCGACCGCACCATCAGCATGTTCGGTCTTGGAGGTGGTCTCGGTCCGGACGAGTCGACGGGCACCTACGCCTCACTCGGTGTGGTGGGGGCCCTGATGACGTTGATCTCCGCGACATCGTTGGCGCGCGCGCTCGACCGCATGTACGTCGGTGTCTGGGAAGTGCGCGGCGTGGGAATACGAGGGTGGTGGCGCTGGCTGGTGGTGATCGCGGTGCTTGCGGCAGCCTCGGTGGCACAGGCAGTGGTCCTCGTGGACTTCACCGACTCCAACGGTCGGATCGTGCTGAGCGTCGCGGAGACGTTCGTGATCTGGACGTTGACCTGGGCGGCGGTCCCGCGGATCTTGAGTGGACAGCAGATGGACCGCGTCGATCTGTGCCTGCTCGGCGCGGTGTCGGGCGTCGGGATCACCGCCTTCGTCATCGCCACCGAGATCGGCTACGCCACGGTCTTCCACTCGGCGCTCGCCTCCTTCGGCGCGATCGGGGTGGTCTTCGCGTCGATCGGCTGGCTCTTCATCTTCATGGCGGTCGTGGTGGTCGCGACCGTGCTGGTCAAGGTGATCCGAACTCCCGACCAGCGACAACCCGCCGTCGAGCACCCGGTCGATACTCAGGCGTCCGGGTAGCCCGCCGGGTTCTGCGACTGCCAGCGCCAGGTGTCGGTGCACATGTCGTCGATGGTCCGTGTCGCTCGCCAGCCGAGTTCGCGGTTGGCCTTCGACGGGTCGGCCCAGTACGCGGCAAGATCGCCGGGGCGGCGGGGTACCACCTCGTAGGCGATCTCGCGGCCGCTCGCACGGGCGAACGCCTGCACCACCTGCAGCACCGAGACCGGTTCACCACTTCCCAGATTCCAGACGGAGAGCGGCTGGTCGGCGGTGCTGATCTGTTCCAGCGCGGCCAAGTGACCGGAGGCCAGGTCCTCGACGTGGATGTAGTCGCGGACCCCGGTGCCGTCGACGGTGTCGTAGTCGTCGCCGAACACTGCGAGCTTGTCGCGGCGACCGACGGCCACCTGCGAGACGAACGGCATCAAATTGTTCGGGAGGCCGCTGGGATCCTCGCCGATCCGACCGCTGACGTGCGCGCCGACCGGGTTGAAGTAACGCAGCAGCGCGATGCGCCAGGTGTCGTCGGCCACGGCGAGATCGCGCAGTACCTGTTCGATCATCACCTTGGTCCAGCCATACGGGTTGGTGGCCGACGTCGGCATGTCCTCGGTGCGCTCCAGCACCGGATTCTCGCCGTACACGGTGGCCGACGACGAGAACACGAAGCGTCGCACGCCGTAGAGGTCCATCGCCCGCAGCACGGAGAACGTGGTGTCGAGGTTGTTCCGGTAGTAGCTGAGCGGCTTGGCGACGGATTCGCCGACGGCTTTGAACCCGGCGAAGTGGATGACGGCGTCGATCGGCTCGGCCGCGAAGAGGGCCTCCGTCGCGGCCTCGTCGGTGAGGTCGATCCGGTGGTGCTTGATGGGCTGCCCGGCCAGTTCCTCCAGGCGGGGCAGGACCGACGGTTTGGCGTTGCTGAAATCGTCGGCGATCAGCACCTGGTGCCCAGCGGCGATCAGTTGCAGCACGGTGTGCGAGCCGATGTAGCCGGCACCGCCGGTGACGAGAACACGCATGGAGGATTCTCCGATCAGTCGAGGATCTGCTGGGTGCGGGCGTAGTCGGCTTCCACGCCTGCCTTGTGCGGCGCCCACCATTCGCGGTTGTCGCGGTACCAGTCGATGGTCGCGGCCAGCCCGGAGGCGAAGTCGGTGTAGGTCGGGGTCCATCCGAGCTCGTCGCGGAGGCGGGTGGCATCGATGGCGTAGCGGCGGTCGTGGCCCGCGCGGTCGGTGACGAAGTCGAAGGCGTCGGCCGGTTGACCGAGTGCGACGAGGATCGATTCGACCACCGTGCGGTTGTTCACCTCGCCGTCGGCGCCGATCAGGTAGGTCTCGCCCAGCTGCCCGCGCTCGATGATGGTCCACACGGCGTCGTTGTGGTCGTCGACGTGGATCCAGTCGCGGACGTTGAGGCCGTCGCCGTAGAGCTTGGGGCGGACACCGGTCAGCACATTGGTGATCTGGCGAGGGATGAACTTCTCCAGGTGCTGGTACGGCCCGTAATTGTTGGAGCAGTTCGAGATGGTCGCCTCGACGCCGAACGAGCGGACCCAGGCGCGGACCAGGAGGTCGCTGCCTGCCTTTGTGGAGCTGTAGGGGCTGGACGGGTTGTAGGCGGTCTCCTCGGTGAACCGGGCCGGGTCGTCGAGGTCGAGGTCGCCGTAGACCTCGTCGGTGCTGATGTGGTGCAGGCGGACGCGGTGGCGGCGGACGGCTTCGAGAAGCGTGTAGGTGCCAACGAGATTGGTCTGCACAAACGCCGACGGGTCCGCGAGCGAGTTGTCGTTGTGGGACTCCGCGGCGAAGTTCACCACCAGATCCGAGTCGGCGACGAGGCGGTCGACGAGGGCGGCGTCGCCGATGTCGCCGCGGATCACGGTGATGCGGGCGGAGACCGGCTCTAGGGTGGCCGGATTCGCCGCGTAGGTGAATTTGTCGAGCACCGTGAGCTGGACGTCGTCGCGTGTGGCGAGGGTGCGCAACGTGAAGTTGGCTCCGATGAATCCGGCGCCGCCGGTCACGAGGACTTGCATGTCGTCCTTCCCACGCTGGTCGAGTATCGCGGCCAACTGTACCGATAGGCTGGAGGTATGCGCGGAATCATCCTGGCCGGCGGCACTGGATCTCGTCTGCACCCCATCACCGAAGGGGTCAGCAAGCAGCTGGTGCCGGTCTACGACAAGCCGATGATCTACTACCCGCTCTCCACGCTGATGCTCGCCGGGATCCGCGACATCCTGATCATCACCACGCCGGTGGACCGCCCCGCGTTCGAGCACCTGCTCGGCGACGGCTCGCATCTCGGGGTCCGCATCACCTACACGGAGCAGGCCGAACCGAACGGGCTGGCGCAGGCCTTCGTCCTCGGCGCCGACCACATCGGCGACGACTCGGTGGCGCTGGTGCTCGGCGACAACATCTTTTACGGCCCGGGTCTCGGCTCGCAGTTGAAGGGATACGAGAACCTCGACGGCGGTGCCGTCTTCGCCTACCGCGTTGCCGATCCCACCGCGTACGGCGTCGTCGAGTTCGACGCAGACGGGAATGCGGTGTCGCTCGAGGAGAAGCCGACCGCGCCGAAGTCGCGCTACGCGGTGCCGGGGCTGTACTTCTACGACAACGATGTCCTCGAGATCGCCGCCGCGCTGCAGCCGTCGGCCCGCGGCGAGTACGAGATCACCGACGTCAACGCCGAGTACCTGCGCCGCGGCAAACTGCACGTCACGGTGCTGCCTCGCGGCACTGCCTGGCTCGACACCGGAACCTTCGACTCCCTGCTCGACGCGGGCAACTTCGTGCGGACGGTGGAGCAGCGGCAAGGCCTCAAGATCGGGGTGCCGGAGGAGATTGCCTGGCGCCTCGGCTATCTGGACGATGAGCAACTGCGCGCTGCCGGCCAGCGGCTGTCGAAGTCAGGTTACGGCGCCTACCTGCTCGATCTGCTCGACCGTGGACGGGAGTTCTAGAGAATGAAGGTCAGGGAACTGGCTGTCGCCGGCGCGTGGGAGTTCACGCCGATGCTCCACGGCGATGACCGCGGAGTTTTCCTCGAAGCGTTCAAGGCCGATGTGCTCGCCGAGACCATCGGTCACCGTTTCGACCTCGCCCAGGTCAACACGTCGGTGTCTGCGGCGGGCGTCCTGCGCGGAATCCACTTCGCGGACGTCCCGCCCGGCCAGGCCAAGTACGTGACCTGCAGCGTCGGCTCGATCCTCGACGTGATCGTCGACATCCGCGTCGGCTCGCCGACGTTCGGAAAATGGGACTCGGTGCTGCTCGACGACATCGATCGCAAAGCCGTCTACCTGTCCGAGGGGCTCGGACACGCGTTCTGCTCTCTCGCCGACGGCTCCACGGTCACCTACCTGTGCTCGACGGGCTACAACCCGGGTGCAGAGCATGGACTCCATCCGCTCGATCCCGAGATCGGCATCGACTGGCCCACGGTGGCACGCGATGGCAGCCCGCTGGAGTACGAACTGTCGGCGAAGGATCGGGTCGCGCCGACTCTTGCCGAGGCGTTGCGCGACGGGATGCTGCCGTCTGCCGGGTGAGGGGTTCCGCTCCTGCCGGGCGTCACCTCGGGCCGGTGGAGTCGGTGTGTGAGCGGAGTCGAAGGCGCCGTCCCAGGGTGGTCGAGTCGGCGAGTGAGCGGAGCGAACCCGCCTGGTATCGAGACCCCTCGCGCGGATACCGGCGGTGAGTCATGCGGGTGCCCCTGGCCGGCGGTGTTCTGCCGGTCAGGCGACGAGTTTGGCCAGGTAGGCCTCGACCCGCGACCCCTTCGGGTCGGGCGGGGCGTGGGGCCCTGGTCGGGCAGCAGTTCCGCGTGGTGGATGTGGTTGACGCGCCAGTCGCGCCCCTTGCCCTGGGTGACGGGTCGCCAGGCGACGCGGCCGGCGTGGGGGCCGTCGATGAGGATCATGGTCTCCCAGTCACCGAGCTTGG
>NZ_JAAYXO010000012.1 GCF_012515855.1 Gordonia sp. (in: high G+C Gram-positive bacteria)
GCCCGGACAAGAAGAAGGGCACCGTCACCTACAAGCGCGACGTGAAACTCACCGCGTTGAACCAGAACACCGGCATCGCCAACTTCCGCGGCCTGTTCAACAAGACCACCTACACCGTCTCCGGCACTTGCGAGGGCACCAAGGTGACCTCGCCGGAGACCGAGGACGGCACCGAGACCTCGCCGAAGCCTGAGACCACCGAGAAGGTCACCACCAACCTCGTCGGCGGCGACAACAAGGTCGCCGTGCGCGTCGACAACTCGGTCGTTCCCAGGTACGACCAGTGCCTCCAGATCGTCAAGGGCGTCTCGTGGGACCTCGGTCTGCGCGGCACTCCGCTGCAGACCGTGATGGGCATCGCGACATCGTTCTGCCCGCGGTAGGCACCTCCCCGTCGGGCAGGCAATACGGATTCGTGAACGGTCAGTGAACCGATTCCACATCTGTGTGAACGAAGTCCGACCCCTTGAACAGCAGCGGACGACCTTCGGCCTTCGCGGCGCCGTAGGCGAGGCAGTCTCCGAAGTTCAACTTCGCCTGCGAGCCGGATCCGCGCCCGTACCGCGCGTGGGCGATCCGCGCCCACCGAAGGTGTTCTGCGTCGACGGCGACGACCTCGATGCGGAGATCCCGCAGAAAGTCGTCCACCAGCTCCGGCCCTGAGACCGCCGTGACGATCGCGAGTTCGAGTACGGACGCCGCGGACATGCCCAACCGGGGAGCGGCACTCATCGCCTCGACCATCGCCGCGGCATCCGACTCGCCCCGCAACAGCGCGACAGCAGCCGAGGTGTCGATGATCATCGGGGAAGCCCGGCGTCGTCGTACAGGTCGGCGTCGGTCAGCCAGCGATCCGACGTCTGCGCGGCCCGCGCCTGCAGGGCAGCCAGCTTCGACACGTCGACCTCGACAGCACGTCGCACACGTTCGAGTTCATGCTCCAGCGCCTCCCGGACGGCCCGTGTCGCACTCAACCCCCGCAGCGCGGCAAGCTCGTTGGCGAGTTCGTGGACGCGCGGATCCTTGATGTTCATCGTCGCCATGGCCTCGATTCTACCGCTGACGGTAGAACGGATGGTCGACACCGATCTCATCCGATCGTGTACACCATGCCGCGCCCGTCGCGCACCAGCCCGTCGGCGAACTCTCGCGCCTTGTGCAGGTACAACAAGGCGTACTCGACGTCGGGCGTGCTCGCCTTCCGACCGAAGTAGCGGTTCGCTCGCACTCGCCGGGTGGCGTCCGCATCGGTGATCCTGGCAAGGTCTTCGGCGATGGCGACCATCTCGTCCGGAGACAGCGCTCGGTTCCACGGCCCGTGGACATGCCAGCCCGGCGTCGCTTCGAACATTCGGTACGACGGCCCCACCGGCGAGCCGTCAGACGGCCCGGTGATGTCCTGCAGATGTTTCCATGCCTTGTCGAGGTAGAGCATGTCCCGCTGCGGGACGGCCTGTTCCCAGGTCGCGTTCAGGAAACCGCTCGCGCCCGGCTCGAACCCCCACGCGTCAGCGAGCGGGTCGCTGGACACGAAGCGCATCGGGTCCTTCATCGCTTCTTCAGTCTGGTCGCTGTTGAACGCATATGCGTAGTATCTAATCCCCATGATCCGACCGTAGGAGTGATCGGGTCGCGAATCGCGTCGGCAATCGGTTCTGTGGATCGTTCGGCGAAACGACCGTGAATTCCACAGATTCCGAACACCGCCCGTCAACGACAAACGGTCCCGCTCCCTGTCGAGGTGCGGGACCGTTTCGAGTCAGGTCAGCCGACCACCAGCGACTCGCCGTCGGCGCTCACGTCGACCGGGACGGTGTCACCGTCGCGGACGTCGCCCGCCAGCAGGGCCTTGGCGAGCTGATCACCGATGGCCTGCTGCACCAGGCGGCGCAGCGGGCGCGCGCCGTACAGCGGGTCGAAGCCGCGCTCAGACAGCCACGCCTTGGCCTTCGGCGTGACCGCGAGCTCCAGGCGACGCTGGCGCAGCCGCTGGGCCAGGTTGTCGAGCTGGATGTCGACGATCCGGACCAACTGCTCGGGCGAGAGAGCGTCGAAAATGACGACGTCGTCGAGTCGGTTGATGAACTCCGGCTTGAACGCCGCGCGGACGGCCGCCATCACCATGTCCTTGTCACCGCCGGCGCCCAGGTTGGACGTCAGGATGAGGATGGTGTTGCGGAAGTCCACCGTGCGTCCCTGACCGTCGGTCAGGCGCCCCTCGTCGAGCACCTGCAGCAGCACGTCGAACACGTCCGGATGAGCCTTCTCGACCTCGTCGAACAGGACCACCGAGTACGGGCGACGACGCACGGCCTCGGTCAGCTGGCCGCCGGCCTCGTAGCCCACGTAGCCGGGAGGCGCGCCGACGAGCCGTGCCACGCTGTGCTTCTCTCCGTACTCGCTCATGTCGA
>NZ_JAAYXO010000116.1 GCF_012515855.1 Gordonia sp. (in: high G+C Gram-positive bacteria)
AACCGCAACTTCGAGGGACGCATCTCCCCCGACGTGAAGATGAACTACCTGGCGTCGCCGCCGCTGGTCATCGCCTACGCTCTCGCGGGCACCATGGACTTCGATTTCGAGACCGAGCCGCTCGGTCAGGACACCGAGGGCAACGACGTCTTCCTGAAGGACGTGTGGCCGTCGGCGCAGGAGATCGACGACACCATCAAGGCCGCGATCAGCCAGGACATGTTCCGCGCCTCGTACGCCGACGTCTTCAAGGGCGACGAGCGCTGGCAGGGTCTCAACACCCCTGAGGGCGATACCTTCGCATGGGACGAGAAGTCGACCTACGTGCGCAAGGCGCCGTACTTCGACGGCATGACTCTCGAGACCACCCCGGTCGAGGACATCAAGGGCGCACGCGTGCTGGCACTGCTGGGCGACTCGGTCACCACCGACCACATCAGCCCGGCCGGCCCGATCAAGCCCGGCACCCCCGCCGCGCAGTACCTGGACGCCAACGGTGTCGCACGCAAGGACTACAACTCGCTCGGTAGCCGTCGCGGCAACCACGAGGTGATGATCCGCGGCACCTTCGCGAACATCCGCCTGCAGAACCAGCTCCTGGACGGCGTCTCGGGCGGCTACACCCGCGACTTCACCCAGGAGGGTGGCCCGCAGTCGTTCATCTACGACGCGTCGGTCAACTACAAGGAAGCCGGCATCCCGCTGGTCGTCCTCGGCGGCAAGGAGTACGGCTCCGGTTCGTCGCGCGACTGGGCCGCCAAGGGCACCGTCCTGCTGGGCGTCAAGGCCGTCATCACCGAGTCGTTCGAGCGCATCCACCGCTCCAACCTCATCGGCATGGGCGTGGTCCCGCTGCAGTTCCCCGAGGGCGAGAACGCTAAGACCCTGGGTCTCGACGGCACCGAGGTCTTCGACATCGAGGGCATCACCGCACTCAACGACGGCGTCACGCCGTCGACGATGAAGGTCACCGCGACCAAGGAGAACGGCGAGAAGGTCGTCTTCGACGCGGTGGTCCGCATCGATACGCCGGGTGAAGCGGACTACTACCGCAACGGTGGCATCCTGCAGTACGTCCTGCGAAACATGATCAAGAGCTGATCCATGCCACGGGTCAGCGATGACCGTCTTGCCGCGCGTCGTCGAGAGATCCTCGACGGCGCGCGGCACTGTTTCGCCGAGTACGGCTACGCCGGCGCAACGGTCAAACGCTTGGAAGAGGCGACCGGCCTGTCCCGCGGGGCGATCTTTCACCACTTCAAGGACAAGGAAGCCCTGTTCTTGGCGTTGGCGCGAGAGGACGCCGAGCGGATGGCAGACGTCACCGCACAAGAGGGTCTGGTTCAGGTGATGCGCGACATCCTCGCGCGCCCCAAGGACTTCGAATGGCTCAGCACACGACTGGAGATCGTACGCAAGATCCGTACTGATCCCGGCTTCCGTGAGGCCTGGGAGGCGCAGAGCGCCGACCGGGAAGCCGCGACGCTGGCACGCCTGGAACGCAAGCGCCGCGCGGGACGCCTCCGCGAGGACGTTCCGACCGAGGTGCTCGTGACGTACCTCGACGTGATTCTGGACGGCATCGTCACCCGGCTGGCCTCCGGCCAGTCGACCGACGACCTGCACGCGGTCCTCGACCTGGTCGAGGTCTCCGTCCGCGTGCCTACTGCCGAGTAGGTCAGTGACAGCGACGCAGCCCGGGTCTTCGCTCTCCGCGAAGACCCGGGCTGCGATCGTCATCACAGCTAATCTGGTGCCACTGTCGTGTCAGATTCCGGACGTCACCTAACCTCTTTCCATTCGAGACACGCCGCAAAAAGGAGAAATTCACCGGTATGGGCGAACATCGCAACACACAGAGTTCCGCTTCGGCAACCGAATCACGCGGACGGCCGCGCGGCGGCGGCGTGATGCAGAGCACCGGCTTCCGGGTGGGCCTCTCCGTGGCGTTGGTGGCGCTGCTCGCGGGCGGCGCGTTCGTCGTGTGGGATCAGAACCGCGCCAAGTGCGATCAGACCCGGCAGGTCTCGGTGATCGCCGACACCGGTGTCGAGGAGTACGTCACGCGACTGGCCGACGAAGCCGAGTCGAATTCCTGCTTCGACTTCACCGTGGAGGCGGTGGAGCCGAGCCACACCAACGAGCGACTGAACCAGCGCAAGACACCGCAGATCTGGGTCGCCGAGTCGCAGGCCCGCATCCGCCAGGTGCGGTCGACCCTGGGGCGGTCGTGGTCGGACATCGGCCCGTCGCTCGGCACCTCGCCGATCGTCTTGGCCGGTAACAGCCTTCCCGACTCGCCGACGTGGACCAAGGCCCTGTCGATGCCGAACCTGCGCGTGGACCCGCCCGCCCAGAGCGATGTGAGCAATGCCGCCGTGATCGGCGCGCTGTCGGAGGTCTCGTCGGGCTCCCTCACACACCAGAAGCTGATCGAAGGCCTCACGAAACGTGCGTTGATGATGAACGACAGCGACGGGTCACCGGATCTGGCGGCGGTAGCCACCAGCCCCGAGCCGGTGGTCGCGCTGACCACCGAGCGCGAGTACGTGAAGTTCGTCAACGAGAACCCCGACTCTCCGCTGCAGGCGACGGTGCCCGCCTCCGGCACCGTGAATCTCGACTACCGGATCGCCGACGTCTCGCAGTCGTCGGATCAGGGCCTCGCCTCCGACGCGATCAGTGCGCTCGTCGATGCCCTGCAGAGCGAGAACGGCCAGCAGATTCGCGACGAGGAAGCGATCCGGGGCGCCGACAGTGCACCCCTGCCGGACAACGCAGGCGTCCGCGGCGTCACCGTGATCGACGCGCCGGACCGCGAACTCGCGGACAACGTGCTCCGCAAGTGGACCGCGCTCACCAAACCCATCCGCACGATCGTCGTCCAGGACGTGTCGGGGTCGATGAAGCGTGACGCAGGCGGACGAACCCGCGCCGAACTCTTGCTTGAGGCCTCACTGTTCGGCCTCAAGCAGTTCCCGAAGAACACCGCGCTCGGCTACTGGGAGTTCAGCATCAACCGGGGCGGCGACGGCAAGGACTACCGCGAGGTGCTCCCGATCCGGCCGCTGTCCGAGGAGACCGACGGTCGCACCCAGCGCGACGCCCTGAAATCCGCGATCAGCGAGACCCTCGGCAACCTCGAGGGCGGCACCGGCCTGTACGACACCGCCCTTGCGGCGTTCCGCAGTGTCTACGGCTCCTACGACCCGGCCTACTCCAACAGCGTGATCATCATGACGGACGGCCGCAACGAGGACCGCGACTCCATCTCGCTGGCGAATCTGGTGTCCGAGCTCAACATCATGAAGAACCCGGCGCGACGGATCCCGATCATCGCGGTCGGCATCTCCGAAGACGCGGATGCCGCCGCGCTGAAGAAGATTGCCGAAGCCACCGGCGGCAGCTCCTTCATCGCCCGCGACCCCAAGGACATCGGGGCGATCCTGCTCCAGGCGGTCTCGTTCCGCGCCGAAGGCGCCTAGCTGAACCGGCCGCCCAGCGGCGATCAGAGATCGGCGAGGAACACCGACTGCGCCGCGATCTTCTGTTGCGCTTCCTTGAGAGTCGTGCCGGTCGATTCTCCGACGTAGCGGTCGACTTCGACGACGCACCCGTGGCGCGCATCGTAGTCGAAGACGTAGCTCCAGCAGCGGGCCGAGGGCAGATCGCGCGGGCTCGCGGCCGCCTTCGCGTCCGAGTATCCCACCGCGTACTTCAACAGGAAGTCGGCCAGGCCTTTCGTCTGATCCTTGCCGGCTGTCCGGTAAGCGTGCGTACCGTCCTGGGAGACCGCGGTGACTCCGGCCTTCGACATCGCCGCGTACGCTGCGGGCTGGTCGTTGAACTGCAGTGCGGCGCCCCGCGTCCCATACACGCTTCGTTCCAGGGGATCACCGCCGTTGTCCCCGGCGACAGTGCCGCGGATCAGACCGGTTGGGTCGGCGTTGCGGTCGTCGGAGATCGTCGGCATCGGGTCCAACAGCGACTTCTGCTTCACCAGGGCGGTCTTCACGATGGTCTCAGCGCGCGCGAGGTCTTTTGCCTGGCCCCAGGAGTACATCAGCATCGAACCGATGGGAGTGAAGCCGATGGCCGTCTCTCCGATCACGGTCTTGAACTGCACGGTTCGAGTGCCGTCGGGTACGCCGGCGATCGGCCGGGAACGCACGTCGGTGGTGTACTCATCGTCGGCCATGACGGCCTTCGCGAAGTCGTCGGCGGCAGCCTCAGCGGCCTCGGGGCTGTCGAACACCATGACGGCGTGACTGAACCCGAGCGCGCCGGCACCCTCCTCCCCGGCAGCGACCGTGTACCCGTACGCGAAACGTTTGACCACGGGTAGGTCGGCAGCGGTGCCGCCGAGGACCGCCGCGATGTTGTTCGGAGCCGCCAGCGGTTGCAGCGGCAACTTGATCTCGACCAGGTCTCCGTCGACGTCCCGGGGAAACACGAGGTGGTCGGCCAATCGGATCCCTCGGAGCTTGGCCCACTGAATACCTCCGGTCCCCTCACTCAACGCCGAACTCTGCCGCGACCCGAACTCGCCGGTGTCCAAGTCCACCGGACCACGGGTGGCGTGTCCGTCCACCGCGCATCCCGTGATAGCCGTCATTCCAAGCAACACCGTTGCGGCGATCGTCGCTCCTCTTCGCATGGCGTCATCGTAAGTGGAACCGGTGCGACACAAGTGAATCGAGGCGTGTGTGCGTCGTCTCTGTAGATGATCACCGCTGGGAACAGAGTCCTGACTTCGACACCGAATAAGCGCTTGGTCGGTTACCTTCGAGATGAGATGCCCGTCACGCCAAGGAGCGCCCGTGTACCCAGGATCCTTCCTCGCCACCACCCCCGACAAGGCCGCACTGATCCGGCCGACGACCGGCGAGGAGGTCACCTACCGCGAACTCATGGACAACTCGACACGAATCGCGAATCACCTGCGCGAGTTGGGCATCGGCGAAGGCGACACCATTGCGATCGTCTCCGACAACGATCTGCGCATCTTCGACGTGTACTGGGCCGCGGTACGCAGCGGCATGTACGTGACCGCGGTGAATCACCACCTGACCCCCGGCGAAGTCAACTACATCCTGAACGACTGTGAGGCGCGTGCCGTGTTCGCGTCCGCCTCCGTGGCCGACGCCGTCTCGCAGGCCCATGAGATCGAAGCCCTCGCCGGCGCCGACCGCCGGATCGCGTGGGGCGGAGACCTCGACGGCTTCCTCGACTACGAGACGGTCCGCGCCACCGCGTCGCCCGATCCCCTGCCGCGTCAACCCCGCGGTGCCGACATGCTCTACTCGTCGGGCACCACCGGACGCCCGAAGGGCATCAAGCCCGCGCTGCCCGGCATTCAGGTCGACGAAGAGAAAGACCTGATCTCCCGGGTGTTCGGAGTGGTCTACGGCTTCGGTCCCGACACCGTCTATCTCTCTCCCGCGCCGCTGTATCACGCTGCTCCCCTACGCTACTGCGCCATGACGACCGCGCTCGGCGGCACCGTGGTCGTGATGGATCGGTTCGACGCCGAGCAGGCCCTCTCGTTGATCCAGGAGTACTCCGTCACGCACAGCCAGTGGGTGCCGACGATGTTCGTCCGGATGCTCAAGCTTCCCGAGCAGACACGGGCGGCGTACGACGTCTCGAGCCTGAAAGTGGCCATTCATGCAGCTGCACCCTGTCCGGCCGAGATCAAGCGGCGGATGATCGAGTGGTGGGGTCCGGTGATCAGCGAGTACTACGCCGCGACCGAAGGTGTGGGAATCACCGTGATCGGCTCCGAGGAGGCCCTGACACATCCCGGATCGGTCGGCCGCGCGGTACTCGGCATCGTGCACATCTGCAATGAGGCGGGCGACGACCTCCCGGTCGGCGAGGTCGGCACCATCTACTTCGAGCGTGATGAAGCGACCTTCGTCTATCACAACGACCCGGACAAGACGAAGGCCGCGCAGCACCCCGATCACGAGTGGTGGACCACCACCGGCGACCTCGGCTACCTCGACGACGAAGGCTTCCTGTACCTCACCGACCGCAAGGCCTTCACGATCATCTCCGGCGGCGTCAACATCTACCCGCAGGAGGCGGAGAACGTCCTCATCAATCATCCGGCAGTCTACGACGTCGCCGTCCTCGGTCTGCCCGACGACGATCTCGGCGAGAAGCCGGTCGGATTCGTGCAGTTGATGGCCGACGTCGACGAATCAGCCGATCTGGTGGCCGAGTTGATCGCGTTCGCCAAGAACGACCTGGCATCGTTCAAGGTGCCCGACGAGATCCGCTTCCTGGCGGAGCTGCCGCGCACCCCGACCGGAAAACTGGTGAAGGGCAAGCTGCGCGAGCAGGTGCTGGGTAACGCATAGCGGCACCGCCGGCGATCTTCCAGGTACGTACCCGGTTTCCGGTTGCGTGCCACGAGGAGGTCCCGATGATCGTGCAGCGACCAACACCTCGTCGCCGCCTGGCTGGCGTCGTGGCAGCCGCTCTGCTGACCGTCGGGCTGCTGGTCGGCTGCGGAGCCGCCGACGATGCGTCACCGACGACGGGCGGCGCGCAGTCGAGCTTGCCTGCGCCCGTCTCGGCCGAGAGCTCGGAGCCCTCGACACCGATTCGGGTGATCGTCGACGGCGCCGAAGCTGTGGTGGACTCGGTCGCCACCGACGCCGCAGGCGTGCTGCTGCCGCCGCAGGACGTGGGCCGGTTGGGCTGGTGGGTCGACTCATCGCTGCCGGGATCCGGTGCCGGCACGATCGTGGTGACGGGCCACGTGGACGACGTCGATCAGGGCTCCGGCTTCGCCGCCCGGTTCACGCCACTGACGGTCGGATCCATCGTCGAGGTCGCGACAGCAGACGGAACCGCCCACCGGTACCGCGTGACGAGCTCGGCCCTGACCGACAAGCAGCGAACCGGTGACGGCGGCCTTCCGACCGCGGAGCTCAATCGCACAGACGGTCCGGAGACCCTGGCGCTGGTGACCTGCGGCGGCCCGTTCGTGGGCCCGCCGCTCGGGTACCGCGACAACGTGGTGGTCTTCGCCGTCCCGGCGTGATCGTGTCGGTCGGCGTAACTTTCGCCGACGCGGGTTCGATGTAATACATATCACTGCGCCGGGAGCGGATCCTGCTCACTGTCGGGCCGGCCACCGATCAAGGAAGGTCCGACATGCAACGAACGATTCGCAGGCTGTTGTCCGCGTTCCTGGGCGTCATCGGCACCCTGATCCTGATCGCAGCCGTGGTATCGCCCGCCGCGCCGGCCGACACCACCGTGCCGCCGACCACCACCACCACGGTTCAGGAAGACACCGGGACGCCCGATTCGGGAACGGCGGATGCTCCCGGAACGACTACGACGACCACGACCACGCCGCCGACAACGACGACAACGCCGACGACCACGACGCCGCCACCCACCACGACGACCACAACCACCACCAAGCCGCCCGCCGGAACCGCGACTGTCGTCGTCACCGCCGTCGATGCGAACACCGCGCAACCGGTAGCGGGCGTGGTCGTGTCGGTCGGATCCACCCGAGCGGCCACGCCGGCGACCGTGACCGTTCCCGCAGGCCGGTTCGGCGTCACCGTGGTCGACGTGCCCGCGCGCTACCGTCTCGACGGACACGGCTTTCGAAGCGGCGACGTGGCCGTCGGGCAGACAGCCCAGGTCTCGTTCCGCCTGGTGAAGCAGCCTGCAGCGGGCAGCGGACTGGTGGTGCACAAGAAGGACCGGATCTCGGGAGAACCGCTCGCCGGTGCGAATTTCGTCCTGCTGCGCTGCCACGACGGGGCGGTCGGCGGCTCGCTCACCACAGCCGGCCACGACGGAATCGGCACGGTCGCCGTCGCGCCCGGCTGCTACGACGTCGTCGAACGGACCGCACCCGCGGGCTATCTGCTCGACCGGACTCCGCGCCGGGTCGAGGTACCACGAGGCTGGTTCACCGAGCTCACGGTCTACGACCTGCCCGTCGACTACGTGGTGCCGCGCGATCCCGGCAAGCGGGTGCCGATCCAATCGATTCCCTCAGGCCGGGTGTCCTGACCCGTCGCCGTTCCGTCGAAAGATCAGGCGAGTTCGATGATCTCCTGGTACTCGTCCGACCAATGATCCTCGGTGCCATCCGGCAGCAGGATCACCCGCTGCGGATCGAGTGCAGCAGCCGCGCCGGGGTCGTGCGTCACCAAGACGACGGCCCCGGTGTAACTGCGCAGCGCTTCCAGGACCTGTTCGCGCGAGATCGGGTCGAGGTTGTTGGTCGGCTCGTCGAGCAGCAGCACGTTGGCCGCCGACGACACCAGACCGGCCAGCGCCAGTCGCGTCTTCTCACCGCCGGACAGGGTGCCCGCGGGCTGATCCAACTGCGGACCGGTGAACATGAACGCACCGAGCAGGCCGCGCAGATCCTGCTCCCCCGCATCCGGAGCGGCGTGTCGGATGTTCTCCCACACCGAGGCGTCGTCGTCGAGGGTGTCGTGTTCCTGAGCGAAGTAGCCGAGCTTGAGTCCGTAGCCCGGAACCACCTCGCCGAGGTCGGGTTCTTCGGTGCCCGCGAGCAGGCGCAGCAGCGTGGTCTTGCCCGCACCGTTGAGACCGAGCACGACCACCCGCGAGCCCTTGTCGATCGCGAGATCGACGCCGGTGAAGATCTCCAGTGAGCCGTAGACCTTGGTCAGTTCCTTAGCTGTCAGCGGCGTCTTTCCGCACGCCGCCGGTTCGGGGAACCGGATGTGCGCGGTCTTGTCCTCGACGCGCACCTCGTCGAGTTCGTTCATCATGCGTTCGGCGCGCTTGAGCATCTGCTGCGCCGCAGTCGCCTTGGTGGCCTTGGCGCCCATCTTGGCGGCCTGGACGCGCAGCGCCCCGGCCTTCTTCTCGGCGTTCGCGCGCTCACGCTTGCGCCGCTGCTCGTCGGTGGCTCGGGCGTCGAGGTAACGCTTCCACCCCATGTTGTAGACATCCGCCTCGCCGCGGACCGCGTCGAGGAACCAGACGCGGTTCACGACGTCGGCCAGCAGGTCCACATCGTGGCTGATCACGATGAGGCCGCCCTCGTGGTTCTGCAGGAAACTGCGGAGCCAGGCGATCGAGTCAGCGTCGAGGTGGTTGGTCGGCTCGTCCAGCAGCAGCGTGGTGTCAGACTTTCCGGAGCCGTCCGATGCTCCGAACAGGATCCGCGCCAGCTCGATGCGACGTCGCTGACCGCCCGAGAGGGTGTGCATCGGCTGCGCGAGCACCCGGTCGGGCAGACCGAGCGAGTTACAGATGCGGGCGGCGTCCGACTCGGCCTCGTATCCGCCGAGCGCAGCGAAGCGTTCTTCGAGGCGCGAGTACTTGGCGATGGCCTTGTCACGCCGCTTGTCGTCGAACGCGGACTCCATGTACTCCTGCTGCCGAGCCATCGACGCGAGGATCTCGTCGAGCCCGCGGGCCGAGAGGACCCGGTTCTTGGCGAGGACGTCGAGGTCGCCTTCCTTCGGATCCTGGGGCAGGTAACCGATGGGGCCGGAGTTGCGGATGCTGCCCGCGTAAGGCTGCGTCTCGCCCGCCAGAATGCGCAGCGTGGTGGTCTTGCCCGCACCGTTGCGGCCGACGAGGCCGATCCGGTCGCCGGGCGCTACGCGCAGCGCGTCTCCGGGCGCCGACAGAAGAGTCCTCGCGCCCGCTCGTACTTCCAGGTCGGTCGCGGTGATCACGCCGATGAACTCTACCGATCCCAGCGCCACGACCCGAATCGAGCGAGCGGACACCACAAGCCGCACGGCCCCGTCGGACGCCGACTACGGTTGGGGCATGACTGATGGAGCCTCTACCGATCTGTCCGGCCGCTCGGCGCTCGTCACCGGCGGCAGCCGCGGAATCGGCTACGCAATCGCCCGTGAACTGGCACGACGCGGCGCCGCCGTGGTCATCACCGGCCGCAAAGCCGAAGCTCTCGAGCACGCCGCAACCGACCTGCGCGCAGCGATGCCGGGTGCCGTCGTGGCCGCCGTGGCAGGCAACACCGGAGACGAAGAACACCGCGCCGCCGCGGTGGCGGCGGCAGTCGCCCACGGCGGGATCGACATTCTCGTCAACAACACCGGCATCAATCCGACCGCCGGACCGCTCATGGACGCCGACCTCGGCGCCGTTCGCAAGACCTTCGACACCAATGTGGTCGCCGCTCTGGGCTATGTCCAGGAGGCGTACCGCGCGGGCATGAAGGAGTCGGGTGGCGCCGTCGTCAACATCGCCTCGGTGGCGGGCCTGCGCTCCACCGGCCTGATCGCCGCCTACGGCGCATCGAAGGCCGCGCTGATCCACCTGACACAGGAACTCGCGTGGCAGCTCGGACCCACGATCCGGGTCAATGCGATCGCTCCCGGCATCGTCAAGACGAAGTTCGCCGAACTCCTCGTCGCGTCCGGCGAAGACGCGGCAGCAGCACCGTATCCGATGAAGCGACTCGGCACCCCCGAGGACATCGCCGGTGCGGTGGCCTTCCTCGTCAGCGATGCTGCGGGCTGGATCACCGGCGAGACGCTGCGCGTGGACGGCG
Organism: Gordonia sp. (in: high G+C Gram-positive bacteria); assembly: GCF_012515855.1. Lineage (GTDB taxonomy): Bacteria > Actinomycetota > Actinomycetes > Mycobacteriales > Mycobacteriaceae > Gordonia. The sequence goes on from NZ_JAAYXO010000116.1 coordinate 10,547, forward strand.
GGCTGCTCGCGACCGGCGGCATGTGAGCGACGTCGATCTGATCGTGGTCGGCGCGGGTCCGACAGGCCGCGCGCTGGCGTCACGTTCCGGAGTCGCCGGGTTACGGGTGATCCTGGTGGACCCGAATCCGGACGACGCCTGGACCGCGACCTACGGGATGTACGCCGACGATGCTCCCTCGTGGCTCGACGCCTCGGTCGTCGCCTCCCGAAGCGCCACATTCACCGTCTTCACCCCGCATCGGCGGGTGGTCGACCGCGGATACCTGGTCCTCGACCCGGAACCGTTCCGGCAGTCGCTGTCGCTCGAGAACGTCGAGGTCATCGCGGAACGAGCAGGTGTGGTCTCCGCGACCACCGTGACGCTCCGCGACGGCACGGTGCTGACCGCGCGCCATGTGGTGGATGCTCGCGGCACCGCGGCGGTCGCCGACGAGTCACTCCCCCGACAAACCGCGTTCGGCGTGTTCTCTGCGCCCGCGGAGCCGGATGAGACCGTGCTGATGGACTGGCGCGCGGCGGGCATCTCGGCGCTCGACCCGGCGTCGTTCAGCTATCGGATCAACACTGCGCGCGGACGACTGTCCCAGGAGACATGCCTGGCCGGGCGCCCGCCGATTCCGATCAGCGAGTTGGAACGCCGAGTCCGGTTGCGCCAGGCATCCACTCCGCAGGCACCCGCCGGGAGCGCCGGAGCCGCCGCGACCGAGGTCGTCGACTTTCCGATGCGTGTGCGGGTGCGTCCCTGGCGAGGCGATGGCCCGCTGCGGTTCGGTGCCGCGGGCGGCTTGATGAATCCCGCGACCGGTTACAGCGTGGCCCACTCGCTCCACGCCGTCGACGTGATCGTCGCTGCGCTCACCGCCGACCAGGACCCGGCGACAGCACTCTGGCCACGATCGGCTCGCGCGGTCTATCTGCTGCGACTGATCGGCCTCGCCGTGCTGTTGGCCCTCACACCGGCCCAGCTCGTGACCTTCTTCGACGCCTTCTTCGCGCTGTCCATCAGGCGCCAGCGGGCCTATCTGTCCGCACGCGACGACGTGTGGGGCCTACTGCGCTCGATGTGGGCGGTCTTCGTCCGATGCCCGACCCGGCTGAAGTCCGCGGTGGTCACGGCATCCGTCCGCGGGGCCGTCGACCTCGTCAGAGCTGCTTGAGCAGCTCGTACTGTGCCGAGATCTGCTGCTGGGCAGACTTGAGGTCGTCGGTCCGGACCTGAGCGGCGTAGCGTCCGAAGGCGACCGAACACTCTGCGGAGGCTTCGCCCGTAGACGACTTGCCCGTGGAACACAAGGCTGTCGGTAGATCCTGCGGGCTCCCGGCCTTGGTGGCTGTCGGGTCGCCGGAGAGATCGGCGAGGCCCTTGAGCACGTTGCCGGCCTGTTCATCGCCGCCCGCCCGGTAGATCACCGACTCCCCGACCGCTACCTCGGTGACACCGTTCTTCTGATTCTCGGCGTGGGCCGCCGACGAATTCCCCACCGCGTGCGCCGCCGCGCGGCCGACCAGAACCGAATTGGCCATCAGGGTCCCGGCTGATTCCATCGGGAACATCGCCCGCATGATTCCGGTCGGGTCGATTCTGCGGTCTTCGTCGATCGGTGGCATTCCCTCAAGCAACGCCTTCTGCTTCTCGAATGCGGTTCGCACTGCGGTCTCGGTCCACCTCGCGTCCGTCTTAGCGTCAGTCCAGGTGTAGATGACCTTGTCGCCGACCGGGGTGAAAGCCGCCGTCATGCGGCCGCCGTCGAACGTTGCACCGCTCAGCGCCCGGGTCTCGGCTGGCATTCCCGGGATGGTCGTAGAGCGGCGCCGGTCCTCGGTGCCGTCCTTGATCAACTGCGCCGACATCACGTCGGCGGCTTCCGTCGCAGCGGCGGAATCGGCGAACACCAGAACCACGTGATTGAGGCCCTTATCGCTTTTGTCGTTGATCGGAGTAGAGCCTGCGAGCGAGAATCCGTAGCGCAGCTTCTCTTTGACGACAGGCAGGTCGTCGACCCCGGTGATCACGGCCTTGAGTCCACCCGGCCCGGCGATCGGGTAGGTCGGCATCGAGAACTTGGTGAGTGCGGGGTCGATCTCGGTGCGGAAGACGACGTGCTCGGCCAGTCGCAGTGCGCTGACCTTCGCCATCTCGGCGTCGGTCTTGGCATCGCCCGCCGGCGCGGCGAGCGTCGTCCGGAACGTGCCGGTGTCGAGGTCGATGGGACTGCGCGTCGCCGTGCCGTCGACTGAGCACGCGCTCACAACGATGATGGACGCAAGAGCTCCGGCCGTGGCGGCGACACGCTTGAAATGCATGTCGGTGAGTGTAATGCCACGAACCGGAGCTCCGACCCGACCACCCGTCGAATGAATGACGGGCCCCTCGGGATTACTGCTGGCCGCTCTCTTCGAGCGCCTTGTCGACGTCGAGTGCCTTCAGCTGGTCGATCAGGTTGTCGAGCGCCTGGGGCGGCAGCGCGCCCGCCTCGTTGAAGACGAGGCGTCCCTGTTTGAAGGCCATGATGGTGGGAATGGAGCGGATGCTGGCGGCGGCGGCCAGCTCCTGCTCCGCTTCGGTGTCGACTTTCGCGAACACGATGTCCTCGTGCTTCTCGGACGCCGACTTGTAGGTCGGAGCGAACTGGCGGCACGGGCCGCACCAGCTTGCCCAGAAGTCGACGAGAACGATCTCGTTGTCGACGACGGTCTGTTCGAACTCGGAACCGGTCAGATCAATTGTTGCCATGTCTATATCTAACCGGAGTCGGTGCGCGAGTATTCCTGCCCGGACATTCGCACCGGACGCAGTCTGGCAGCCCTTCTCGGCTCACCTCAGGCTCCTGCGGCCGCGACGCCGGCGCGACGCCCGAAGAAGGTCCCGTCGCCCAGGGACGTGCCGCTGATGTAGCCCCAGGAATGCAG
>NZ_JAAYXO010000117.1 GCF_012515855.1 Gordonia sp. (in: high G+C Gram-positive bacteria)
ACTGAAGTTCAGTCGGGCGACGTTCATGCCGCACTCTACGAGTTCGGTGATGCTGGCGAGGGAGCTGGTGGCGGGACCGAGGGTGCAGACGATCTTGGTTCGACGAGTCACCCCTTTAGGCTAGCGGTCGCCGTCCGGTGTGTCGCCTCGGTCAGGGTCAAGTGTGGAAGTGGTCTCATCTGCTTCGCCGTCCCCGCTGCGACGGATCTCGATGGACCCTGCCGAACCGCCCGGATTCTGTTCGATGATCGTGATTCCCGACAGCTCTTCGTCGTCGGCCGGAACGATGGTGTACCCCAGCGACGGCGCCGACGAGGCCGCCGGCTCCGCGGACTCTGCCTCGGCCGGATCGTCAGTCGACGCGGATTCCTCGACTGCGGGTTCCTCGACTGCCGGTTCCTCGACTGCGGGTTCCTCCGCTGCCGATTCCTCTACTGCGGGTTCCTCCGCTACCGGTTCCTCGACTACGGGTTCGACTACTGCCGGTTCGTCTACTGCAGGCTCGTCGACCAGCTCGTCGACCACAGGATCGTCGATCGGGACCTCATCGGCGACCGGCTCATCCGGCATGGACTCGGCGGCGACTGCCGCGTCGCCGGCGCCCTGGGCCCACACGCTGTGATCGTGCGCGTCCGGTTCGACGTCGACGGACTCCTCCTCGTACGGCGCGTCCTCGTAGGAGTCGTCGAAGTAGTCGGCGGCGAACTCCCCCTCGTCCTCGCCCTCGTCATCGGCATTGACGGCGAGTTCGTGGTTCTCGGCCTCCCCCGTGCGCGGGAGGTAGCCGACGGCGCCTTCCGCAGCGAGTTCGTCGGCGCGGTCGGGCCAGTACATCGACAGCCCTTCCTCACGTCCCTTCGGCGCCATCACGATGTACAGCGCAGCGCACAGGAAGATGATCGCGGAGGTGAAGACATTGACGCGCACGCCGAAGATGTGGGTCGCGTAATCGTCGCGCATCAACTCGATGGCGAAGCGGCCGACGCAATAGCCGGCGACGTACATCGCGAACAGACGACCGTGTCCGACGCGGAAGTAGCGATCGATCAGGACCAGCGCGATGACGACCAGGATGTTCCAGACCATCTCGTACAGGAACGTCGGATGCACCACCGCGTACACGTCGCCGGTCGAGACCCCGTCGATCAGCTTGTACGAGACGACTCCGTCGGCGTTGGTCCGGTCGTAGATCTCCAGGGCCCACGGGACAGTGGTCTCGCGACCGAACAGTTCCTGGTTGAAGTAGTTCCCGAGACGGCCGATCGCCTGCGCCAGCAGGATGGCCGGGGCCAAGGCGTCGCCGAACGACGGCAGCTTGATCCCCATGTTCCGGGCACCGATCCAGGCGCCGACCCCACCGAGCGCCACTGCGCCCCAGATGCCGAGGCCGCCGTCCCAGATCCGGAATGCCGCACCGAGCCCCTTGCCGCCGGGCCCGAAGTACGTGCTCCAGTCGGTGAGGACGTGGTAGATCCGGCCACCGATCAGGCCGAACGGGACGGCCCACAGCGCGACGTCGATGACCTCGCCGGGCTGTCCGCCGCGCGCCTGCCAGCGCCTGCTGCCCCACCAGACGGCGACGATGATGCCGACGATGATGCACACGGCGTACGCGCGCAACGGCACGGGGCCGAGGTGCCATACGCCCTGTGCGGGGCTCGGAAGGTAAGCGAGGACGGTTCCGTCAATCACAGGTGCCACAGTAGCGTGCACGCCGTGCCCCGCGACACGCGCATCGAACGACCAACTCCGTACTTCGTTACCACCGGCGGGTAACGAAGTACGGAGTAAGGTGCGGGGTTCTCAGGACCGGGTTCTCAGGCGCGGGAGCGTCGCACGCCGTCAGCGAGGTCGGCGACCAGTGCCGCGACCGCGTCCTGACCCTTGTCGGCGGCCGAGACGATTGCCGAGCCGACGATGACGCCGTCCGCATAGGCGCCGATCTCGGCGGCTTGGTCGCCGTCGCGCACACCCAGGCCGACGCCGATCGGGATGTCGGAGTACTCGCGAACCCGGGCGCACAGCGCGGGGGCTGCGTTCGAGACGCTGCTGCGGGCACCGGTGACACCCATGGTCGACGCGGCGTACACGAATCCGCGGCACGCGTCGACGGTCAGCGCGATGCGCTCGGGGGTGGATGACGGCGCGACCAGATAGATGCGGTCCAGATCGTGCGCGTCGGCCGCCGCATGCCATTCCGCGCCCTCTTCGGGGATCAGATTCGGGGTGATGAGACCCGCGCCGCCCGCTGCCGCCAGATCGCGAGCGAACGTGTCGACGCCGTACTGGAGCACCAGATTCCAGTAGCTCATGACCACCGGCTTCGCCCCGGCCGCGGCGATGGCCTCCGCGGCCACCATGACATCGCGGACCCGAGTTCCGCCCGCGAGCGCCTTCTCGGCGGCGCGCGCGATGGTCGGGCCGTCCATCACCGGGTCGGAGTACGGGATGCCGATCTCGATGATGTCGCAGCCCGCGTCGACCATGGTGCGGACCGTGGTCAATGAGGTCTCGAGGTCGGGATAGCCGACCGGGAAGTAGCCGATGAGGGCCGCGCGGCCTTCTGCGCGGCAGTCGGCGAAGGTCGCGCCCAGGCGCGACGGCGGTGTGGTGTGCGTGCTCACTTGGTGTTCTCCCCTGCTGCCTCGGCGAGGCTCGCTGCGTACTCGGACTCTGACGGCGGCTTGCCGAACAGGCCGAACCACTCCGCGGCGGTGTCGACGTCCTTGTCACCCCGACCAGACAGGCACACGATGATCACCGCGCCCTCCCCGAGCTCGCGGCCGAGCTGCAGCGCGCCCGCCACCGCGTGCGCGGACTCGATCGCCGGGATGATGCCTTCCTTTCGGGACAGGAGGGCCAGCGCATCCATCGCCTCGGCGTCGGTGATCGGACGGTATTCGGCACGACCGATCGACATCAGGTGCGCGTGCTCGGGCCCGACACCCGGGTAGTCCAGGCCGGCCGAGATGGAGTGGGACTCGATGGTCTGACCGTCTTCGTCCTGCAGCAGGTACGAGTACGCGCCCTGGAATGCGCCGGGCGTGCCGCCCGAAAACGTCGCGGCGTGCCGGTCGGTGTCGACGCCGTCGCCCGCCGCCTCGTAGCCGACCATCCGAACGGAGGCGTCGTCGATGAAGGGATGGAACATTCCGATGGCGTTGGAACCGCCGCCGATGCAGGCGGTCACCGCATCGGGAAGTCGGCCGATCCGGTCCAGGATCTGGGCCCGCGACTCCAAGCCGATGATGCGCTGCAGGTCGCGGACGATCATCGGGAACGGATGCGGCCCGGCCGCCGTGCCGAAGCAGTAGTACGTGTTGTCGGCGTTGGTGACCCAGTCGCGGAGAGCCTCGTTGATGGCGTCCTTGAGGGTGGCCGAACCGGTCTCCACGGCGACGACCGTCGCACCCAGCAGCCGCATCCGGGCCACGTTGAGAGCCTGCCGCTCGGTGTCGACGCGGCCCATGTAGACCAGGCATTCGAGCCCGAGCAGCGCGCAGGCCGTTGCGGTGGCGACCCCGTGCTGCCCCGCGCCGGTCTCGGCGATGACGCGCGTCTTGCCCATCTTCTTGGCGAGCAGCGCCTGGCCGAGGACGTTGTTGATCTTGTGCGACCCGGTGTGGTTGAGGTCCTCGCGCTTGAGGAACAGTCGAGCGCCGCCCGCGTCGCCGCTCAGGCGTTCCGCCTCGTACAGGGGCGACGGGCGACCGGAGTAATCGCGCTGCAGTCGGTCGAGTTCGGTCAGGAACTCCGAGTCGGTCCGCAGCTTCTCGTACGTTGCCGTGACCTCTTCGATCACCGCCATCAAGGCCTCGGGAACGTGGCGACCGCCGAAGACGCCCCAGTGGCCGAGCTCGTCGGGCCCGATCGGGTGGACGTCGGCGACGCCAGCACTGGCTTGCGGGAATGCCGCCTCGGCGGAGACGTCCTGGGCTGCGTCAGAATTCTCGGTCACGGTTCTCAGTATCCTCATCAATCGCGGTGAGCAGCAAATGAATAACCACTCGCCTCGATCCCGTTGGGCACCAACGGGATCGAGGTCTGCAGTCAGGGCTTTCTAGTGTCGGCTCAGCGCGACGGCCTGGGGCAGGACGGGTGCGACCCCGCCGCCACCAGGTCTGCCACCGCCAAGCGCGGATCACCACTGGTCACGACGCCCTCGCCGACCAGAATGGCGTCGGCACCCGCACCGGCGTAGGCCAGCAGGTCAGCGGGGCCGCGGACGCCGGACTCGGCGATCTTGATGACATTGGACGGCAGGCCGGGTGCGATGCGCGCGAACGAATCGCGGTCCACGTCGAGCGTCTTCAGATTGCGTGCGTTGACGCCGACCACCTTGGCACCGGCTTCCAGCGCCCGATCAGCTTCTTCCTCGGTGTGGACCTCGACCAGGGCGGTCATCCCCAGCGACTCGGTGCGGTCGAGCAACGACGCCAGCACCGGCTGCTCCAAGGCTGCGACGATCAACAGAATGACGTCGGCGCCGTGCGCGCGGGCCTCGTGGATCTGGTACGGCCCGACGATGAAGTCCTTGCGCAGGATCGGAATGTTGATGGCGGCGCGCACCGCATCGAGGTCGGCCAGCGAACCACCGAAGCGACGTTCCTCGGTCAACACGCTCACGATGCGTGCGCCGCCGTCCTCGTAGGCCTTGGCCAGGTCCGCCGGATCGGGGATGTTCGCGAGCTGCCCCTTGGACGGACTCGCGCGCTTCACCTCGGCGATGACCGCGACGTCCGACTGGCTGAGCGCGGCCATGGCATCGCGCGGCCGCGGCGCTGCTGCTGCGGCTTCCTTCACTGCTTCGAGGGGAAGGGCTGCTTCGCGCGCAGCGACGTCAGCCTTGACTCCCTCGATGATCGAATCGAGCACTGACTCACTGGTCACGGCGATCGGCCCCTTTCAACGCTTGTCACCAGACTAAGCACAGCGATCGGTTCGTGGGCGGCCGGGGTCGCTTCGTTCCGGAAGTGGGTTCGGCGAACTCGGGCGGCGACGTCGAGTGGATCGATCGACCCAGACGGCCGTCGGTCAGTCGGCTGAGTTGTCGCAGGCGTCGACTACTGTCCGGGATCATGCCTTGGACTCAGGAACGGGTGCTCGCCGTCGCCCCGGACGCCGCCTCGATGTCGGCAGGCCGCACACTGGCGAAGCCCGGTCCGTGGTCCGGCACCGGCTGCAACGAGTCGTTGCTGTGGGGGTCGTGCCAGGGCAGCGGAAAGAAGCCGTACCAGGTCAGCATCGACCTCAACGGCCCCGCGTACAAGTGCTCGTGCCCGAGCCGCAAGTTTCCGTGCAAGCATGCGATCGCCCTCCTGCTCCTCTGGTCGGAGGGTGTGGTCGGTGACGGCACGGCGGCCGACTTCGCCGCCGACTGGGCAGGCGCGCGCAGCCGGCGCACCGCGTCGACCGGCACTGCGGCCGCCGATGTTTCTCCCGCCGCCGCGCCCGACCCCGCAGCCCGGGCGGCTCGTCGAGCCGAACGCGCCGCGAAGATGGACGCGGGCGTCGACGAGTTCTCTCGCTGGTTGTCGGACCTGATGCGCGCCGGCCTGGCCGATGCGATGCGGCGACCGGACGCGTGGTGGGAGGCGGCCGCCGCACGCTTGGTCGACGCCCAGCTTCCGGGCCTCGCCGAACGCGTTCGGGACACCGCCGGTGACATCACCCACGGCGATCTCGCGCCCGCAGATCTCCTCGAACGGACCGGTGTGTGGTGGACCATGGCACGCGGATGGACGCGCCGCGAAAGCCTGGCACCCGCCTTGCAGGCCGACCTGCAGACCGCTCTCGGCTGGCCGATTCCGACGGCCGAGGTACGCGCGGGAGAGCTTCGCGAGGGCGTCTGGATCGTCGTCGGATCGCATCGCACCGAGATCGGGCGCCTCGCTCAGCAGCGCACCTGGCTGCGGCCGGCGACCATCGACGGCGACCCCGAGTTCGTCGTCGTCCTCGAGACCGCGGGACCGGGGCAGTCGCTCGACGTCCCGCAGTTGGCCGGCGCTCGGGTGCGCGCGACGCTGGGCGTCTATCCCGGGTCAGCGCCCCGACGGGTCTTGTTCACCGAACCTCCGGCACCGGAACCGACACCGGCGGGATCGCGACTGGGGCCGGGCACCACGCTCGCTGCGGCGTTCGCCGGCGCGGCCGATCATGTGGCGCGGGTCCCGTGGCGCGATCTGTATCCCGTGGTCCTCGACGATGTCGCCCTCGGCGGCCCCGACTGCGACCACCTGGTCGACCCGAACGGTTCCGCCGTGCCGCTGGTCGCGGACACCCCGACGAAAGCGCTCTCCGCGGTGACCGGCGGCCGTGCCGACCAGGTGTTCGGGGAGCTCGACGGCGGTCGATTCCGGGTCCTCACGGTGCTGGCCGACGGTGAGGTGACGCCGCTGTGAGCCTCCCCGATTCCGCTGCTGTCGAACGCTGGCGCCGAGACCTGCTGTCGGCCGCGATCCTCGGCACCGACCGACGTCCATTCCCGGACTCGCCCTTCGCCGACACCGCGTCCGGCCCGCCCGACGACGAGGTGCTGGCGCGGGTCGCGGTGGCCGCCGCACTGGTTCGCGCGGGTCGACGGCCGACGGTCGCCGACCCGGTGACACCGGCCACGGCCGAGTCCTCGCCGTACGCACCCCCATCGGCAATCGAACTCCTCGGCGTCTTGATCGACGCGCCGCCCATCGCGCGCGAGGTCCGGATCCCGCTCCTGAACCGCTGGCTCCAGACCGCGGCCGACCGCGACGCTGTGGTGCCGCCGCGGTTTCTGCCGACGCTGATCGCCCTCGCCGGCACCGCGCCCGAGCTCCTGCCGAGCCTCCAGCGGGCTTGGGGTCGGCGCGGAGACTGGCTCGCCGAGAAGTCCGGAACCGCCGCGCGGCCGAGCACACCGGACGCGGCGGACCTGGGTCGCGACTGGGCTCGGTTGCGCACCACGGATGCGGTCGACGCCTTGGCCGCGCTGCGTGAGGGCGACCCGCACGGCGCGCGTGAACTCACCGCCGCCCATTGGTCCGAGCTGCCCGCAGCGCTCAAGGAACGGGTTCTCGAGTCGTGGCGGGTCGGGTTGTCCACCGCCGACGAGCCGTTCCTCGACGCCCTCCTCGACGAGCGCTCGGCGCGTGTCCGCGATGCCGCGCGAGCGCTCCTGCGCGGGCTCCCGACCAGCGCCTTCGGCACCCGGATGGCCGGCCGACTAGCACCGTTGCTGACCGTCGAGCGTGCGCGCGTCTTCGCCTCGAACACACGGATCACCGTCCTCGCTCCGACCGTGCTCGACGACGCCGCGACACGCGACGGCCTGGCAGGCGTTGCCACGGCCGCCGACCGCGCCGCATCCTTGCAGACCGTCCTCACGGCCGCGCCCTTGCGGGCGTGGTGCGAGGCCACCGGCCTGTCCGTCGAGCGGATCGTCGCGGCGGTCCGCGACGACGACGCCGTGCTCGGCGCGCTGATCCGCGCGACCACCGACCAGCGGAACACCGAATGGGCCCGCGCGCTGCTGTCGGTGCGGCGCGACCCGAGCCTCATCCGGACCCTGCCCGACCACGAACGCGAGCAGTACCTGCTTCGGCTGCTTCCGACCGACACCGACGTCGGGTTCCGCGAGCTGCTCGGGCTGGCGGGCGCGCCGTGGAGCCCGCCGATCGCCGACGCGATCCTGGCGCGGGTCACCCGCCCCACGCCGAGGGGCCGGTCGAGCCACGTCCCGCTCCTGCAGATCCATCATGCGACACGCTTCCCCGCCGAGAGCGTGCCGCGCATCCGCGAGGTCCTCGCCCGCGCCGAACTCCCCGGCGCCGATGTCGAGATCTCCGAACGCCTGCGGCGCGTGCTGACCACCGCCGTCACCTACCACTCCTTCGACCGTTCCATCCAGGAGGCTTTCTCATGACCGGATCTCCCACTACCGAGACGACTCCCGCCGCCGACACTCCCGGCGGCACCCCGTCGGGCGTCCTGCGCGCCCATGCCGAGCACGAGTACGCAGCCGAACTCGCGGCGCTACAGGCCGTGGACGACCGCCCCCGCCCACCGCGCTGGTCGATGTCGCCCTGGGCGGTGACCACCTATCTGCTGGGCGGCACCCTCGCCGACGGCACGGTCATCACCCCCAAGTACATCGGCAGCCGCAGGCTCATGGAGATCGCAGTAGCCTCGCTCGCAACCGATCGCGCGCTCCTGCTGCTCGGCGTGCCGGGCACCGCGAAGTCTTGGGTCAGCGAGCATCTGGCGGCCGCTGTCAGCGGCGATTCCACGCGCGTGGTCCAGGGAACCGCGGGTACCACCGAGGAGGCGGTCCGGTACGGCTGGAACTACGCCTCGCTCCTGGCCTCCGGCCCGTCCGAGAGCGCCCTGGTCCCCGGTCCGGTGATGCGCGCGATGAACGCCGGATCCATCGCCCGGATCGAGGAACTGACCCGCATCCCCGCCGACGTGCAGGACTCGCTGATCACCATCCTGTCGGAGAAGACCCTCCCGATCCCCGAACTCGACAGCGAGGTCCAGGCGCAACGCGGTTTCAATGTGATCGCGACCGCCAACGACCGCGACAAGGGCGTCAACGACCTCTCCAGCGCACTGCGCCGCCGGTTCACCACGGTGGTGCTCCCCCTGCCCGACTCGCTCGACGACGAGGTCTCGATCGTCACCCAGCGCGTCGCGAGCCTGGGAGCCTCCCTCGAACTGCCCGCCGACCTGGAGTCGCTGAGCGAGATCCGCCGGGTGGTGACCGTGATGCGCGAGCTGCGCGGCGGGGTGACCGCCGACGGTCGGACCACCATCAAGTCGCCCAGTTCCACGCTCTCGACCGCCGAGGCCATCTCGGTGGTCACCAGCGGGTTGAGTCTGGCCGCGCACTTCGGTGACGGCGTCGTCGGTGCGCACGACGTCGCGGCCGGCCTGCTGGGCGCCGTGGTGAAGGACCCCGTCCAGGACTCGGTGATCTGGGACGAGTACCTGGAGACGGTGGTGCGCGGACGCCCCGAATGGGACGACCTCTACCGTGCCTGCCGCGACCTGGGCACCGGCGCACCGCGATGACGGTGGCCGCGACCGTCTCGATCCTCGGTATTCGCCACCATGGTCCGGGCTCGGCACAATCGGTCGCCGAAGCCTTGGACCAGCTCTCACCGCAGTACGTCCTGGTGGAAGGGCCGGGCGAACTCACCCCGATCCTGCCGTTCCTCGCCGACCCGGACACCCGGCCACCGATCGCCGGCCTGGTGTACGACGCCGCAGATCCGAGCCGGGCGTCGTTCTACCCTCTCGCCGCCTTCTCCCCCGAATGGGTCGCGACCCGGTGGGCCCTCGCCCGCGACGTGCCCGTCGAATGGGCCGACCTTCCGGCGACCAACCAGCTCGCCCTCCGCGCGGCCGTCGACGGGGCTGGACGCCTGGCCGCCGACGAGGCCTCCCAGCCGACCGAGCGCGTGGTCGATCCGATCGCCGCGCTCGCCTCGGCCGCGGGCTACGACGAGCCCGAGCGCTGGTGGGAGGATGCCGTCGAGCACGACCGCCGCGGGAGCACTCCGTCCGACGCGACCGACCGGTTCGATGCCGTCCGCGAGGCCGTCGCCGAGCTCCGCGCCGACGAGCCCGCCGCCCGGCCGCTGGTCGACGACGCCAAGGTGCTCGACCTCGACGCCGCTGCTCAAGCCCTCGGTCGGGCGATGACCGGGGTCCGCGAGGCCGCGATGCGCAAGGCCCTCCGCGCCGCCGTCAAGGCCGGCCACCAGCGGATCGCCGTGGTCTGCGGCGCGTGGCACGCGCCGGCACTCGACCCGGCGACGATGCCGTCGGCCGCTTCCGACAACCGCCTGCTGCGCGGCCTGCCGAAGACCAAGGTCGCCGCGGCGTGGGTGCCGTGGACCGCGACCCGACTGAGCCAGTGGTCCGGCTACGGGGCGGGCGTCGCCTCGCCCGGCTGGTATCGGCATCTGTTCGACGCCCGCCGAAACGGGTTGGACACCGGGGAGGCCGCAGCCTCGTGGCTGGTCCTGGTGGCCCGGGAACTCCGCGAGCAGGGCCGCCCGGCCTCACCGGCGTCGGTGGTCGACGCCGTTCGACTGGCGGAGACGCTGGCGACGCTGCGCGGCCGGCCGCATCCCGGGCTGAGCGAACTCGACGATGCCGCGCTCGCCGTGCTGGCCGACGGCGATGCCACGCCGCTGAGCCTGGTGCACCGGAGCCTGGTGGTCGGCACCGACCTCGGCGCAGTCCCCTCCTCGGCCCCGATGGTCCCGTTGGCGGCCGACCTGCAGCGTCAGCAGAAGAGCTGCCGGCTTCGCCCGGCCGCCGTCGCGAAGTCGGTCCTCCTCGATCTCCGCACCGACGCGGGCCGCGCCAAATCGGTGCTCCTGCACCGCCTGCTGGTCCTCGGCATCGACTGGGGCGTACCCGGCGAGACGGGTCGGACCACCGGCACCTTCAAGGAGGCGTGGGAACTCGAATGGGATCCGGCGATGGCGGTGTCGGTGGTCGAAGCGTCGGTCTATGGGACGACGATCGAATCCGCGGCGACGTCGAAGGTCGCTGCCCAGGCCGACGCGGCCACCGATCTCGCGCGGTTGTCGGAGTTGATCGACCGGTGTCTGCTCGCCGACCTGCCGACGACCCACGTGGTCGAGGCCCTCGCCGAGCGCGCCGCCGCGCACACCGACGTGCCCGAACTCCTGTCCGCGATCGAACCGTTGGCGCGCGTGTGTCGCTACGGCAACGTCCGGCAGATGGCCACCGACGACGTCCGCTCGGTGCTCGACCAGACGGCCGTCCGTGCCTGCCTCGGGCTGCCGACGGCGGCCACCGCGTTGAGCGCCGACGCCGCTATCGCGCTGCGTGCCGCGGTGGAGTCGGCGCATCGCGGCCTGATGCTCCTCGACGACCCGACGCTCGCCGACTACTGGTTCGCGGCGCTCCGGGAGGTGGCCGACCACGACCGGATCCCGGGTGCGCTGGTCGGTCGTGCCACCCGGATGCTGCTCGACGCCGATCGCCTCGACCGCGACGACGCCCGCCGACGACTCAGCCGTGCACTGTCCACAGCGGGCGATCCCGTGGATGCCGCCGGGTGGCTCGACGGCTTCCTCGCGGGCGATGCCCTCGTCCTGATCCACGACGCCGCGCTCCTCGCGGTGATCGACGAATGGATGTCGGAGGTGGTCACCGACGTGTTCGACGACCTGCTGCCGCTGTTGCGTCGAACGTTCGCGGAGTTCACCAGGGCCGAACGACGAATCATCGGGCGATCACTGTCCCGGGGTCCGAGCGTCGACCACGGCCCGGTACTCGACCTGGCACAGGCGAGGCCCGCAATCGGCGCCGTCGCCCGACTGATCGGATGGGAGATCGCATGAGCTCGCAGGACGAGGACCGGCTGACCCGCTGGCGCCTGGTGCTCGGCGGCGGGGACGCCGATGGCATCGACGGAGAGAACGGTGGCGGCATCGATCTGTCGAAGGCCGACGCCGCGCGCGACCGGGTGCTCGGCGAACTCTACGACGGCCCACGTCGCGGCGGTCTCGGCGGATCGCAGCCGCGGGTGGCGCGCTGGCTCGGCGACATCCGGACGTACTTCCCGTCGTCGGTGGTCCAGGTGATGCAGGCCGACGCGATGGACCGCCTCGGCCTGAAGCAGATGCTGCTGGAGCCCGAGTTGATGGCGGCCGTCCAGCCGGACGTCGCCCTGGTGAGCACCCTCATCACCCTGAACCAGGTGATGGACGAGCAGTCGCGCGAGACCGCCCGACACGTGGTCCGACAGGTGACCGATCAGTTGGAGGAACGGTTGCGCCGCGCGACGGTGCAGGCGGTCACCGGCGCGGTGGACCGATCGTCGCGCACCAGCCGTCCGCGCCCGGCAGACATCGACTGGAACCGGACGATCACGGCCAACCTCAAGCACTACCAGCCGGACTATCGCACGGTGATCCCCGAGCGGCTGGTGGGCTACGCCCGCCGCCAGTCGCAGGTCCAGCGCGACATCATCCTGTGCATCGACCAGTCCGGGTCGATGGCGGAGTCGGTGGTGTTCGCCAGCGTGTTCGGCGCCGTCCTGGCGTCGCTGCGGTCGGTGCGGACGCGGCTGGTGGTCTTCGACACCGAGGTGGTGGATCTGACCGACGAGATGCAGGATCCCGTCGACATCCTGTTCGGGGTCCAGCTCGGCGGCGGCACCGACATCAACCGCGCGGTCACTTACTGTCAGTCGCTCATCGAGCGGCCGGAGAACACGGTCTTCGTGCTGATCAGCGACCTGTTCGAGGGTGGAGTGGCCGAAGAACTGCTCGACCGGTCCCGCTCGATCGTCGCCTCCGGCGCCACGATGGTCTCGCTGCTGGCGCTGTCGGACTCCGGCACTCCCGCGTTCGACGCCGATCTCGCCGCCGAGCTGACCGGTCTGGGCGTGCCGTCGTTCGCGTGCACGCCCGACCTGTTCCCGGACCTGATGGCGGCAGCCATCGAGCATCGCGACGTCGCCGAGTGGGCGTCGAGCCGCGACATCCCGGTGGCGGTGACGGACTAGGGTCGTGCGCCGTCGGCGTCGTCGTCGGTCGGATCTTCGGTCGGATCGATGCCCTCGTCGAGGGAATCCCACAGAATCCGTTCGTTGCCCTCGGTCGGAGCGGCTGTTCCAGCGGCCGCGGCGCGCTCCCGCTCGGCGAAGATCTGCCGTTCCAGGTCTTCTCGTCGGGCCGCCGGCGAGGAGTACTTGGACGACATGCCGCCCTGGTTGGCGGTACGCGTCATGAAGATCGCGCCGACGATCACGCAGATCGCCGAGACGATGACGACGTAGCCGGGCAGCGTGGTGACGGGAACACCATCGATGGCCGCACCGTCGCGGATGCCGTCGGCCATCTGGACGACGTAGAGGTTGTCCTCCCCCTCGGTCAGCAGCGAGATGGCCGGGAAGATCGCGAGCACCCCGCCCAGTGCGACGAGGATCGCGACGACGCGCAGCGCCCACCCGCGGACGGCGAACTGCGCGACGACCGCGGCGACCATGGCGAGCGCCACCGGCACCAGCCACGGACTCCACTGCGCACCGATGACCGTGACCTCGGATGCCGGTCCCAGGTCGGCGGCCACCAGCACGGTGGCCCAGGTCATGCGGGACGCGCTCCAGAGCCCGAGCGCGCCGAGCAGGATCAGGATGGAGGCGATGCCCTGCCAGCGGCGGTTGACCGGCGCGGGCTTCGCGTCGACGGATTCGGATGCGTTCATCAGTTCTCTTCCTCAGGTGCGGCGGGCCCGGCCACCGGGGCCATCGTCGCGGCGGCGGCGACCGCGGCGAGCACGGCCGACGCCTTGTTGCGGGCCTCGTTGAACTCGTACTCGGCGTCGCTGTCGGCGACCACCCCGCCGCCGGCCTGCACGTAAGCCTTGTCCCCCGACATCAGCGCGGTGCGAATCGCGATCGCGGTGTCGGCGTTCCCCGCGAAGTCGAGGTACCCGACCACGCCGCCGTACAGGCCTCGCCGGGTGATCTCGTTCTCCTCGATCAACTCCATCGCGCGGACCTTCGGGGCACCGGTCAGTGTGCCCGCCGGGAAGCACGCGGTGACCGCATCGAGCGCCTGCTTGCCCGCGCGCAGTTCGCCGGACACCGTCGAGACCAGGTGCATCACGTGGCTGTAGCGCTCCACGCGGCGATAATCGGTGACGCGCACCGTTCCAGGTTCGCAGACGCGGCCGAGGTCGTTGCGTCCGAGATCCACCAGCATCAGGTGCTCGGAGTTCTCCTTCTCGTCCTCCAGCAGGCCCTTCGAGAGGAGCTGATCCTCCTCCTCGGTGGCCCCGCGCCAGCGGGTGCCTGCGATCGGGTGGGTGGTCGCGACCCCGTCGGCCACCGTCACCAGGGCCTCCGGCGACGATCCGACGATCGTGAACGGTTCGCGATCGATGCCCGGCATCTGCAGGAAGTACATGTAGGGGCTCGGATTGGAGGCCCGCAGCACGCGGTAGACGTCGAGCGGATGGGCGTCGGTATCGATCTCGAAGCGCATCGAGGGGACCACCTGGAAGGCTTCGCCGGCCTCGATCTGATCGACCAGGCCGGACACGATGCCGCGGTAGTCGTCGAGGGAGCGCTGCGATCGGTAGTCGGGTGTCGGGCGGCCGAACGTCGAGACCGTCGACGGGTCGGGTGCGGCCAACGCGGCCGTCATGGCGTCGAGTCGCGCCACCGCGTCCCGGTAGGCCTCCTCAGCTCGTTCGTCGCTGCCATCCCAGTTGACGGCATTGGCGATGAGCGTGATGGTGCCCTCGTGATGGTCGAAGGCCGCGAGATCGGCCACCAGCAGCCAGAACATGTCGGGCAGGTGGAGATCGTCGACCGTCGTCTCCGGGAGTCGTTCCAGGCGGCGGACGAAGTCGTACGCCATGAACCCGACGAAGCCACCGGTCAGCGGCGGCATGTCGGCGAGCGGGTCGGTCTGCAGCAGTCGCAACGACTCGGCCAGCGCCGCGACGGGATCGCCGCCCACCGGTGCGCCCGCCGGGACGTCGCCCCACCAGTGGGCCTGTCCGTCGGCGACGGTCAGCGCCGAATGGGTGCCCGCGCCGATGAACGACCACCGCGACCAGGACGCGCCGTTGGGCGCCGACTCGAGGAGGAACGTTCCGTCCTTGAGCACGAAATCGTCGGCTCCGATGTCCCGAGCGAGTTTGCGGTACGCCGACAGCGGCGTCTCCGAGTCGGCCAGGACCTTGCGGGTCACCGGCACCACGCGGTGGTCTGCGGCCAGGTCCAGGAAGGTCTCGAGCGGCGTGGTCTCCATGGACCGACCGGAACTCTTCGCGGCGCTCATCCGAGGGGCTCCCCGCCGACGCCCCAGTGTGCGCGCGGTACCTCGGTGATCGTGACCCACACCGAATCGGGGTTCTTTCCGGTCGCCTTGGCGTACGCCTCGGTGACGGCGGCGATGGTCTCGCGCTTGACCCGGTCCGACAGTCCCGGGGTCTGGGAGATCTGAATCAGCGGCATGGCGCTACCTTCCCTCGTCGTGTGTCGCCATCGGCTCCACCGGAATCCCGAACTCGAGCGACTCGGTGTCGAAACAACTGTGGTTGCCGGTATGGCATGCGGCGCCGGTCTGGTCGACGATCAGCAGCAGCGTATCGCCGTCGCAGTCCAGCCGGATGTCGTGTACGTACTGCGTGTGTCCGCTGGTCTCTCCCTTGACCCAGTACTGCTGGCGCGACCGCGAGTAGTACGTGCCGCGACGGGTGGCGAGCGTGCGCTCGAGCGCCTCGTCGTCCATCCAGGCCATCATCAGCACCTGTCCGGTCGATCGCTCCTGTGCGATCGCCGCGAACAATCCGTCGCTGTTGCGCTTGAGCGAGGCCGCGAGTTCTGCGGGCAGCGCCATGGGGTGTCTCCTCTGTCGTCAGGGTCCGGGCGGTGTCAGGTGGTCAGCGAACGACGATGCCGTCGGCCCGCATCGCGTCCTTGACCTCACCGATCGTCATGTCGCCGAAGTGGAACACCGAGGCGGCCAGCACTGCGTCGGCGCCCGCGTGGACGGCGGGTGCGAAGTCGGCGACCCGACCTGCCCCGCCACTGGCGATCACCGGAATGGTGACCGCTGCGCGCACGGCCGTCAGCATCCGGAGGTCGAATCCGGCCTTGGTGCCGTCGGCGTCCATCGAGTTCAACAGGATCTCGCCCACGCCGAGTTCCTGGCCGCGACGGGCCCACTCGACCGCGTCGATGCCGGTGCTGCGACGACCACCGTGCGTGGTGACCTCCCAGCCCGACGGCGTCGGTTCGTTGCCTTCGGGAACGGTCCTGGCGTCCACCGACAGCACGATGCACTGCGAGCCGAAGCGTTCGCTCATCTCGCTGAGCACCTCGGGACGGGCGATGGCCGCGGTGTTGACGCTGACCTTGTCGGCGCCCGCCCGGAGCATCGCGTCCACGTCGTCGACGGTCCGGATGCCACCGCCGACGGTGAGCGGGATGAAGATCTGGTCGGCGGTCCGCCGGACCACGTCGATCATGGTGCCGCGGCCGGCGCTGGAGGCGGTCACGTCGAGGAAGGTCAACTCGTCCGCGCCCTCGGCGTTGTACCGAGCCGCGAGTTCGACCGGGTCGCCCGCATCGCGGAGGTTCTCGAAGTTGACGCCCTTGACCACGCGGCCGTCGTCGACGTCCAGGCAGGGGATGACGCGAACTGCGACGGTCACGGTGAGCTCTCCTCAGGTTGAGTGTGGGGTCTGTGTTCAGGTGTGGTTGTTCGAGGCGAGACGGTGGGCCGGGTGACCCGTCAGCTTCGTCCCGCGCGGTGTTCGGCGATCTGGTCTGGCATCGACTCGGCGATCACGTCGAGCAGTTCGGCATGCAACTGGCGGTTCCCGGTGACCAGCGACGTCGAGTGCACGGTCCACGGTTCACCGGCGACATCGGTCGCGAGTCCCCCGGCCGCGCGGACCAACGCCGCACCCGCCGCGTTGTCCCAGGCCTTGGCGCTGAACGAGACGGCACCACCGAACACGCCCGCTGCCACGTACGCGACATCGATGCCGTTGGACCCGGTCATCCGCAGGCGCCCGGCGCGGTAGCTGAGGTGACGCTGAAGTTCTGCGCGCGCGGCACCGGGATAGCGACCCCGCGATTTGGCGTTGAACGCGCCGAGACCGATCACCGCGGTCTGCAGCGGACTGTCGGGCACGGGCGGCATCGCCTCACCGTTGACCAGCAGTGAGCCGCCGGCGTGTCCGGCGAAGGTCTGCCCGATCAACGGCATCCGAGTGAGGCCGATGACGGGCACTCCGTCGATCGCCAGAGCCAGCAGCATGGCGGCCATCGGCATGCCGACCGAGTAGTTGAAGGTCCCGTCGATCGGGTCGAGGATCCACATCGCCCCGGTCTCCGGCGCGGGACCGCCGAACTCCTCGCCGTGGACTTCGATACCGGTGCGCGCTTCGAGCAGGTCGCCGATCCGGCGTTCGAGCGCCAGGTCGACGTCGGTGGCGAAGTCGCCGACACCCTTGACGTGGACGCCGGGAGACCCGAGTCCGTCGACGAAGAGCCCCGAGACCTCGTCGAGCACGGACTCGGCGGCAGCCGTCAGCTGCGCCAGATCCACACCGTCGACGTCGGTCATGCCAGGATCACCGGCTCCCCGCGGCGGCGACCGCGTCGAGGGCTTCGGCCATCGTGAAGCGTCCGGCGTAGAGAGCCTTGCCGATGATCGCGCCTTCGACGCCGATCCCGGTCAATTCGGCGATCGCCCGCAGGTCGTCGAGCTGCGAGATGCCACCCGAGGCCACCACCGGCGCATCGGTGGCGCGCGCCACCTGCTCGAGCAGTTCCAGGTTGGGCCCGGTGAGCGTGCCGTCCTTGCTGACGTCGGTGACGACGTAGCGTGCACAGCCGTCGTTGTCGAGACGTTCGAGTGTCTCCCACAGGTCGCCGCCCTCGGTGACCCAGCCGCGGCCGCGCACGATGTACGAGTCGCCGTTGCGCGTCACATCGAGGCCGACGGCGATCTTGTCGCCGTGCTCGGCGATGGCTCGCGCGCACCACGCGGGGTTCTCGATGGCAGCGGTCCCCAGGTTCACGCGGGTGCAGCCGGTGGCCAGGGCCGCGGAGAGGGTGGCGTCGTCGCGGATACCGCCCGAGAGCTCCACCTTGATGTCGACCTCCGCAGCGACCTCGGCCAGCAGCGCGCGGTTGTCGCCCCGGCCGAAGGCGGCGTCGAGGTCTACCAGATGCAGCCATTGCGCGCCGTCGCGCTGCCACGCCAGCGCTGCGTCGCGGGGCGAGCCGTAGGAGGTCTCCGACCCGGCCTCGCCCTTCACCAGGCGGACCGCCTGGCCGTCGACCACGTCGACGGCCGGGAGGAGTTCGAGAGTGCCCATCAGTCCAGTTCTCTTCTCTGTCGTGAAAATTTCGATGCGGTCCGCGAATCGGCCGCGCAGTCGACCGAGCGGCCTCGGTCGATCAGGATTGCTCCCGCTTGGCTTCGAGCTCAGCTCGCCGCCGGTCGATCTCCTGCTGAACCCCCGACATCATGCGTCGCGACACCAGTGCGATCACGACCACCATGCCGAATACCGCCCCGATGGCCACGCACAGTGCGGCGATCGGGTAGGGACGGGCCAGCAGCACGATCACCGGAAGCATCACGGCCAGCACCACCACGCCGGCACCGAGTGAATAGAACACCAGCTTCCCGAACGAGAACTCCGACTGCCGTCCGCCTTCAGCGTTCACTTTAGGCAAGCCCCCCGATCCAGTTCTGCAGCAGTTGCGCGCCCACGTCGCCGGACTTCTCCGGGTGGAACTGCGTCGCCGACAGCGGCCCGTTCTCCACCGCGGCCAGAAATCGGCCGCCGTGATCGGACCAGGTGAGCTTCGGCGCCACCAGCGGCCCGTCGTTGTCCATCTCCCACTCCTGGACCCCGTACGAGTGCACGAAGTAGAAACGGGCATCGTCGTCGATGCCTGCGAAGAGTGCCGAGTCCTCCGGCGCATCCACGGTGTTCCAACCCATGTGCGGGAGGACCGGGGCCTGCAGCCGGGACACCGAACCCGGCCACTCGGCACACCCTTCGGTCTCGACCCCGTGCTCCATGCCGCGGTCGAACAGAATCTGCATGCCGACGCAGATGCCGAGCACGGGTCGACCGCCGGCCAGGCGGCGTCCGATGATCCGGTCACCGCGAACGGTCTTGAGGCCGGCCATGCACGCGGCGAAGGCGCCGACGCCCGGCACCAGCAGTCCGTCGGCGTTGATCGCGGTGTCGAAGTCCGAGGTGATCTCCACGTCGGCGCCGGCGTGCTCCAACGCCCGCTGTGCCGAACGCAGGTTGCCCGACCCGTAATCGAGAAGCGCTACTCGCTTCATCTACAGGGCGCCCTTCGTCGACGGGATGCCACTGGTGCGC
The DNA here is from genome assembly GCF_012515855.1 of Gordonia sp. (in: high G+C Gram-positive bacteria). Taxonomy (GTDB): domain Bacteria; phylum Actinomycetota; class Actinomycetes; order Mycobacteriales; family Mycobacteriaceae; genus Gordonia. The sequence goes on from NZ_JAAYXO010000117.1 coordinate 18,898, forward strand.
GGGTCCGGCTCCACGGCCTCGCGCAGGGCACGGGCGACCGCCTTGAACTCGGCTTCGGTGATGTGGTGCTGGTCGCGGCCGTACAGGACACGCACGTGCAGGGCGATCCGCGCGTTGAGCGCGATCGACTCGAAACAGTGCCGATTGAGGACGGTCGAGTACGAGACGACCGGCTTGTCGCCGCCGGAGTAGCCGCCGATCACCGCGGTCAGCATGTGGTCCGGTTCTCCGGTGTGGACGCAGTACGGTCGGCCGGACACGTCGACGACGGCCTGCGCCAGGGTCTCGTCCATCGGGATCCAGGCGTCACCGAAGCGACGGATCCCCTTCTTGTCACCGAGGGCCTGCCCGATGGCCTGCCCGAGCACGATGCAGGTGTCCTCGACGGTGTGGTGGGCCTCGATCTCGATGTCGCCCTTGGCGTGGACGGTGAGGTCGAAGCTGCCGTGCGCACCGAAGGCGGTCAGCATGTGATCGAAGAACGGCACCGAGGTGTCGATGTCGGTCTTGCCGGTGCCGTCGAGTTTGATCTCGACGGTGATCGACGATTCCCGCGTGGTCCGCTCGACGCGAGCGATGCGCGGTGCGTGGGTGGGCTGATCTGTGGTCACTGCGGTTACTGCTGCTTTCGGTCTGGTCGGGCGAGCGAAGCGACGGGGGGTTCTGGTCGGGCGAGCGAAGCGACGGGGGGCGTTGGTCGGGCGAGCGAAGCGACGGGGGTTGGCGTTGGTCGGGCGAGGTCGGCCAGTTCTGCACTGACTTTCAAGAAGGCGTCGTTCTCAGCGGGCAATCCTATCGTCGCACGCAGGAAGCCCGGAATGCCGACGTCCCTGATCAGGACGCCGCGATCGAGGTACTGCTGCCAGCTCGCCGGTGCATCGGCGAAGCCGCCGAAGAGGACGAAATTGGAGTCCGACGGCGTCACCGTGTACCCGAGCTCGGCCAGGGCCGCGGCCACCCGGTCCCGTTCGGCGGCGATCGCCGCCACGTTGCCGAGGGTCTCCGCGGAGTGCTGCAGCGCGGCGCGCGCGGCGGCCTGGGTGAGCACCGACAGGTGATACGGCAGTCGGACCAGCAGCAGCGCGTCGATCATCGCCGGTGCCGCGGCCAGGTAGCCCAGCCGACCACCGGCGAACGCGAAGGCCTTGCTCATGGTCCGCGAGACGATGACCTTGGCGCCGAACTCGTCGATCAGCACGGCGGCGCTCGGCTGCGACGAGAACTCGCCGTAGGCCTCGTCGACGATGACGATGCCGGGCGCGGCCCGCAGGATCGCGCGGAGGTCGTCGAGCGGAATGCTGCCGCCGGTGGGGTTGTTCGGCGAGGTCACGAAGACCACATCGGGCTGGTGCTCGGTGATCGCGGCGACGGCCTGCTCCACGTCGAGCGAGAAGTCGTCGGCGCGGTGCGCGGGCAGCCACTCCGTCTGTGTGCCGTCGGCGATGATCGGGTGCATCGAGTACGACGGGACGAAGCCCATCGCGCTGCGACCGGGACCGCCGAAGGCCTGCAGGATCTGCTGCAGGATCTCGTTGGAGCCGTTGGCCGCCCAGATGTTGTCGACCGTGAGTTCCGTGCCGGTGGCCGCGGTCAGGTAGTCGGCGAGATCGGATCGGAGGGCCACGGCGTCGCGATCGGGGTACCGATGCAGTTCCGCCGACGCCGCGGTCACCGCTTTGGCGACGTCGTCGATGAGCGCCTGGCTGGGCGGATGCGGATTCTCGTTGGTGTTCAGCACCACCGGGACCTGCAGTTGCGGAGCGCCGTACGGCGACTTGCCGCGCAGGTTCTCGCGGAGCGGGAGGTCGTCGAGGGTCACCGACCGGCCCGGCACTGTGGTCACTTCGCTCCCCCGAATCGCGCTTGCACGGCCTCACCGTGCGCGGGCAGGTCTTCGGCGTTCGCGAGGGTCACCACGCGGTCGGCGATCTCGGCCAACGCGTCCCGGTCGTAGTCGATGACGTGGACGCCGCGCAGGAAGGTCTGCACCGAGAGCCCCGAGGCGTACTTGGCCGAGCCCGAGGTGGGCAGGACGTGGTTCGAGCCCGCGCTGTAGTCACCGAGGCTCACCGGGGAGTAGGTACCGACGAAGATAGCGCCGGCGCTGGTCACCCGGTCGGCGACGGCCTGTGCGTCGCGCGTCTGAATCTCGAGGTGTTCGGCGGCGTAGGCGTCGACGACCGTCAACCCGGCCTCGATGTCGTCGACCAGCACGATGCCCGACTGCGCGCCGGTCAGCGCGGTGGCGACCCGCTCGGCGTGCTTGGTGGCCGCTGCCGCCTCGGCGACGGCGGCGTCGACGGCGTCGGCAAGCGCGACGCTGTCGGTCACCAGCACCGACGCGGCGAGCACGTCGTGCTCGGCCTGGCTGATGAGGTCGGACGCGACCACGGCCGGGTCTGCGGAGTCGTCGGCCAGAATCGCGATCTCGGTGGGTCCGGCTTCGGAGTCGATGCCGACCACGCCGCGCACCAGTCGTTTGGCCGCGGTCACATAGATGTTTCCGGGCCCGGTCACCAGGTCCACCGGATCGAGCTCCTCGCCGGTGGTGTCGGTGCCGCCGTAGGCCAGCAGTGCGATGCCCTGGGCGCCGCCGACGGCCCAGACCTCGTCGACACCCAGCAGTGAGCAGGCGGCGAGGATCGTGGGGTGCGGCCACCCGCCGAAGTCGGCTTGCGCGGGAGACGCGACGACCAGCGATCCGACGCCTGCCTCCTGCGCGGGGACCACGTTCATGATCACGCTGGACGGATAGACGGCGTTGCCGCCGGGGACGTAGAGCCCCACGCGTCGCACCGGAATCCACTTCTCGGCGACGGTGCCGCCGGGGACCACCTGGGTGACGGTGGTCTCGCGACGCTGCGCGGCGTGCACGATTCGCGCCCGCCGGATCGACTCCTCGAGGGCGTCCACGACGGCGGGATCGAGACCGGCGCGGGCTTCCGCGATGACCTCGGCGGGGACCCGGACCGAGGCAGGGCGGACGCGGTCGAACTTCTCGGTGTAATCGAGAGCGGCGGTCGCTCCATGCTCGGCGATCGCTTCGACGACGGGCGTGACCGTGTCGAGCACGGCGTTGACGTCGGTTCCGCCGCGGGGCAGTGCACGACGCAGTTGGCTGAGCGTCGGGGTACTGCCTCGCAGATCGGTTCGGGTGAGCATGGCGGTGTGAATCTCCGAATCTGTTGGTGTCGCGACTGCACTGTCGGTGACATCGGGAACCCCACCAGGATATGCCGTCGACGCAAATCGTTTCTGCGTCGGGCCGACCCGACTGGGATCCGTTTCACAGAGCTGTCGCAGCTGCGACGTAAATGAATCCCCGATATCGCCGCTTCTAGCCGATTTCGCCCAGTAGTCGCCCCCCCAGGGGATTCATTTACGACGAGCAACCACCCCGCACGAAAGTAAGCCAAGCCTATGCTATTTAATCGAGACAATTGCTGTTAACCGACGGCGCCCCCTGCTCAGGAGATTTCCCGGATGGACAACGCGACCGACCCCGATTCGTACGACTACCCGACGGAGCCGATCGCGGCGCCCCCACCGGCCGCAGCACGCAAACCCGCGACTCCCCCGCCTGCCGTGAACTGGCCGACGGTGCTCGCCGCAGCGGGCGCCGCGGCGGTCGTCGCAGCGCTCGTGCTCACCGTCGGACTCACCGGAATGATGCTGACGCGGGACGGCGCACCCGACACCGCGGCCCCGGCAACCGTCGTGCAGCTCGGCCAGACCGCTCCGGTCGGCGCAGCTCCCGCCTCGGCTCCGGCGACAAGCGACGCGACTGCCCCTGGTTCCCCACCCGCCGATGCACCACTCCCTGACGCGCCCGCCGCCGATGGGCCGCTGCCGCAGGCGTCGTCGGAGACCTCCGCCACGAGCTCCGCGCCGAGCCGGGCGACCCAGCCGAAGCCGGGCGACCCGAACTTCAAGGTCACCGCCGACCGTCCGACGCTCGTCGACCTGACCAACATCGTGAACTTCCTGGTCGCGACCCGCGCCTCGGATCAAGCCAAGGCCGCGAACGTCGAGGGCGGCATGGCTGCGGTGGTGGTGCCGCGGACCGTGTACAGCCTGGGCCTGTTCCGTCCGCCGCTGGGCTGGAACAAGGTCACCGGACCGCTGGTGCAGAGCGGAGACACCGTCTCCGCGACGCTGAACAGCGGCTCCGCCGGACGACCGACCATTCGCATGACCATTCAGTTCAAGCGGATCGGCGGCAACTGGCGACTGGCGGCGAGCTCGATGTGCGAGGGCGTCAAGACCGTCGGTCTCAACATCTACTGCAACGCATGATCACCGCCTCCGCAGTGACCGTTCGGTTCGGTGGCACGACGGTGCTGAACGAGGTCTCCATGCACGTCCGCGACGGCCGGCTGTCGTACCTGCTCGGCCGTAACGGAGCGGGCAAGTCGACGCTGCTGCGGACCGCGTGCGGCATCGTCCGACCCGCCGGAGGTTCGGTCGCGATCGGCGGCCGGGATCCGCGAGAACTGACCAGTCCGGCGAGCGCGATCGGCGTCCACCTCGGCGCCGACTCTGCCGGCTCGCCGACCGGCCCCAACCCGATGCACACCGGTCGTCGCCATCTCCGCTGGCTGGCCGCCGCCGGCGGCGTCGACACAGCCCGGGTGGATCCGGTCTTGAAACGGGTGGGACTGCTCGACGCGGCCGACCGGCGGGTCGCCGACTACTCACTGGGCATGCGGCAGCGTCTCGGGATCGCCGCGGCCCTGCTGCCCGATCCGGAGAACCTGATCTTCGACGAACCGGTCAACGGCCTCGACATCGACGGCATCCGCTGGCTGCGCACCCTGTTGCGCGGCCTCGCGGACGAGGGACGCGCGGTGGTCATCGCCTCGCATCTCTTCGACGAGGTGACCAGAACGGGCGACGACGTGATCGTGCTGGAGCGCGGCCGCAAGGTGGCCGATGCACCGCTGGCGGAGTTCGTCGACGGCTACGACGACTTGGAGTCGGCGTATCTCGATCTGATCCGGCCGGCCGAGCACCCCGGGGTCATCCGATGACCGGCTTCGCACAGTTGCTCCGCGCGGTCCGGGCCGAGGGCGTCCGGTTGGGTGGGCGTCGCGGGCCGCTGGCGTTCGCTGCGCTGCCGGGCGCGGTCCTCGCTCCCCTGATCGTCACCTTCGTCATCGCCGCTGTCGCCGAGCGATTCGCCACGATGTCCGCGAGCATCCAGGTGACCTCGGTGCAGACCTCGAACGCGGTGTACTGGGTGCTGACCTTCACGGTGATCACCTGGGCCCTGATCGCGGCGACGGCCCAGGCATCGATCGCCCGCGGGTCCGCGGGCGATCTCGAGCGCTACCTGTTCCCGCGGTCCTGGACCGCCCCCGCCGCGCGCTGGCTGCTCTGCGGGACCTCGTCCGCCGCGATGGGCCTGGTGCTGGTGATCGTGGTGATGACGGTCTTGCCCGCGGCATTCCCCGCGGTCTACGGGGGTGTCGACATCGGTTCGCCCGAGGGACTCCGGTTTCTGGCCACGGTCCCGGTCTACGCGTTCGTCACGTGCGGGATCGGCGTGGGACTCGGAGCGCTCATCGGGCACCCGGTGGTGACCGCGGTGGTGCTGCTGGGGTGGGCCTTCGTCGTCGAGAACTCCATCGCCCTGGCGCCGAACGGATACACGATGCAGGGGTACATGCCGTTCCTGAACGGACAGTTCGGCACCGGTCAGGATCTGGCGTTCACCCCGCCGTGGGGCATGAACGGCGCACTGGCCTACTCCGCGGGCGTCGCGGTCGTGCTGTTCGCCGCGGGGTGCGCGGTCCTGGCTCGCCGACGCAGCTGATCGGCCGGCCCGCGGCGCGAACGGGCGGGTTCATGTCCGGTGGCGCGTCTACAGTCGTCGCATGGTGAAAACGAAGCCGAGCGACGAGTCCGTCGACGACTACCTCGCAGCGGTGGAGAACGACCGACGCCGCACCGATGCGCAGTCCGTGGTGCAGTTGATGCGTGAGGTGTCGGGTGTCGAACCGGTCATGTGGGGCTCGATGGTCGGCTTCGGGACGCAACCGTACACCACCGCGGACGGCAAGTCCCACGAGTGGTTCGTGATCGGTCTCGCTCCGCGCAAGCAGGCGCTCACCCTGTACGGCCTCACCTTCTACGGCTCCAACCAGGACCTGCTGGACCGGCTGGGGAAGCACCGCCTCGGCAAGGGCTGCCTGTATCTCACCCGCCTCGATGCCGTCGACGGTGACGTGTTGCGCGAACTGGTGGAACGCGGATGGGCGGGCGACCACCGGTCGCCCGCGTGATGTGAGGTCGGGGTTCCCCGACCTCACCTCACATGTCGAGACCGAAATCCAACACCGTCACCGAGTGGGTCAGGGCGCCGACCGCAAGAAAGTCCACCCCCGTGCGGGCGTAGTCCAGGGCGACGTCGAGACTGAGGCCGCCGGACGACTCCAGCAGGGTGTCGGGCGAGGCCGCGTCCCGCCGCTGAACAGCCATCTGCGTGGCCCACGGCTCGAAGTTGTCGAGCAGCACCAGCTGCGGCGCCAGCGCCAACACCTCGTCGAGCTGTTCGAGCGAGTCGACCTCGACCTCCACCGGGACCTCCGGCGCTGCGGCGCGCACTGCGGCGAGCGCCTTGCCGACGCCCCCCGCCGCGACGACGTGATTGTCCTTGATCAACGCGGCGTCGCCGAGTCCCATGCGATGGTTGACGCCCCCGCCCGCGCGGACCGCGTACTTCTGCAATGCGCGCAGCCCCGGAAGCGTCTTGCGTGAGTCCCGGATGCGGGCCTTGGTGCCGTCGACGGCCTCGACCCAAGCCGCGGTGGCCGTCGCGATGCCGGACAGATGGCACAGCAGGTTGAGCGCGGTGCGCTCGGCGGTCAGCAACGACGTCGCCGGCGCCCGCACGGCCAGAGCCACCGAACCGGGCTCCACGCGGGCGCCGTCGGCGAGTTGCTCGGTCACGACGTAGTTTCCCGCACCGATCACCTGGTCGAAGACCGCGCGGACCACCGGCAGGCCGGCCACCACGCCGGCCTGCCGGGCCACGATCTTCGCGTCGGCGACGGTGTCGGCCGGCACGGTGGCCAGCGTGGTGACGTCCGGTCCGTACCGCAGGTCCTCAAGGAGTGCGGTGCGGATGAGGGCGTCGAGTTCCTCGTCGACCACCAGGTCGAGGTCGCCGGTGGTCTGCTGTCCGATGAAGCTGCTCACGAGCGCCTATTCTCCGCCACCGGGGTTGCCGATGGCGATCATCCGCTCCACGGAGAGTCGCGCACGCTCGGCGACATCCGGTGCCACGTGCACCTCGTCGCGCCCCTCGGTGAGGCAACGCAGCAGGGCAGCGGGGGTGATCATCTTCATGTACGGGCAGGCGGCCTTCTCATTGACCGCACGGAAATCGATCTCCGGCGCGGCGCGTCGCAACTGGTGCAGCATGCCGACCTCGGTCGCGACCAGCACCTGCCCCGACTTCGACTCGCGTGCGGCTTCGATCATGCCGCCGGTCGAGAGGATCTGGACCCTCTCCTCGGGCACGATGCCCTCGCCCGACAGGTACAGGGCCGACGTCGCGCAGCCGCACTCCGGGTGGATGAACAACTCCGCGTCCGGGTGCGCCGCGGTCTGCTCCATCAGCTCGTCGCCGTTGATGCCCGCGTGCACGTGGCATTCACCCGCCCAGATGTGAATGTTGTCGCGACCGGTCTCCCGCTTCACGTGAGCGCCGAGGAACTGGTCCGGCAGGAACAGCACGTCCTTGTCGGGGTCGATCGACGCGACCACGTCGACCGCGTTGGACGACGTGCAGCAGATGTCGGTGAGGCCCTTCACCTCGGCGGTCGTGTTGACGTACGAGACGACGACCGCGTCCGGGTACTCGGCCTTCCATGCGCGGAGATCGTCGGCGGTGATCGAGTCGGCCAGCGAGCAGCCTGCACGCTCGTCCGGAATCAGCACGCGCTTGGTGGGACTGAGGATCTTCGCGGTCTCGGCCATGAAGTGGACGCCGCAGAAGATGATCTCGTCGGCGTCGGTCTCGGCCGCGATACGCGAGAGCGCCAGCGAGTCGCCAACGTGGTCGGCGATGTCCTGGATCGCCGGAACCTGGTAGTTGTGCGCCAGGATGGTGGCGTTGCGCGCCTTGGCCAGCCGTTTGATCTCCGCCGCCCACGCGGCGTCGGCCTCCACGCCGCCGTACGCGGCCGGAATGCTGTGGCGCGGGTCGGGCATGCCCAGATCGGTCTCGGTCCGGGTGATCACGGTTCCAGTAGTCATCTCGACTGCTCTCCCATCGTTCCATCTCCGAAGCAGGGCTGCGCTCCGGAGGTTTTCGACCATAGATCGAAAACACCTCGCCATGGTAACACCTGTGATCGAGACCGCATTCCCGGCGACCTGTCAGGGCCGCAGATCGCGCCACGCAGCCCAGTGGTGCACGGCCACGCCGCGGTAGTGCGGATTGTCGGCGAGCTCGGCATCCACCACCGCGAGTTCGCGGTTCAGCACCGCCGCGCCGTCGTCGGCGAAGGTCGTCTCGGGCGGCACTCCCGGCCCCACGAGCATCGTCTCGACGCCGAGTCGAAACGGCCGACGGCTCGCCGTCGCGACCATCAAGGCAGGCCCCGCGAACTCCAGAATCGAGTCGGCACGGTCGCGGTAGGCCAGCACCGTCACTGACGCCGTCGCCCGGAGCACCCGACCCGCCTCGACGGGCACCACGCTGAAGAGCCAGGGCGCCATGTCGATCTCGATCGCGACGGAGTGCTCGAACACCCAGCGGGGATCTCCGCCCATACAGGCGGCGCCGATCCCCGAGGCCCGCAGCGCGGCGGATCGCCCTGGTCGGCCGGCATGGTCGAAGCCTATCGCGGACACTGCGCCCATCCGCGGCCTCGGCGCCGCTTAGGCTGGTGGCCATGTCCGACACCACTGTTCGCGTCGAGGTGCTGTCCTCGGTCTTCCAGGTCCGTGATCTGGCCGGCTCGGAACCCGTGCTGCAAGTGCTGCTGACCCGAAGCGGCGACGAATGGTCACTGCCCGGCGGACCGATCGTGGAGCGCGAGACCCTGGGTTCCGCGGCGGTGCGATGGCTGGGCACCCGTGCGGGCCTGACCCGCGTCGCGCACCTGGAGCAGTTGTCGGTGTTCTCCGACCCCGATCGCGTCCCGGACGAGCGCACGGTCGCATCGACATTCTTGGGACTGGTCCCCAGCGACATCGCGGCCGAGACGGTGTCGGACGCCGACTGGTTCGCCGTCGATCAGCTGCCGCCGCTGGCCTACGACCACCGCGACATCGTCGACCTGGCCCGGCACCGGCTCGCGGGCAAGCTGTCGTACACGAACATCGCCTTCGCGCTCGCACCCAGCCAGTTCCCGATGTCGGAGCTCGCCGAGATCTACGGCGCAGCGCTGGGCTACGCGGTCGACTCGACCAATCTGCTCCGGGTGCTCTCGCGCCGCGGTGTGGTGGTCGCGACGGGGACGGTGGGTCGGACCGGCGGCAAGGGCGGTAGACCACCCGCGCTGTTCGCCTTCGCCGACTCTCGCCTGCGCGTCACGGACGAGTTCGCGGCGCTTCGTCCGCCGATGTGAGCGACGCCGGCGCGACCGGTCCCGATCCGATCGGGACGAAGTCCTCGCCTGCCGGCCCGGACACCGGCACCGGAGGCCGCTTCGTCGCCTCCCGGTCCCCGTCGCCGCGACCGAGATCGGCGTCGGCGCAGGAGATCACGCACACCAGGTAGACCAGCAGCGCGGCGGCCGGCGCACAGATCAGCAGCAACCACGACGGGCCTACGCTTCCATCGAGCCAGAGGGCTCCCGTCCGCTGATACGCGCCCGGTGCCGCCGGGTCGAGGTCGGCGCGGACCGACCGGGTGAAGACCTCCGAGAGTTGCAGGGCGATCGCCGCCGTCGCGATCGACATCACGGTCACGAACAGCAGTCCCCCCGGGCCCCGCGTCGAACGGAGCCCGAACCAGGACGCCAGCGCGATCACCACGCCGAGTCCCATCGCCAGCAGCGCAAAGACCGCGACGCCGTCGAAGAGCTTGGCCGGGTCGGCCTCGGTGGTGAAACCCGCGGTGCCGTCGTGCTCGACGGTGAGGTTCGCGGCGGGTGCGATCAGCACCCACAACCCCGCGACCAGCACCGCCGCACCCAACAGCGCGACCACCACCACGACCGCCCGGCGCATGTTCATCGCTCGCCCAACTCCGTGGAGTCGAGGGTTCCGTGCCGGGAACACCGGGCATCCCAGCCGTCGGGACGGACCTGGACCACCATGCGGCGACCGCATTGACCGCAGAACCGCGGAGGTTCCAGACCGAGCTGCGCGGCGGCGGGCACCGCCTCGGGCGATTCCAGTTCCAGCTCGATCCCGGTGTAGACGCCGTAGCGCAGCGGCTCGCGCAACGGCCCCGGAATCGCCCCGGCCATCGTGCCGGTCGTCGCCCCGTTCATCGTCTTCGTCGCCTCCTGCTGCCTGCTGGTGCCGAACCGCACGGCCGCCGCGGACGGCCGAATCTCTTCGAGGCTACCGTCGACGCTCACAGGGTGTCGTTGAGGGCTTTGATCGGCATGCTCAGATCCGCGAGCAGGTCGAGGTCGTTCTCCGCGGGACGACCGAGGGTGGTGAGGTAGTTGCCGACGATGACGGCGTTGATGCCGCCGAGAATGCCCTGCTTGGCCCCGAGGTCGCCGAGGGTGATCTCCCGACCGCCCGCGAAACGCAGGATGGTGCGCGGCAGCGCGAGGCGGAAGGCCGCGACCGACTTGAGCGCCTCCGACGCGGGCAGCACCTCAAGATCGCCGAACGGCGTGCCCGGACGCGGATTGAGGAAGTTCAGCGGGACCTCGTCGGGCTCCAGCGCGGCGAGATCGGCGGCGAACTCCGCACGCTGCTCGAGCGTTTCGCCCATGCCGAGGATGCCGCCGCAGCAGACCTCCATACCCGCTTCGCGGACCATGGTGAGGGTGCCCCAGCGTTCCTCCCACGAGTGGGTGGTGACCACGTTCGGGAAGTGGCTTCGCGCGGTCTCGAGATTGTGGTTGTAGCGGTGGACGCCCATCGCGGCCAGCTCGTCGACCTGCTCCTGGGTGAGCATGCCGAGGCTGCAGGCGATCTGGATGTCCACCTCGTTGCGGATGGCCTCGATGCCTGCGGCCACCTGAGCCATCAGGCGCTTGTCCGGGCCGCGGACGGCGGCGACGATGCAGAACTCGGTGGCGCCGGTCTTCGCGGTCTGCTTCGCGGCTTCGACGAGCGACGGGATGTCGATCCAGGCGCTCCGGACGGGCGACGCGAAGAGGCCGGACTGGCTGCAGAAGTGGCAGTCCTCGGGGCAGCCGCCGGTCTTGAGCGAGATGATGCCCTCGACCTCCACCTCGGGGCCGCACCAGCGCATCCGGACGTCGTGCGCCAACTGCATCAGTTCCTCGAGACGTTCGTCGTCGAGCTTGAGGACGGCCAGCACCTGGTCCTGCGTGAGGCCCTCGCCGCGTTCGAGCACCTGGTCGCGGGCTACGGCCAGAATGTCGGCGGTGGTCTCGGCGTCGGCCGGGGCACTCGTGTCGGCGGTCGTGGTCATGGGAAATCTCCTTCGGTGAATGAGGGAACTGGAGGTCGTACGCGCGCTCAGGCAGGCACGTCGACCGGTGAGGAATGAAAGAGTCGGGGATCGACCCAGGCCGGCGCGGCAGCTCGGAAGTCGACCTCCGACATCGCGCCGACCCCGGCCGGGACAGTGGCGACGATCGGTGCGCCGGTGAGACGCGGCAGATCCGCGATGTTGCAGCGCATGGCGAGGTCGGGTTCTGCGGGCCAGGCTCCGATCACCAGTCCGCGGACGCCCGCCCCCGCGGCCTCCGCGGCCCGGGTGGTGAGCTCGGTGTGGTTGAGGCTGCCGAGGCCCGGGTCGGTGACGACGAGCAGATCCGCGCCGAGGCTCACCGCCACGTCGAGAACCGTCAGGTCCGGCGCGAGGCGGACGAGGACTCCCCCGGCGCCTTCCACCAGCACCAGGTCGGCGTCAACCGCGAGTTCGGCGACGGCGCCGACGATGGCGTCGAGGGTCACCGGCGCCATGCCCGCACGGGCCGCGGCGGTCTCCGGCGCCAGCGGTTCCGGGAAGCGAGCGGGTTCGCGCGTCGGGATCTCGCCCGCGAGTCGGCGGATGTCGGCGAGGTCACCGGGTTCATCCACGGCGAGGCCGGTCTGCGCGGCCTTGCAGACGCCGACCTGCAGCCCGGCCGCGCGGGCCGCCGCCGCGACGGCTGCCACCGCGACGGTCTTGCCGATGTCGGTGGAGGTTCCGGTGACGACCAGGATCTGTGCGCTCATGCCGCACCCACGTCCCGAAGCGCACCCCGAACCACCCCGGCGACGAAGTCCAGATCGGCGTCGCTGAGGTCGGCGCGGACGGTGAGACGCAGCCGTGACGTGCCCTCCGGGACCGACGGCGGCCGGAAGCAGCCGACGAAGACACCCTGCTCACGACACAGCGCGGCCGCCCGAACCGCACGGTTCGGGTCGCCGACGATCAGCGAGACCACCGCCGCGTCGGGGACCTCGCCGCCGCACGCCTGCGCCAGCCGGCGGACACCGGCCCGGAGCCGATCGGGCATCGCCGGATCGGCTCGGAGCACCCGGAGGGCAGCATGGGCCGCGCCGACCGCCGCGGGATTGAGCCCGGTGTCGAAGATGAAGGTTCGGGCGTGATCGATGAGGTGATCGCGCAGCAGGTGGCTGCCGAGCACCAGGCCGCCCTGCGCGCCGAGCGACTTGGAGGCCACCGTGGTGATCACCAGACCGGGCGCGCCCGACAATCCGTGCTCGGCCGCGACGCCCCGGCCGCCCGGGCCGCGGACACCGAGCGCATGCGCCTCGTCGGCCAGCAGGATGGCTCCGTGGTCGACGGCGGCGTCGTAGAAGTCCCGGAGGGGGGCCACCATCCCGTCGATGCTGTAGATGGAGTCGGTGACGACCAGCGCCCGCTCCTCCGTGCGCTCGGCGAGCTGCCGGCGCACCGCTTCGACGTCGCCGCGCGGCACCACCGCCACCCGCGCCCGCGACAGCCGGCAGCCGTCGATCAGTGAAGCGTGCGCCCCGGTGTCGCTGACGATGAGGTCGCCGCGTCCCACCAGTGCCGTGATGGCGCCGATGTTCGCCATGTAACCGGACGAGAAGGCGAGAGCGGCCTCGAAACCCAGGAACTCCGCGACATCGTTCTCGAAGTCGATGTGCGCGGCCGTGGTGCCCGCCACCAGGCGGGAGGCGGTGGATCCAGTTCCCCAGGTGTCGAGGGCAGCGTGCGCGCCTGCGATCACCTCGGGGTGCGTCGACAGGCCGAGGTAGTCGTTGGACGCCAGGTTGATCTCGGTGGCTCCCGGCTGTCGCGCCACCGGGGCGCGGTGCAGTCCGGCGTCGAGCGTCCGCTCGGCGATGTCGGCCAGCCAGGGCGCGCTCATGAGGCCAACTCCCGGGTCGCGGTCGCCAACGATGCGTGCGCGGCCGCCGACATGCCTGCGACCACGACGTCGAGTTGCCGGTCGTCGATGATGAACGGCGGCATCGCGTAGATGAGATTGCGGAACGGCCGCACCCAGAGGCCCGCGGCCACGGCCGCGTCGGTGGCCGCGACCATGTCGACCGGACCGTCGAGCTCGACGACGGCGATCGCGCCCAACGTGCGGACGTCGACCACGCCGGACACCCGCCGCAGCGGCGCGAGCCCGTCGGCCAGCCGTCGACCGATCTCGGGGACCCGCGATCGCCACGCCGAGTCCGCGAGCACATCCAGCGACGTGCAGGCCACCGCGCAGGCCAGCGGATTGGCCATGAAAGTGGGCCCATGGGCCAGACCGCCCGCTTCGCCGCGACTGATCACCTCGGCGATCCGGTCGGTGGTCAGGGTGGCGGCGAGGGTCAAGTAGCCGCCGGTCAGCGCCTTGCCCAGACACATGATGTCCGGGCTCACCTCGGCGGCGTCCACAGCGAACAGGGTGCCGGTCCGGCCGAAGCCGGTGGCGATCTCGTCGCAGATGAGCAGGACATCGTGCCGGTCGCACAGGCGACGCAGGCCGGCGATCAGCTCCGGCGAGTGGAAGCGCATGCCTCCGGCGCCCTGCACCACGGGCTCCACGATCACCGCGGCCAGGTGGTCGCGGCGCGCCTCCAGTTCGGCGTCGAGCATCGCGAGGTAAGCCTGATCGACCGCACCGCCCTCCCGTGCGTCCGGAGGCGCGGGCACGAAGACCTGGTCGGCGATCACGCCGCGCCACATGGCGTGCATGCCGCCCTCGGGGTCGCAGACACTCATCGGGGCGAAGGTGTCGCCGTGGTAGCCGCCGCGCCAGGTGAGCAGCGTGCGCTTGTCGGGGCGGCCCAGGCTGCGCCAGTACTGGACGGCCATCTTGACCGCGACTTCCACCGACACCGAGCCGGAGTCGGCGAAGAAGACCTTCCGCAGCGGCTCCGGGGTCATCGCGACGAGCTTCGCCGCTAACTGCGCGGCAGGCTGATGGGTGAGCCCGCCGAACATGACGTGGGACATCTTGCCCGCCTGCTCCGCCAGTGCCGCGTCGAGTCGTGGATGACGGTAGCCGTGCACCGCGGCCCACCACGAGCTCATGCCGTCGACCAACTCGGTGCCGTCGGCGAGCGTGATGGTGACGCCCTCGCACTCGCGGACCACGCGCGGACCGGTGGTCGAGGGGAAGCCGCCGTACGGGTGCCAGACGTGCTCGGCGTCGATCTCGGCGATGGTGACTGAATCCACACCGTCTCCTCTACTGTCGCTACCCCACCCGATTACCAACTCCTAGACACTGTCCAGGAGAATCCTTGAACACCGTACAGGACATCCCTGAACGACGTACAGGAGCCGCAGTGCCGCAGGTCGGGCATCGACGGCCGGTTAGGGTGGCACCGTGACCAACACCAGGGCCGACATCCTCGCCGCCGCGCGAGGCATCTTGGCCGAGCACAGCCTCGCCGACCTCACGATGCGTCGCCTGGCCACCGATCTCGGCGTGCG
Source organism: Gordonia sp. (in: high G+C Gram-positive bacteria) (assembly GCF_012515855.1). GTDB lineage: Bacteria > Actinomycetota > Actinomycetes > Mycobacteriales > Mycobacteriaceae > Gordonia. The sequence goes on from NZ_JAAYXO010000117.1 coordinate 33,923, forward strand.
TCCCAATGCGCTGTACTGGCACTTCCCCAACAAGCAGTCGATGCTCGCCGCGCTGGCCGAGAACATCCTGGCCACGATCCCCGGCCCCGCACCCGACATCGACTGGGCGACCGATGTTCACCGCCTCGCCACCGACATGCGGGCCGCTCTCCTCGCGGTGCCCGACAGCGCCGAGGTCGTCTCGTCGGCGTGGGCCTCTGGGCTCGCCGAGCGCGGGATGGAGACCACGATCGTCGACGTGGCCGTCGCCGGCGGTCTCCCGCCGCAGGTGGCCGCGGGACTCGCCACCGCGATCTGCCAGTTGACCATCGGCCTCACCATCGAAGAACAGACCCGCACCCAGATGGAACGCCTCGGCGTCACCGGCCCCTCCGGCCGCCTGTTCACCGACGAGTTCGAGGCCGCCCTCGAAGTGATTCTCGACGGCGCGAGATTTCGCGCGACGTCGGCGGACACGTAGATTACGGAGGCGGCCGCCCTGCTCGAGCGGCCGAACGTCCTAACAGAAGCGAGAAGTTGTCCGCCACGACCGCCGGTGAAACCGCCAAGCCTGCGGCGACCGTGCCCGCGTACCGCACCGACCTCGACGGTCTGCGCGGCATCGCGATCGCCCTGGTCGCATGTTTCCACGTGTGGTTCGGCCGCGTCTCCGGCGGCGTCGACGTCTTTCTGACCCTCTCCGGCTACTTCTTCATCGGATCACTGGTCCGACACACCATTCACAGCCAGTCGCTGAACATCGGCCTCGGCGAGACCGTCAATCCGTGGCCGCGACTGAAGAGGCTGCTCCGGCGACTGCTGCCCGCGCTCTACACGGTGCTGATCGCCGTCGGCATTCTCACCGTCCTGGCGATGACGCAGACCCGCTGGCAGAACATCGGCCGCGAGATCGTCGCCAGCGCGCTCTACTACCAGAACTATTACCTGGCGCAGAACTCGCAGGACTACCTCGCGGCCAGTTCCGCCAACAGTCCGCTGCAGCACCTCTGGTCGATGTCGATGCAGGGCCAGTTCTTCGTCGGCGCGCTGGTGGTCCTGCTCGCGATCGCCGGGCTCATCAAGCTCCTGGGCCGCCGATTCGAGGTGCTGACCCGCGCCGGGGTGATCCGCGCGATCTTCGCTGCCGTCATCGGCGCGGTCGCGCTCGCGTCGTTCGCATGGGCCCAGCACCGCCTGAGCGTCGATCAGCCGTTCAATTACTACGACACGCTGTCGCGCCTGTGGGAGCCACTGGTGGGCGGACTGCTCGCGATCTGGCTGCCCACCTGGCGGGTCTCGACGCGTGTGCGCAGCGCCGTCACCGTGATCGCCCTGCTGCTGATCGCCACCTGCGGTTGGTGGATCGACGGCGTCGCGCAGTACCCGGCCGCCCTGGCATGGGTGCCCGTCGGGGCCACCCTCCTGGTGATCTGGTCCGGTCAGGTGTCGCCCGACCAGGCGCAGCCCGGCGCCAACCGCGTGCTCGCGAGTGACCGCGCCGTCTGGCTCGGCAGCCTGTCGTACTCGCTGTACCTGATCCACTGGCCACTGCTGATCTTCTATCTGACCTGGCGCGGCGTCGACCAGGCCGGTTTCCTCGAGGGCACGGCGATCCTCGCGGTCTCGCTGGGGTTGTCGTGGTTGATGAAGCGGTATGTCGAAGACCCGATGCGCGGCGGCGGGCGCTCGTCGATGGCCCACGTGCACTGGCGGTCGCATCCGCGCGTCACCTACACCGCCGCCCTGACGATCGTGCTGGTTCTGGCATCGGCAGGCACCGCAGGAGCGATCAAGGCCTGGGACCGGCACATGGCGACCGTCCACGTCGACACCGCGAACCTCGATCCCGCCCTCTACCCGGGCGCCCGCGCACTCCTCGAGGGCGCTCCGGTCCCCGCGCTCGACCCGCAGCCCACGCCGCTGGCCGTCGCCGAGGATCTTCCGCAGACCGGCCCCGACGGCTTCATGAGCGACTTCGCGGCGACGACGCCCGCGGTCGGGGTCTACGGCGACCCGAACGGTGCCAAGACCATCGCCGTCGCGGGCGGCTCGCACGCGGAGATGTGGATCGGCGCCCTCGACGCCATCGGCAAGCAGAACGGCTTCCGGGTGGTCACCTATCTCAAGATGGGCTGCCCGCTGACCGCCGAGGCCACCCCGACGCGCCTGGAGGGCACGCCGTACCCGGAGTGCCGCACGTGGGTCGACGCGGTGATGGCCGACCTCCTGCGCACCCGGCCCGACGCGGTCTTCACCAACTCCACGCGGCCGGACCCGGCCGGACCCGCCGATCACGTCCCCGAGGGCTACCTAGGCGTCTTCGCCGAGCTGACCGAGGCGGGCATCCCCGTGGTCGGCATCCGCGACATTCCCTGGCCCCACGGCGAGCGCGGCGCCATCGACACGCCGGCCTGCCTCGCCGCGGGCGGCAACGCCCAGAGCTGCGGCACCGAGCGCGCCAGTGCGCTGCACCCCGTCGACCCCGCGGACGCCGTCGCCGCGGCCAACCCGCTGTTCCACGCGCTCGACCTGACCGACGGCATCTGCACCGCCGACTTCTGCCCGGCTGTCGTCGGTAACATCATCGTGTACAAGGACTATCACCACCTGAGCGCGACCTATGTCCGGACGCTGACGCGCGAGCTGTCGCGCCAACTCGCCGCCGCGCTGCCATGGGCCGGCCCGGAAGTCCACAACTGACGCGCCACGCTCGGCGAGCCGCATAGAGGAGGGGCATGACCGGGATTCCCGTCGACCCGGTAGCCACCTACCGCGTTCAGCTGACCCCCGAGTTCACGTTCGCCGAAGTGGCAGGAATCCTGCAGCACCTCTGCGAGCTCGGGATCAGTCATCTGTACCTGTCCCCGATTCTGGCGGCGATGCCCGGTTCCCAGCACGGCTACGACTGGACGCCGCCCGCGCGGATCTCCGAGGTTCTGGGCGGCCCCGAAGGCTTCCATCTCCTGCGCGAACACGCCCGCGCACTCGGCATCGGCATCATCGTGGACATCGTCCCCAATCACGTCGGCGTGGCCGACCCGGAGCACAATCCGTGGTGGTCCGACGTCTTGATCCACGGCCTCGAGTCGCCGTTCGCGCACTACTTCGACCTCGACACCGCGCCCACGGACGGCCTGATCAATCTGCCGTACCTCGGCAGTTCCGACGACCTGGCCGATCTGCGAGTCGATGATCACGGTCGTCTGGTGCTCGGCGAGATAGCGCTGCCGACCGCGCCCGGCACCTGGGCCCCGGGCGACGATCCGCTGGCCGTCCATCAGCTGCAGCACTATCGCCTCGTGCCCTACGACAGTCGGCGCGTCGGCTACCGCCGGTTCTTGGCCGTCAACGGGCTCGCAGCCCTGCGCCAGGAAGTCCCGGAGGTGTACGACGCAACCCACGCGTGGCTCCGCGAACTGGTCGTCGACGACCTGATCGACGGCGTCCGGGTCGACCACGTCGACGGCCTGCACGATCCGATCGGCTATCTGCGGCGACTGCGTGCCGACCTCGGCGATCAGCGCCTCATCTACATCGAGAAGGGGCTCGGCACCGACGAGGACCTCGACCCGGAGATGCCCGTCGACGGCACCACCGGCTACGACCAGCTCCAGCTCATCGAATCGCGCTTCACCGCTCCCAGCGGCGCCATCGAACTCGAGGAGACCTACCGTGCGATCGCGGGCGTCGCGGGCGACGGCGATCATCTCGCGGCCCGAGGACGCATCACCCGGCAGTCCGTGCTCGTCGACCAGTTCCCCGACCGAATTCAGCGGGTGACCGATCTGCTGACGCCGACGGCGCCCGAGGTCCCCGCGCATGCGGTGCAGAAGGCGGCGTCGCTGCTGATCTGCTCTGCCGCCGGCCGCCCCGACTACCCGTCACAGCGGGCTTCCGTCCTCCGGGTCATCGCCGATCTCGCCGACGAGTACCCGTCGCTCGCCCAGGGATTCGCGGTCTTGGACGCCGCCTTCCGGGATCCCACCTCGGCGCCCGACGCCATCGCCCGCATCGGCGAGGCGGTGGCCGCGGTGTACGGCAAGGGCGTCGAGGACGTCGGCTTCCACCGGACGGCGCGCCTGGTGTCCAGCCAGGAACTCGGCTGCAATCCCCTGGTGCCCGCCATCAACCGCATCGACTTCATCGATCGCGCCGTCCGGCGAGCGGACTCCTGGCCGCGAGCGATGATCGCGCTCTCCACTCATGACACCAAGCGCAGCGAGGACGTGCGCGCACGGATCGCCGTCATCGCCCAGACTCCGCAGCGCTGGCGGATTCTGGTCGACCGACTCTGGCGCCTGCAACCGCCGCCCCACGGGCTGATCTGCTACTTCCTCCTGCAGAACCTGGTCGGCGTGTGGCCCGACGACGGTCGCCCCGACGCCGTGCTCGCCCGGCGACTAGCCGAGTACGCCCGCAAGGCGATGCGCGAGGGCGGCCTGGTGTCGTCGTGGACCGAGGTGAACGACGACGCCGAAGCCGACGTCCAGGAATGGCTCGCCGCGATGCAGCGGGGTCCCGCCGCCGACCTGCTGTCGGAGTTCGTCGCCGCGATCGCTCCCGCGGGACGGACCGAGGCGCTCTCACGCAAGGCGCTCTCGCTCCTGCTGCCCGGCGTCGGCGACATCTACCAGGGAACTCAGTGGTGGGACGATTCGCTCACCGACCCGGACAACCGGCGTCCAGTCGACTACACGCGCAGTCTCGATCATCCGAAGGCCCGGGTGATCCGCACCTGCCTCGCGGTGCGACGTCGGAACCCCGCGGCCTTCGGCGGCGGCAGCGGGTACCTCCCCCTGCCGCTGCGCGGCGAGACCATCGGTCACGTCGTCGCCTTCGCGCGCGGACGCGCGGGCAAGGCCGAGGTCGTGGTCGTCGCGGTCCGGCTGGCCCTGATGTTCACCGACCCGGACATACGCGCGAAGACCCACCTCGTCCTGCCCTCGGGCACCTGGGTCGATGCCTTCACCGGCAACGCCTTCAGCGGCACCGTCGACGCCGAGACGCTGCTGCGCGACCGCGCGCTCGCCGTGCTGGAGCCGCTGGAGGCTACGGCGCCGGAGCCGGCTCGGGGGCCGGAGCGGGCGTCTCGCCGGGCACCGGGGCGGTCTGCTCGCCCTGCTGCGCACCGACGGTGACGCCCGGGCCCGCGCCGATGCTGCTGACGAGCCAGTCGCCGTCGACCTTGGTCATCTCGATCTGAAGCAGGATCGCGTTGCGACCGCCGCCCGCGCTGGCTGCGCTGGTACCGGTCACATCGACGCCGAGCACCACCGTCGCCTCGTCGGCGTCGAACGATTCGACCATCGACGAGGTGACGGTCGTCTTCATGTTCTCGACCTTGTTCTGCTTCATGAAGTCGGTGCTCACCACCGCGTCTGAGCTCAGCCGTTCCTTGAACTGACCGGTGGTCAACGGTCCGACGGCCTCGCGTAGCGATTCGGCCGACGCGTTGGGGCCGCCCATCGCATCGAAGTAGGTGGTCACGAAGTGCGCCGCTGCCGCCTTGCTGTCGTCGAACGCGTTGAGCCGCTGATTGTTCTGATACAGCTGCCAACCGCCGAAGGCGAAGGCGCCGACCACCAGAAGCGCGACAACCGCGCCACCGATCAGCTTGAGGGTCCGCACCGGGATGGTCACCTGCCCGGACGATGCCTCGTCCCGCCGGGCCTGGCGCGCGGCACGCTTCTCAGCGTTGATCGAACGCTCGGCCTCCGACGTCTCCTCAGCGGATTCGTCCTTCGCGAGGCCCTTCACCGAAACCGCATTGTCTTTCGAGTCAGCTGAACTCATACGTCCTTCATCACTTGTCTAGCGGAACCGTTCTTGCGTTCGGATCGTAGTTCGGAGGCGGTCCCGCCGTGTCATCGCCCTTCGGACGAGGAGCATTCGCAGCTCCGCGCGTCTGCAGGGTCGGATCCTCGGTCACACAGTACAGATTCTTCGGCACCGCCAACTCCAGGATCTTGGTCGGTCGCACCGGCGACATCTGGTAGTTGCACGACGGGCGCGGGTACAGCGACGCGAGGGCCCACCAGGCCCCGCCGTGGAACATCTTCTGGCCTTGGATCGAGCCGCCGCGAATCGACGGGAACAGGGTGGCCAGGGCGGGGGCGCGCAACGCGCCCTGCCGTGCCACATCCAGGAACTGGGTGAGCACATCCGTCAGCGGATCGGTGATCGTCGCGAGCGACCCGGTGAGGCTGGTGAACTGTCCGGGCCCGTTGCCGAGAAGACTCCGCAGTTCCTTGTCTGCCTCGACAGCTGCCGTGAAGACCGAGTCGAGGCCGCCGGCCAGCGCATCCAGGTCGGGTTGGATCTCCGCGGTGGTCTTCAGGATGGTGCCGGTGTTCTGAATCAGCTTCGTCGTCTGCGGCAGCACCTTCGCCAGGTCGGAGAAGATCTCGCCGCCGGACCGGAAGATCGACCGGAGCTGGTTGGGTCCGCGATCGTTCAGCGCGATCTCCAACTCCTGCATCGTCGAGGTCAGTTTGGGTGCGTCGATCTGGCTGATGACGTCGAGCGTCGACTGCAGCATGCCCGGGAACGGCGCGGTGACGTGGGTCTGCGCGACCTGGATCTCGTCGCCGTCGCTCAGGAACGGGCCGTCGTCGGTCGTCGGCGTGATGTTGACGAACTGCTCACCCGCGGCCGACAGCCCGAGTGCCGAGAAGGTGGCGTTCTTGTTCACCTTGAACTCGTTGCGCAGACGGAGCACCACGTCGACGCTCTTCGGCGTCACCTGGATCGATTCGACGTCGCCGATCTTGGATCCGCGCAGCATCACCTTGCTGGTGTCCTGCAGGCCTCCCGACACCGGAAAGTGCACGGTCACGTCATAGGTCTTCTGCCACGGACGCCAGCTCAGGCTGTTGAACGCCAGAAAGGCCAGGCCCACCAGCATCACCAACACCAACCCGATGTTGCCGACGGCGATCTTGTGCTTGCGCAACCACGTCATCATGAACAGCACCCCTGGGTTCCGGTGAGGCGAGCGATGATCCGCGCGAGAGTCTGTTCCATGCTGTGCATCCCGTTGGTGATGTCGGCGCCTTCGGGCAGCCTCGACGCCGAATCGAATCCGGCGCCAGGGGTGAGCCAGAACAGCTTCGCCGAGACGGCCGCCGCACTGCCGGAGGTGGACTTGATCCACTTCGGGTTCAGCTCGGCCAAGCGATCCGACAGCGGACCGAAGATCGGCGCCGAGTTGTTCAGTGCCACCAGCGTGGTGTTCAGATGACCGAGCATCTCGGCGAAGTCGTCCTGCTCGGTGTTCAGGAAGTCAGTCGTCGCCGCGGTGACCGAGTTCGACTTGTCGAGCGTCGTCAGGATCATCCCGAGTTGGTCGTTGACGGTGTCGATCGCGGCGGGCAGCTTGTTGATGGCTGCCGCGATCTGGGTACGGCCGTCCGCCAACTGCTTGCTCCACTTGGCGGTGGTCGCCATGGCCTCGTCGACGGCTGCCGAGTTCTCGTTGAACTTGTGGATCGCCGTGGTGAAGCCTTCGATCGCTCCCTTGAGCTCGGGAGCATTGCCCCCGACGGCGGTGCTGAGTTCGGTGAAGATGCGCTGCAGCGAGCTGACCGACCCCGAGTCGACGAGCGCGGTCATACTGATCAGCAGATCCTCGACGGTGGCTGCGGCGGAGGTCGGACCGGTGAGCCGGCCCCCGTCCTGCACAAAGCCCTTCGACGAGTCGGCAGGGGGCTGCAGCGCCACGAACACGTCACCGAGCGGAGTGGCCTGGCGCAGCTCGGCGCCGGTTCCGATCGGGAGCCGCGTGTCCGTCGACACCTTCATCGTGACCTCGGCGCGATAGTTCTCCGCGACGATCGACTCCACCTCGCCGACGTCGACGCCGCCGAGGCGGACCTTCGCCTTGTTCGGCAGGTTGAGCGCATTCTCGAACTGGGTGTGGACGGTCATCGAATCGCCGAGGCCGCCGGGCGCGGGCAGCGGAATCTCTTCCACCGTGATGCCCGGCACCGCGCCGCACGCGGCGAGACTCACCGAGGTCGCCAGCGCGACGGCCGCGAACCCGAGCTTCTTCGCCAGTCCGGTCGTGTGTGTCAGCGTCATTTCTTGCTCAACTCCAACAGGCCGGAGTAGATGCCGAGATCGGGACCGAAGTCCTTCAGTTGGCCGGTGTCGCAGCCCTTCTGATTCATGTTCAGCGCATTGCACATCTTGTTGAGCAACTCGTTGTCGAGGAGCGACTTGTCGAGCAGCACCTGCGTCCGCCAGGCCCCCTGCTCGGCCGAGACCGAGTTCGACAGGTTCTGGACCAGCAGCGGAGCCACGTCGATGGTCTCGACGACCTCGCGGGAGAAGTCCGAGAGGTTGGCCGCCAGTGCCGCCAACCGCCCGGTGGACGAGCTGATGGTCCCCGAGTTGCTCGCGAGAAACTCGGAGGTGTTCTGCAGGGTTCGGTTGAGGTCGGCCAGGGTCGCGACGAGTCCGACGGATTGGTCGCCCAACATGTCCGAGACCTGCGTCATCGACGCCGAGAACTGCTTCATCTTCGGATAGTTGTCGGTGAGCGCGGTGGTGAGGGTGCTGAGCGACTTGATGATCGAGGTCAGCGCGTCGCCGTTGTCGGCGCCGAGCTTGCCCGCCTTCGACAGCGCGTCGAGCGCCACGCGCAGCTTGTCGCCGTTGCCCGACGCGATCCCGGAGGTCACGTCGACGAAGTCGGCGATGGGTCCTTCACCCGGCTTCTCTCCCGACATGGACTTCACGATGCGGTCGATCGAATCGAACAGCGTGCCGATCTCGACCGGGGCCTCGGTGTGCTTGATGGTGCCGCCGTCTTCGAGCTTCGGCCCCTCTTTGTAGGTGGGCGTCAGTTCGATGTGGCGCGTGGTGACGATCGAGGTGTTCACGATGGCCGCAGTCACGTCGGCGGGGACATCGATGCTGTTGTCGACCGTCATCTCGACCTTCACCCGCGTGCCCTGCGGCACCACGCTGGTGATTCGGCCTACCGGCATGCCGAGCACGGCGACGTCGTTGCCCTCGAAGAGGCCCGCGACATTCTCGAAGTAGGCGGTCACGGTGTTGGCCTGTCCCGCCGCCGCCGTCCAGGTGGCCGGTACCAGCGAACACCCGGTCACGGTGAGCGCACCCGCTGCGGTCAGCGCCACGGCGGACAGCACGCGTCGGGCCCCCGTCTTGGTTCCTCGCATCGTCTTGGTTCCGCGCCTCATTCTGGTTCCACCGACTGTCAGCATCCGTCCACCACCCGCGCCAGGCACAGCCAGTTGTCGGGGAACAGACCCCACGGCAGGTAGCCGTTGGCATAGGGACCGTCGGCCATCAGGTTGGTCGTCAGTCGGGCCGTCACCGGCAAGACCTCCAGCAGCTTCCGCAGGTTCTCGCGGTTCTTCTCGAGCCCGTTCGAAATGGTGTTGAGGTTGGCCATCACCGGTGCGAACTGCCCCTGATTCTCGGCGGCCACCGCGCGCGCCTGGTCGGTGAGCGCGGCGACGCCGTCGAGCATCCGGGTGACCAGCTGCTCGCGCGCGACGATCTTGTTGGCGAGCTGTGCGCCCTGGCCGACGATGATCGAGAGCTGGAACTGACTGTCGACCACCTGGTCGGTGACTGCCTCGGTGTCCTTGAGCAGTTGGGTGATCTGGTCGTGCCGGTTGTTGAGCACGTCCGACATCTGGGTCAGCGCCTCCAAGGTCGGGCCCATGATCGCGGGCGCCCCGGCCAGCTGCTGGTTGAGACTGCGGATGCTGTTGGTCAGATCGTCGGCCTCGATGCCTGCGAGGATCGGGGTGCCCTTCTCCAGGGTCTTCTGCAGGTCGTAGGGAACGAACGTGTGCTGAATCCGGTCGTCGGGCGCGTCCTTGCTGCTGTCGCCGATGACGACGTCCACGTAGCGCTGCCCGAGCAACGTGGACATCTTGATCTCGGCCGAACCGTCGTCCTTGACCTGGATGTCGCTGTTGACCTTCATGGTCACCGTCACATGGTCGCCGGCCAGCTCGGTGCCCGTGACCTCGCCGACATCGATGCCCGCCACCCGGACCTTGTCGCCGGAGCGAATGCCGCCTGCTTGCTCGAAGTCTGCGGTGTAGGTGCGCTTGCCCAGCCCCGCGCTGCTCAACCCGACGACGGCGACCAGGACCACCACGATCCCGAGGACCCCGAAGATGCCGTACCAGAGGCGACGATTGCCGTTGAACGACCGTCCGAAACGCTGCTTCATCGGCACACCACCGAATGCTGGGTGCCGCCGATCTTGTTGATCAGCCCGGGCGGGAACAGGACGTTGCCGATGGCGATGTCGAGGTCACAGGCATAAATGTTCAAGTACGCACCCTGCATCATCACGTTCGGGAAGTGGCCGAGGAAGACCGGAAGGTCTGCGGCCAGTCGGTCGATCTTGGCACCGCTGGCGATCAGCTTGTTGGTCGCTTCCCGCGCCGCGGTGCCCGCCGAACGGAGGCTGGAGCGGTTCTCCGCGAACACGGCCGCGAACCCCTCTGCGGTCCGACCGATCTGATCGAGCGACTTGCCGAACGCTGCCGAGTTGCCGTTGAGCCCCTCGACCAGTTTTCCGGCGCTGTCGATCAGCGTCTGAACCTGGTTGCCCTGCGACGCGAGTTCACGCATCACCACTCCCATGTTGGTGATGATGGCGCCGAGGACCTCATCGCGGTTCGCCAGATCGCCTGCGACCTGACCGATCTCGGCGATCGTGCGCGTCAGCGAGACGGTGTTGCCCTGGAAGGTCTGGATCAGGCTCTCCGACAGGGAGTTGACCTGTTCCGGGCTCAGGGTGTCGAACACCGGTTGGAAGCCCGCGAGAAGCTTGGTGACGTCGAACGAGTCCTCCCCCGGAAGTTGGAGTCGCGAGCCCTCGCTCAACTCCCGGGCAGGCTTCGCACCGTCGATCGTCAGCGCGAGATATCGCTGGCCGATGAGGTTCTGGTAGCGGATGGCCGCACGCGTATTGGCGTACATGCGCTGGCTGTCCTGAACCTCGAACGTGACGAGGGCCTTACCGTCGTCGAGCTCGATCGAGTTGACGCGACCGACGCGCACGCCTGCCATGCGGACGTCGTCGCCCGCCGCCAACCCGGAAGCATCCCGGAAGGTGGTGCTGAATCCGCTGGTGGATCCGCTGACCGATCGCTCGAGGGTCGACCAGATCAGGTAGGTCATGAACAGCGCGACCACCGCGAACAGGCTGAACCCGATCAGCGGTTTGCGAATGCTGGCCTTCCCGTGGCTCACTTGCCTCCCTCCTTCGGCATGACGCCGGACACCAACGGCCCCAGCATCAGTCGCTCGGCCGCCGACGGCTTCTTGCCGAGCGCCTTGTTCAGCGTCTTTCCGTCCTTGCCCGTGGTGACCGAGCTGACCGGCTTGCGCGCGGCCGCCTTCTTCATGCCGGGCGGGTAGATCGTCAACGGACCGGACATGGTCGGACCCGTTCCGGTTCCGGGACCCACGCAGCCGGGGCCGCGCAGCTGGCCGTACTTCCCGCCGTCGTACACCGGGCAGTTCTGCCGCGAGTACTGCTGGAAGGCGCTGAAGCTGATGCCGAGGTTCAGCTGCACGTGTCCGTTGACACCGGTGAACACCCCGAGCACCCGGCCTGCCAGCACATAGATCTCGCGCAGCGCCTGCGGCATCGCATCGGGCTCGAGCATGGTGGCGCCGAGCATGGTGTTGAGATCGCGGACGATGCGCTTGCCGCCGTCACCGTTCTTGGCGAACATCACCTGGACTTGGTCGAGCATGCCCTGACCGGCCGACAGCAGCGCGGTCAGCTGCTCGGAGTTCTCGGCGATGGTCATCGCGGGGACCACGGACTTGCCGATCGCATCGAGCAGTTCCGGCGTCGACTTCGCCAGTCCGTTGACGGCCCGGTTGAAGTTGTCGAATCCCGACGGCGCACCGGCTGGGAACTGCTCGTTGATGGTCTTCCAGTAGGTGTCGAGGACGCCGACGAAGGTCGAGAAGGTGGCGCCACCACCCTGCAGCGCGTCGGCGATGGTGCCGAGGACCATGCCGAGGTCCTCCGGCGGCACGCTGCGCAGCAGCGTGCGGAGCTCGTTCTGCGCATCCTGCAGACGGATCGTCGGCTCGGAGGTGTCGGCCTCGACCACGTCGCCACTGCTGAGTCGCTCCGACGACGGGTTCGCGGGCGCGATGAGCTCGACCGCGTTGACGCCGAACAGGTTCGACGGCACCGTGCGGGCGGTCGTGTTGGCCGGAATGCCTTCGGCCTGCGCCGGACTCAGGACCAGCGCGACGTTCTTCTTGGGGTTCTGGCCGCCGACGCTCACCAACTCGATCGAGTCGACGGTCCCCACGATGAAGCCGTTGTAGCGCACGTCGGCCCCGGACACGAGGCCGTCGCCGATGTCGGCCAGCTGCGCGGTGATCTCCGTGCGGCTCTCGAACTTGCCCTCGTAGCGCGCCAGCAGCAGGCCCGCGACCACGACGGCCACGGCGAGAAAGGCGAGGCCGCGCACAAAGTACGCCTTCAGTGACGGATCGCGTCCACCGGTGTCGATTTTCATTCAGCTATCCCGATATCTTGATGCCGGCGGAAGTGCCCCAGAAGACCAGGGTCAGGATCAGGTTCGCGAACACGATCGTGATGATCGACAGGCGGATCGCGTGACCGGCGGCCACGCCGACGCCTTCCGGACCACCGGAGGCGAAGTACCCGTAGTAGCACTGGATGAACGTCGTCAACAGGACGAAGACGATCACCTTCATGAACGAGAAGACCACATCGCGCGAGAGCATGAACTGCTCGAAGTAGTGCAGGTAGGTTCCGGCGCCCTCCCCCGACTGCAACTGGAACATCACCTGGCAGGCGATGTAATTGGCAGCCAGCGAGATGGCGTACAGCGGAATGATCGAGAGGACCGCCGCCGCCATGCGCGTCGTCACCAGGTACGGCAGCGGGCGGATCGCGATCGACTCGAGGGCGTCGATCTCCTCGCTGATCCGCATCGAGCCGAGCTGGGCGGTGAAGCGACAGCCCGACTGCGCGGTGAAGGCGGTCGCCGCCAGCAGCGGCGCGATCTCACGGGTGGTCGCGAAGGCCGACAGCCCGCCGGTGAGCGGAGCCATGCCCAGGAGGTTCAGGGCGGTGTATCCCTCGATGCCGACGGTCGCGCCGCCCATCACCCCGAGGATGATCATGACGCCGACGGTGCCGCCGCCCACTACGATCGCACCGTTGCCCCACGCGACGTCCGACAGCAGCCGCCAGACCTCCTTGCGGTAGTGCGTGAAGGTGATCGGTGCGAGCCCGATGGACTTCACCAGAAAGGTGATCAGGTGCCCCATCGCGACGATCGCGTCGCGCGGGCCCTCCCAGAGCTTCTTGAGCCACTCCAGCGGTTTCAGCACGGGCGGCACATACCGGGATGCGGTCATGTCACACCACCTTCGCCGGGACCACGAGAGCGAAGATCTGCGTCAGGATCACGTTCACGGTGAACAGCAGGATCACCGAGTTGACGACTGCCGCATTCACCGAGTTCGCGACACCGGCGGGACCACCGCTGGTGGACAGCCCTCTGTCGCAGGCGACGATCGCGACGATCACACCGAAGATCACGGCCTTCACCAGCGCGAACACGAGATCGGGCACACCCGCGAACGAGGCGAACGTGCCGGTGTAGCTGCCGGGTGTTCCACCTTGGAAGTACACGTTGAACAAGTAGCCGGTGATGAAGCCGACGAAACAGACGAACCCGCAGAGGAGGAACGAGACGACCATGGTCGCGAGCAGGCGCGGCGAGATGAGGCGCTGAACCGGATTGACACCCATCACCTTCATCGCATCGATCTCCTCGCGGATGGTCCGCGAGCCGAGATCTGCGGCGATCGCCGATCCGACCGCTCCCGCGAGCAGCAGCGAAGTGACCAGCGGCGCACCCTGGCGGATCACGCCCAGGCCGGTCGCCGCACCGGCGAACGACGTCGCACCGATCTGCCCGGCGATGTTCGACACCTGGATCGACACGATGACGCCGATCGGAATGGCGACCAGGAACGTGGGGAACACCGACGTCGACGCCATGAACGCACACTGGCGGACGAACTCGCCGAACGGAAAGCGCTTCTTGACGATGTCCTCGATCAGGACCTTGAACACCTCGACGAACATCGCGAGCTGGCGACCGAAGGTCTCGAAGGACTTCTTGACGTGCTCGTCGAACCACTTACCGGCACCGCTGTCGGACCAGCGTCGGCCACCCACGCGCGGTTGCGTGCCTACCGTGTCTGTGCTCATCCCCTGCCTTCACCTTGAGATCTGCGAGCGCCAGCCAGGAAGCGGTGTAAATCTGTGCCCCCACGCATACGACTCAACAGATCGTTCGGTCGTAATATCCACAGCATTTTCTTACGGGTGTGCGAGGGGACACACATAACTGCACCTATGTAGGAATCGGGCAGGTAGACGCCCCGCGGACCGTCGATGTCCGAAAAAGGCCTGCTATCGCGAAGGTTTTGCAGTGACAGCCCGGTCCGCCCGGTGAATCGCCCGAAAGCACGCCGCCCGAGTCGATTTCGACTCGGGCGGCGCGACGTTCGCGGATTCTCGGACCTACGTGAGGTAGCGATAAGCCGGCGTGTCCGGCTCCAGCCGCTCCACGTCGAGCCGCGACCGGGCCATCCGATCCTGAAGACCCTCCAGGCCCTGCCGGTCGCCGAGTTCCACGCCGACCAGCGCGGCTCCGGTCTCCCTGTTGTTGCGCTTGACGTACTCGAACAGCGTGATGTCGTCGTCCGGACCGAGGACTTCGTCGAGGAAACGACGCAGTGCTCCGGGTTCCTGCGGAAAGTTCACCAGGAAGTAGTGCTTGAGGCCGCGGTGGACCAGCGACCGCTCGACGATCTCGCCGTAGCGCGAGACGTCGTTGTTGCCGCCCGACACCAAGACCACCACGTTCGCACCCGCAGGCAGCCGAAGTTCCTGTGCGGCGGCGACAGCGAGCGCGCCGGCGGGCTCGGCGATGATGCCCTCGTTCTGATAGAGCTCGAGCATGGTCGAGCAGATGGCGCCCTCGCTGACGTTGGTGATCGTGACGCTGCCGGGCTCGAAATCGATCTCCGACGACGCGATCACCGGAACGGCGGGAGTCTCGGCGATCGAATCGAGCACCGGGTGCGCCACCACACGCGCTCCGGCGGCCGACATCACGCCGCATCCGAGGCCGCCGACCCGCTTGACGGCGGCGCCGTCGACGAAGGAGTCGACGGTCGGCAGGGTGTACGGCTCGCCGTGCACCAGGGCCGCGGCCAGCGACACCGCACCGCGCGGCTCCACACCGACGATCGCCACGTCGGGGCAGACCTCACGCAGGTAGGTGACGATGCCCGCCATGCAGCCCGCGCCACCGACCGGCAGGATCACCACGTCGGGATCCGTACCGAGCTGCTCGACGATCTCCTTGCCGATGGTCCCCTGCCCCGCCGCCGTGCGAGGGTCGTCGAAGGCGTGGATCCATGTCGCCCCGGTCCGCATCACGTCGCTCTGCGCCGCGGACGCGGCGGCATCGTAGGTGTCGCCGACGGCGATCAGCTCGACGAACCCCTTGCCGTGCCACAGGATGCGATCGCGCTTCTGCTTGGGCGTGGTGGTCGGGACGTAGATGCGCCCGTTGACGCGCATCGTCGCGCAGGCGTAGGCGACGCCCTGGGCATGGTTTCCGGCACTGGCGGCCACGACGCCCGCCGCAAGCTCCTGCTCGGTCAGCTGCGCCATGATGTTGTAAGCGCCGCGAATCTTGTACGACCGCACCGTCTGCAGGTCTTCGCGCTTGAGGCGAATGGTCGCGCCGGTCTGCTCGCTCAGTCGAGGACAGTCCTCGAGCGGGGTACGGCGCACGATGCCGTCGAGGCGACGCGCCGCATCCTCAATACTCGCCCGGGTGAGGGTGAGGTCAGAGTCGGTCACGGTTTTCGGCTGAGGAGTCACGCTCTCCATGGTCCCACCGCTCACGGAAGACTCGGTAGCCGACCCACCAGACGGTGAGGAGCACGCCTGCGCTGGCCCACATCGCCGTCGCGCCCGACTCGGTGAAGGTGTAGGTCAGCGCCGCGACGAGCACCGCGGCTACGACGGCGACGACCTTGTAGACCGGCCACGGGACCCCGAAAACCGAGACATGGAGCACGTCGCTCGTCTTTTCGGCTGCGGGGGCAGTAGTGATCAGCGCGGTCATAACACAGAGTATAGCGCAATCCCGACCGAAGTTTCGGGGACCCGAATTCTGCTGTCGTCCGCGTCCGAACTACAGCAAGCAGCCGGGCCCGAGCAACGCCTTCAGATCGCCCATCAGCGCCGACGTGGGTGCCACGCGGAGCGCTTCGGTCAGTCGCAGTTGGGTCTGCTTGTTGCGCTCGCTCACCAGAGTGACGTGCACGTCCGACGTACCGGGGTGCCGCACCAGGATCTGCTTCAGGGCACTGACGCGGTCGGGCGTGCAGATGCGCGCCGAGAGCGTCAGGTTGAGCGGCTTCGTGGTGCCCACCGCAGAGAGGTCCGGGACCGCGAGGTCGTTGGCGCTGATCATCGTGGAATCGTCGCGCTTGTTGACCCGCGCACGGACCAGCACGATGTTGTCGGGCACCAGATCCATGCCGTACGCGGTGTAGGCGCGCGGGAAGAAGTACACCTCGACGCCACCGACGAGATCCTCGATGGTGACTGCGGCCCAGGGCTCGCCCTTCTTGTTGACCCGCCGGGTGACCGACGAGATGATGCCGCCGATCGTGATCTGCGCGCCGTCCGCCACCCCGCCTTCGAGCAGCGAGCTGATGGCGGTGTCGGTCTGTGCCGCGATCGCGTGCTCCAGACCTGCGAGCGGGTGGCCGGAGACGTACAGGCCGAGCATGTCGCGCTCCAGGGCGAGCTTGTGCTTGGTCTCCCACTCGTCCTCCGGGACGCGAACGGCGAACACGTCGGT
Organism: Gordonia sp. (in: high G+C Gram-positive bacteria); assembly: GCF_012515855.1. GTDB lineage: Bacteria > Actinomycetota > Actinomycetes > Mycobacteriales > Mycobacteriaceae > Gordonia. The sequence goes on from NZ_JAAYXO010000117.1 coordinate 50,857, forward strand.
CCCGACGTCTTCGCCCCCGGCGCCACCGAACAGATCGAACTGACCGATCGCCTCGGCCTTCTTGGTCGACAGCACCGCGTCGATGGCGTCGGCGTGGACCAGGAACAACCCCTTGCGGTCGTGACCGAGCGAGTCGAACCCGCCGGCCTTCACCAACGACTCGGTGACCTTCTTGTTGCAGGCGGTGATGTCGATCTTGCCCAGGTAGTCGGAGAAGTTGGTGAACGCCCCCTTCTCCTCGCGGGCGGCGATGATCGACGCCACGACACCGGTGCCGACGTTGCGGATCGCGGCCAGGCCGAAGCGGATGTCCTCGCCGACGGCGGCGAAGTCGGCGCGGGAGGCGTTGACGTCGGGCGGCAGAACGGTGATGCCCATCTTGCGGCAGTCCGCCAGATAGATGGCGGCCTTGTCCTTGTCGTCACCGACCGAGGTCAGCAGTCCTGCCATGTACTCGGCCGGGTAGTTGGCCTTGAGGTACGCGGTCCAGAAGGAGACCAGTCCATAGCCCGCGGCGTGCGACTTGTTGAACGCGTAGCCGGCGAACGGAAGGACGGTGTCCCAGAGCGCGGTGATCGCGGCCTGGGAGAACCCGTTGCTCTTCATGCCCTCGGCGAAGCCGTCGTAGGCCTCGTCCAGGATCTCCTTCTTCTTCTTACCCATGGCGCGACGGAGCAGGTCGGCCTGCCCGAGAGAGTAGCCCGCCACCTTCTGAGCGATCTGCATGATCTGCTCCTGATAGACGATCAGACCGAAGGTCTCGGCCAGGATCTCCTTCAGCGGTTCTTCGAGCTCCGGGTGAATCGGCTTGACGTCCTGCAGGCCGTTCTTGCGCTTGGCGTAGTCGGTGTGCGCGTTCACACCCATCGGACCGGGTCGATACAGGGCCAGCACGGCGACGATGTCCTCGAACCCGGTGGGCTGCATCATCTTCAGGAGCTCACGCATCGCAGCACCGTCGAGCTGGAACACGCCGAGCGTGTCGCCGCGAGCCAGCAGCTCATAGGTCTTCTCGTCCTCGAGCGGCAGCTTGTCGAGGTTGATGTCGACGCCGCGGTTGGTCTTGATGTTCTCGATCGCGTCACCGATGACGGTGAGGTTGCGCAGGCCCAGGAAGTCCATCTTCAGCAGGCCGATGGCCTCGCACGACGGATAGTCCCAGCCGGTGATGATGGCGCCGTCCTGCGCCCGCTTCCACACCGGAATCGCATCGGTCAGCGGTTCCGACGACATGATCACCGCGCAGGCGTGCACGCCTGCGTTGCGGACCAGGCCCTCCAGGCCGAGCGCGGTGTCGTAGATGCGCTTGACGTCGGGATCCGTCTCGATCAGCGTGCGGACCTCGGTCGCCTCCGAGTACCGCTCGTGCTCCGGGTCGGTGATGCCCCAGACCGGGATGTCCTTGGCCATGATGGGCGGCGGCAGCGCCTTGGTGATGCGGTCGGCGATCGCGAACCCGGGCTGGCCGAACTGGACGCGCGCGGAGTCCTTGATCGCTGCCTTGGTCTTAATGGTGCCGAAGGTGATGACCTGCGCCACCTTGTCGTGGCCCCACTTGTTCGATGCGTAGGTGATCATCTCGCCGCGACGACGGTCGTCGAAGTCGATGTCGATATCCGGCATCGACACGCGCTCGGGATTCAAGAACCGCTCGAACAGCAGGCCGTGCGGAATCGGGTCGATGTTCGTGATGCCGAGCGCCCAGGCGACCAGCGATCCCGCTGCGCTGCCTCGGCCGGGTCCGACGCGGATGCCGACCTCGAGGGCGTGCGCGATCAGGTCGCCGACCACCAGGAAGTAGGCGGGGAAGCCCATCTGATTGATGACGCGCAACTCGTACTCGGCGCGCGTGACGTAGTCGGCGGGCGGCTGCTTGCCTTCGAACCGACGATCCAGGCCCGCCATCACCTCCCGCTCCAGCCACGTCTCCTGCGTGTACCCCTCGGGCACCGGGAAGATCGGCATCCGGTCGTGGTGGGCGAAGACCTCGCCGTACGACTCGACGCGCTCCCCGATCTCCAGCGTCGCATCGCACGCGCCCGGGACCACGTCGTCCCACAGCTCGCGCATCTCCTGCGCCGACTTCAGGTAGTAGCCGTCGCCATCGAACTTGAAGCGCGTCGGGTCGGACAGGGTCTTGCCGGTCTGCAGACACAGCAGGGCCTCGTGGGCCTCGGCGTGCCCGCGGGTGACGTAGTGGCAGTCGTTGGTCACCAGCGGCGTGATGCCCAGCTTGCGTCCGACGTCGAGCAGCCCCGACCGCACGCGCTGCTCGATCTCGAGGCCGTGCTCCATCAGCTCCAGGTAGAAGTTCTCCTTGCCGAAGATCTCCTGCCACTTGCCCGCGGCCTCGAGGGCCTCGGCGTCGTGTCCCAGGCGCAGTCGGGTCTGCACCTCACCGGACGGGCACCCGGTGGTCGCGATGATGCCCTCGGCGTGCTCGGCGATGATCTCCGCATCCATGCGCGACCACTTGCCCAGCTGTCCTTCGATCGATGCCAACGACGACAGCTTGAACAGGTTCCGCAGACCGGTCGCGTTCTGCGCGACCATCGTCATGTGCGTGTAGGCGCCCGAACCCGAGACGTCGTCGCCCTTCTGGTCGCGGGTACCCCACAGCACGCGCTTGGTGTTGAACCGCGACTCCGGAGCGATGTACGCCTCGATGCCGATGATCGGCTTGATGTCGTGCTTGCGCGCGGTGTTGTAGAATTCGCTCGCACCGAACATGTTCCCGTGGTCGGTCATCCCGATCGCGTTCATGCCCAGGCGCTCGGCCTCGGCGAACAATGGCGACATCTTCGCAGCACCGTCGAGCATCGAGAACTCGGTGTGGTTATGCAGATGAACGAACGACCCGGACACTCGGCGGCTCCCTTGACGACGATCGAACTGGCTTGAGACCTCTCCACTGTAGAGAAAACCTCGGACACAGCGAGCCCGGCACGCTGGCCTGTGACGGGAGTGGCAGGCGTTCCTCCGCGTGTCCTACTGCGGCAGCACGGCGTGTCGCGTCACGGCTCCCGCAGGATGTCGATCGCGTGCTGCAGATCGGCCGGATAATCGGCGGTGAACTCCACCCGCCGCCCGTCGGCCGGGTGCGCGAACGCGAGCGACCGCGCGTGCAGCCACTGGCGGTCGAGTCCCAGCTTGGCGGCGAGCTTCGGGTCGGCGCCGTAGGTCGGATCGCCGCAGCACGGGTGATGCATCGCCGAGAAGTGCACGCGGATCTGGTGGGTGCGGCCGGTCTCGAGCTGGACGTCGAGCAGCGATGCCGCGGCGAACATCTCGAGCGTGTCGTAGTGCGTCACCGACTCGCGCCCGTTGGCGCGCACGGCGAACCGCCAGTCGCCGCCCGGGTGTCGGCCGATGGGCGCGTCGATGGTGCCCGACGGCGGATCCAGGTGCCCCTGAACCAGTGCGTGGTACTGCTTCTCCACGGTCCGCTGCTTGAACGCGCGCTTCATCAGCGTGTAGGCGTGCTCCGACGCCGCGACCGCCATCACCCCCGACGTTCCGGCGTCCAGGCGGTGCACGATCCCCTGGCGCTCCGGCGCGCCCGATGTGGAGATGCGGAAACCCGCGGCGGCCAGCGCGCCGACGACCGTGGGGCCCGACCACCCGAGGGACGGATGGGCAGCCACTCCCGCGGGCTTGTCGACGACGATGATGTCCGAGTCGTGGTACAGCACCTCGAGGTTCTCCACCGGTGTCGGTTCGACGGCCAGCGGACGCTCGGGCTCGGGCAGGGTCACGTCCAGCCAGCTGCCCGCCACCAGCTTGTGCGACTTGCCGACGGCCACGCCGTCGACCGTGATGTCGCCCGCATCGGCCAGCGTCGCCGCCACCGTTCGCGACAGCCCGAGCACGCGGGCCACCCCGGCGTCGATCCGCATGCCGTGCAGTCCGTCCGGCACCGGCATCGCTCGTGATTCACGCATCGTTGTTCTCCGGATCGGTAGCAGCGGCAGTGTCGGCGGACTGTGTGTCGGCAGATTCGTGGCGGGCCGCCCAGCCAGTGCGCGTGCCGTCGTAGTCGTAGCCGAGCAGCGTGAGGACCACCAGGAGGATCGCACCGCACACGACGGCCGAGTCGGCCAGGTTGAAGGTGGGCCACCAGCTGCCGACCTGGATGAAGTCGACCACGTGACCGCGCAGGGGGCCCGGCGAGCGGAACATCCGGTCGGTCAGGTTGCCCAGCGCCCCGCCGAGAACCAGCCCGAGGCCGATCACCCAGCCGAGCGAACCGAGCCGCTTGGCGTAGATGATGATGCCGACGACCACCGACAGCGCGACGATGCTCAGCACCCACGTGTAGCCGGTGGCCATCGAGAACGCCGCACCGCTGTTCCGAGCCAGCCGGAAGGTCAGGAAGTCGCCGATCACCGAGATCCGTTCGCCCGGCTCCATCTTCGCGACGACGAGGACCTTGCTCAGCACATCGGCGAGGTAGGCCCCCACCGCGACCGCCGCCAGAATCGGGATCAGCGCGAGCCCACGCCGGCCCGACGATCGTTCGGCGTTCTGCGCCGCAGGTTGGTTCATGCCGTCAATTGTCCACACCTGCGCAGCAGACATCACACCCCGCCTCCGTCGGGCGTTCCGGAGACCGCACTACGCTGGCGAGTGTGACTGTCACGCCGCTGCCCTCGAACCGTCCCGGAATGCGCCGTCGCGCAACGTACGCGGCGACCGCCGCCGTCGTCCTCGCAGCCGGTCTCACCGCGTGCTCATCGGACGAACCGGTCGACGACGCCCCCTGCGCAGCCACCGCGACCAGCAGAGACGACGGGTCCCGGTCGATCAACATTCCCACCGCGGAGGTCACCGTGCTGTCGCCGGGCGAAGGCGTCGCCCAACCGCTGACCGTGAAGCCGGACACCGCATCACCGCAAGAGGTGACGCTCGAGACGTCGTCGATCGAGGCGAGCATCGCTCCGACCTCGGCCAACGACGGCACCAACGAGGTGCAGAAGACCGAACAGCAGTTGGCGACCCCCATCACTGCTCGATCGGTGTGCGACGACCCGACCGACCTCGAGTTCCGCATCGGCACACCCACCAGCAAAGACACCAACCTGAGCAGTCTGCTGGGAGCACTCGACGGTTCGACCGGCGGATTGTCGTTCGCTGCGGGCATGACCCCGACGCGACTGCGACTGAAGCCGACCGACGCCTCGGAGTCGCCCGCCCGCAGCGCGCTGGAGCAGTCGCTGATCGGCAGCCTCGACTACGCGGTGCCGCTGCCGACCTCCCCGGTCGCGCCGGGCGCCACCTGGCGATCGGTCCGAACGGTCTCCGCGGCCGCGACCGTCACCCAGACCATGAACGTCACCCTCGCCGCGCGCGACGGCGACCTCCTCACGCTCGACGTCACCGTCGACGAGGAACCGGTGAACTCGGTCTTCGCGATCCCCGGCTCGGAGGCCAAGCTCCACATCAATCGCTACTCGATGACAGGCAAGGGCTCCATCACTGTCGATCTGCGACGCCTGCTGCCGACCGCGGGCCGGATGTCGATGAAGGGCGGACGCGAACTGGTCGGCGACGATCCCAACCGACCGATCCTGCAGCAGAACGAATTCACCCTCGTCTGGCGGAAGTCTCAGTGACTCCCACCCGACGAGGGTGAGGAACGAAAGCCGGTCGGGCTAGTCGGCGACCTTCTTGCTGGTGCTCGGCTTCTTGGCCTTGCTGCTCGACGAGTCGGCGCACAGCGGCGACTCGACCTCGGCCTGGGCCAGCAGCGGGCAGACGGTCTGCTTCGAGAGCTTCCAACGACCGTCGTCGAACACGATGGAGGCGTCGATCTTGGTCGGCGGGTTGTCCGGCAGCTTCACCTCGACCTTGACCTTGGCGCGCTTCGGTCCGTCCTTCAGGATCGGGCGCTTGATCTCGTAGGTGACGTCCGGGTTGTCCTTCTTGGCCTTCACCAGTTCCTTGAACAGGTCCGGGTCCACCTCGGAGCCCTCGACCAGCTGGACCTTGTCAGCAGGCTTGACCTTCGGATCGAGCGCCGACTGGAGCATGTCGTTCAGCGCGGAGACGCTGGGAACCTTGTTCGGGTTCGTCATCTCCGAATCAGCGCCGGTGGCGGTCCCGGTGGTCTCCGCGGTCGCGCTGGTCGCTGCGGCGGTCGGCACCGGAGGCACGTTGCTCTCGTCGCCACCGCAGGCTGCGGTGGCTGCGAGCGCTGCGGCGACCACGGCGCCGGTCACGAATTTACGAATGTTCACCGAAGTCGTCCTTACGTTTGTCGGTTGATCACAGGCCCTTCCCGGGCCCGAACTCACACCACTATGCCAAAGAGCGGACCGCGAGCGAAGTCGCACATCGTCTGCACGCTGTTCTCTCAGCAACGTCTCATCTGTCTCGTCAGCACCAGCCGACCTGCGCACATTATTGGGCTCGGGATGGAACAATCGTCGCCATGAGCACTCGTCGGGTCGTGATGATCACCACTGGCGGCACCGCCGCATCGCGCAGCACCGAGGACGGGACCGTTCCCGTTCTCCACGCCGCAGACCTCGTTCCGCAGACCGCTGCCGACATCGCGGTGACGCCGGTCGAACTGATGGCCAAGGACTCGTCGGCGCTGACCGTTCGGGACCAGTTCGCGATCGTCGCGGCGATCGCCGAGGCCTTCGCCGACTCGACGGTCGTCGGCGTCGTCGTCACCCACGGCACCGACACCCTCGAAGAGACCGCCTTCTTGGCCGATGTGTTCGCTGCCGACCCGCGGCCGGTCGTGTTCACCGGCGCCCAGTACGCAGCCGACCACGCGCTGTCGGACGGCCCCGCGAACATCGGCGCCGCCGTGGCACTCGCCGCCGACCCGGATTCGCGCGGACGCGGTGTGCTGGTGGCCTTGGGCGGCCGGGTGCTCGGTGCGCGTGGCGCGTTCAAGATCTCCACGACCGACGTCGTGGCCTTCGACACCGTCCACGCCGACATGCCGCGACCGCTGGTGGCCCGATCGCTGCCTGCCGGCCATCCCGCCCGGGTGGATCTGCTCGCGCTTTACCCCGGTGTGTCGCCGGGAACCATCGCCTCCGGCGTGGCTCAGCGCGCGGCCGGGATCGTCCTCTCCGCCACCGGGTCGGGCAACACCCACCCGGACATCACCGCCGAGGTCCATCAGGCGGTCCAGAAGAACGTCGCGGTGGTCGTATCGACTCGTGTTCCGTTCGGCGAGGTGGAACCCACGTACGGCGGCGGTGGCGGCGGCGTGGATCTGGTCCGCGCGGGAGCGATCTTCTCACCGTGGTTGCGTGCGCCTCAGGCTCGGATGGCCCTGATCGCACTGCTGTCGACCGGGGCCGACGCCACGACCGTCGCCGAGTTCTTCAGAGCGTCATCGCCTGCATCGTGACGTCGCCGTCGACGGCCTCCGTGAGTTCCCACGCGAGGCTGTCGAGCGGGTCCGCTCGCTGCAGGGTCGGGTCCGGAAGGCGGAACGTCTGGGCCCGGCCGGGTCCGGTCGCCCGCGTCTCGAAGCGAATCGTCACGAAACCGTGGCCGCCGCCCTGCACCCACCCGTGCCCGTGCTCGGCGTGGAAGACGTCCGCGCCGGTCGGCCATGCTGCCGACGTCGTCGGCTCCTCAGTCGACACGGCAGCGCTCACCGATGCAGCCGAGTCGTCTTCCGCCGCAACGGCCTCTGCTTCGTCGAGGAACTCGCCCAGTCCCGGGAACAGGGTCTCCTGCCGAGTCTCCGACAGCCCGGAGTAGCCCACGCCGACGAGTCGGATGGGACCGACCTCCAACGGGTCCAGCATCACCCGGTGCGCCGCTGCGGTGAGTCCGTCGAGGTCGGTGGTCGCGGCGGGGAGCGTGATGGATCTGGTCAGGATCGACATGTCCGACCGCCGCAGCTTCACCACCACCGTCCGCGCCCCGCGCCCATCGGCGAGCAGACGTCGATGGGCATGAGCAGCAGCGTCCGACACCGCCGCCCGCAGTCGAGCCGCATCGACGATGTCGACGGCGAAGGTCGATTCCGCGCTGATCTGTTTGGCCTCGGCGCGCTCGGCCACGGGTCGGGTGTCGATGCCCTGCGCCAGTCGGTGCAGTGAGGGCCCCACCGTCGCGCCGAGCACCGAGACCACTTCGGGCTCCGACAACGCGGCGAGATGCCCGATGGTCTCGACACCGAGCCGCGCGAGCCGATCTCCGGTGACCGGCCCGACGCCCCAGAGCTTCCGCACCGGCAGCGACTGCAGAAAGTCCAGTTCCCGCGACGGCGGGATCACCGCGATGCCGTCCGGTTTGGCCTCACCCGATGCGATCTTCGCGATCTGTTTGCCCGAGCCGAAACCGACCGATGCCGGGAGCCCGACCTGGTCGCGGATCGCCGTGCGGAGCGCCTCGGCGAAGGCGGCCGCTTCGTCCACGGTGGCCCCGATGAGTTCGCTCGGCTCACCGAACGCTTCGTCGAAGGAGAGGGTCTCGATCACCGGCACGAAGGTCCGCATGATCGCGAAGACGCGTTCGCTCACCACCCGGTACACGGAACCGCGCGGCGGCACCACGACCGCCGTACCGCCGACCAGTCGACGTGCCTGATGCATCGGCATCGCCGAATGGGCCCCGAAGGCTCGCGACTCGTAACTGGCGCCCGCGACGACGCCACGGCCGCCGAGGCCGCCGACCAGCACCGGCCGACCGGCGAGGGTGGGACGAGTCAGTTGTTCCACGGACGCGAAGAAAGCATCCATGTCGATGTGCAGGACCCACCGGGCACTACGTTCGGAATTCGACTCAGCCACGTCGCTCTCGGCACCGCGCCAACACACGAGGATCGGTGGTCGTGAATCGGTCGACCTCCTCACCTCCGTCGCAGCGAAGCAGAGCGATGGTGGCGGCCGTGGTCCTCAGCGAGACCACGCCCCAGTCGGCGCCGTTATCCTCCCAGCGCTGGAGTCTCTCGAGATCAGCACTTTTCATGGACACATGATACCCCCGAAATACCCCCTGACCTAGCATTAAGGGTCCCGGAGTAGTCTCGATCGGATGTCATATCTCCGCTACGCAGCGCTGGGCGATTCCTTCACCGAAGGGGTCGGTGATCCGGCGTCCGATGTACCCAACGGGGTCCGCGGGTGGGCCGACCGGGTCGCCGCCGAACTCGCCCGAATCAACCCCGACGCCGAGTACGCGAACCTCGCAATCCGGGGCCGGAAGCTAGGCCCGATTCTCGCCGAACAGGTCGATTCCGCGCTGGCGATGAGTCCGGATCTCATCACGATCTACGCCGGCGCCAACGACATTCTGCGACCGCGAGTCGACCTCGACGACATCCTCACCGCCTACGACCGGGGCATCGCCCGCCTCGCGGCCTCGAGCGCACGGATCGTCATGTTCACGGCCCACGACCCCGGCGGGTGGCCGCTGTTCCGCAGCCTGCGCGGTCGATTCGCCATCTACACCGAGGGCGTCCGCGAGATCGCCGATCGCCGCGGCGCGACGATCGTCGACTTCTGGCGCGTCGCGGAGTACCGAGACAGCCGCCTGTGGGACTTCGATCGCCTGCACATGTCATCCGCCGGACACCAGCGAATGGCGATCGAAGTCCTCAACACCCTGGCGGTGGAGCACGAGCTGACGCCCCTGGCGTCAGAGCCCCTCCCCGACCTCACGGCGGCTCAGCGGCGCGCAGCGAACCGGCGCTGGGCGACCGAGTTCGCGGCGCCCTGGATCGGGCGCCGCCTCCGGGGAACCTCGAGCGGCGACGGTCTGTCGCCGAAGTATCCGGAGATGACTCGGTTGCCCAGCTGAGCGGTCAGGCCTTCGCGAGGTCGACGCTGACGCCGCTGCTGAGTTCGATCGCGGCCGGCTCGCCGGTGGCGACGACGAACGACGTCGCCAGGACCTCGCCGGAGATCAGGTCAGCGTGCTTCTCGGCGACGCCGACGCAGTCCTCGGGGACCACCATGCGCACCGAGATCCGATCGGAGATGTCGAGCCCGAAGTTGCGTCGCGCGTCCTGCAGTTCGCGGACGCGGTCCTTGGCCCAGCCCTCCGCTTCGAGCTCGGGGGTCACGGTCGTGTCGAGGACGACCAGTCCCGCGCCGTTCGGCATCTCCGCGGTCGACTCCGGCGCCACGGCGACGAGCTTGCGGGTGAACTCCTCACCCTTCAACTCGATGCCGTCGGCGATGACGGTCTGCTCGCCGGTCTCGGCGTCGGTCCCGAACTCCCAGGCTCCGGACTTCACGGCCTTGATCGCGCGCTGGACGTCCTTGCCGATGCGCGGTCCCGCGGCACGGGCGTTGACCGCCACCTCGACCCGACCGACGGAGTCGACGTCGCCGGAGAGCACCACGCTCTTGACGTTCATCTCGTCGGCGATCAGATCGGTGTAGGGCGCGAGTCGCTCGGCGTTCGGCGACGCCAGCGTCAACGCGGGCAACGGCAACCGCACGCGCAGCTTGTTGGCCTTGCGAACGCTGGACGCCACCGAGCAGACCGACTGGACCAGGTCCATCGCGTCGACGAGTTCGGGGTCCGAGTGCAGCTCGTCGGCGGTCGGCCAGTCGGTCAGGTGGACCGAACGACCACCGGTGAGACCGCGCCACATCGCCTCGGTCGCGAGCGGCAGCAGCGGCGCGGCCAGCCGGCCGGCCACCTCGAGCACCGTGTAGAGGGTGTCGAAGGCGTCCGCGCCGACGTCCTGGCCGGCCCAGAAGCGCGAGCGCGAGCGCCGCACGTACCAGTTGGTCAGCGACTCGCAGAACTCGCGGAAGCTCTCGCAGGCCCCGGCGATGTCGTAGACGTCGAGCGCCTCGGTCATCTCGTCACGGGTCACCGACAGCTTCGCCAGGATGTAGCGATCGAGGGTGTTCTGCGAATCGGTCCGCCAGGTGGCCGGACGGTCAGCGTAGAGCTGCAGGAAGCTGTAGGCGTTCCACATCGGCAGCAGCGCCTGCCGGACCCCCTCGCGGATGCCGCGTTCGGTGACGACGAGGTTGCCGCCGCGGAGGATCGGGCTGGCCATGAGGAACCAGCGCATCGCGTCGGAGCCGTCGCGGTCGAAGACCTCGTTGACGTCCGGGTAGTTGCGCTTGGACTTGCTCATCTTCTGGCCGTCGTCGCCCAGCACGATGCCGTGCGCGGCGACGGTCCGGAACGCCGGACGATCGAACAACGCGGTGGCCAGCACGTGCAGGTTGTAGAACCAGCCGCGGGTCTGCCCGTTGTACTCGACGATGAAGTCGCCCGGGTTGTGGGTCTCGAACCACTCCTTGTTCTCGAAGGGGTAGTGGACCTGCGCGAACGGCATGGAGCCGGACTCGAACCAGCAGTCGAGGACCTCCGGCACGCGCCGCATGGTCGACTTCCCCGTCGGGTCGTCCGGGTTGGGACGGACGAGGTCGTCGATGTGCGGACGGTGCAGATTATCGGGGCGCACCCCGAAGTCCGCCTCGAGCTGGTCGAGGCTGCCGTAGACGTCGACGCGCGGGTACGCGGGGTCGTCGGAGATCCACACCGGGATCGGTGCGCCCCAGTAGCGATTGCGGCTGATGTTCCAGTCGCGCGCGCCCTCGAGCCACTTGCCGAACTGCCCGTCCCGGATGTGCGACGGCGACCAGGTGATCTCCTGGTTCAGCTCCAGCATGCGGTCCTTGATCTTGGTGACGTCGACGAACCACGACGGCACGGCCATGTAGATCAGCGGCTGGCCCGACCGCCAGGAGTGCGGGTACGAGTGCTCGATGGTCTCGTGCCGCAGGATGCGACCGGCGGCCTTGAGGTCCTTGATGATGTTCGGGTTGGCGTCGAAGACCATCTGGCCCTCGTACGGCGGCACCATCTCGGTGAAGCGGCCGCCCGGATCGAGCGGCTGGACCACCTCGATGCCCGCGGCGGTCGCGACATCCATGTCCTCTTCACCGAACGCCGGCGCCAAGTGCACGACACCGGTGCCGCTCTCGGTGGTCACGTAGTCGGCCAACAGGACGCGGTGCGCGTTCGGGTGGCCGACGAAGAAGTCGAACGGCGGCCGGTAGTTCAGGTCGGCGAGGTCCGCGCCCACGTACTGAGCGACGGTCTCCGCCTCGCCGAGTTCCTTGGCGTAGGCGCCGACCAGCGCGGTCGCCATCAGATAGTCGACGCCTGCCTCGGAGCGGACGTGCGAGTACTCGGTGGTCGGATGCACGGCGATCGCCAGGTTCGACGGCAGCGTCCACGGCGTGGTGGTCCAGATCAGGGCGTTGACCCCGTTCAGCGCGGCCAGCGGCGAATCCTCCGAGACCACCAGCGGCATGGTGACGGTCACGGCGGGGTCCTGCCGCATGCGGTAGGCGTCGTCGAGCTTGGACTCCTGGTTGCTCAGCGGGGTCTGCTCGTACCAGGAGTACGGCAGCACGCGGTAACCCTGGTAGACCAGGCCCTTGTCGTGCAGCCGCTTGAACGCCCACATCACCGACTCCATGAAGTCCAGATCAAGGGTCTTGTAGTCGTTGTCGAAGTCCACCCAGCGCGCCTGGCGGGTCACGTAGTCCCGCCACTCGCCGGTGTATCGGAGCACCGAGTCGCGGCAGTACTCGTTGAACTTGTCGACGCCCATCTTCTCGATCTCCGACTTGTCGGTGATCCCGAGTTGGCGTTCGGCCTCGAGTTCGGCGGGCAGACCGTGCGTGTCCCAGCCGAACCGGCGGTCGACCTTCTTGCCCCGCATGGTCTGATAGCGCGGTACCACGTCCTTGACGTAGCCGGTCAGCAGGTGTCCGTAGTGCGGCAGCCCGTTGGCGAAGGGCGGGCCGTCGTAGAAGACGAATTCCGGGGCGTCGTCGCGGTTGGCGATGGACGCCTTGAAGGTGTCGTCGGCCTCCCAGTACGCCAGGACCGCTTCCTCGACACTGGGGAACGACGGCGCGCCGGGGCCGGTCCCGTCCGTGAGGTCGACGATGGGATACACGCGAGAGTGGTTGGTGCCGGCCTCGTCGGGCCTGCCGGAATCGGTTGTCTGATCGCTCACGCGTTGCTCCTCGTGCCTGGTGCTCGCCGACCTCGGGTCGGCCGTCTACGGCACGGGGACGCGGATTCGTCGGCCATTCGGGCCTTCGACGTGCGCGCGGTACCACCCCGCTTGCGCACCCGTTGCGGGTGCGCCACTCATCGGTGCGGCTGTGTCGGGCCGCGCCCGCCCGGTTCTACTGAGACCCGCAGGTCCGTTCTTCCGAGAGCTCACCGGTGATTGCCGGATCATCGCTGCAGATTACGAGTCTACTTCACGCCGGCGGGCTAGTCGCCCTTCGGCTTCTCGTCCGGGTCCTCCCACACGAACTGCATGGCCGGAAGGTCGGAATCCGCCGACCGAACGACGATATCGTCCCCCAGCCGACGACGACCGATGTACGAATCGGGCACCGGCGTCTGTTCCGGCTCTGGGGCCGGTGTCGCCGCGGCGGGCGGGATCGGCGCAGCCTGCGCCGGGAACGAACCGGTCGCTCGCAGGTAGTCGTTGACATCACCGCCGGCCGACTCCGCCGGAGCAGGCGCGGGATCGGGCAGCGCAGAATCGGGCAGCGC